>NC_015499.1:0-332500 GCF_000212395.1 Thermodesulfobium narugense DSM 14796
TATATCTACAAATTTTAAAAGAGGTAAAAGATAACGAGAGGGTTAGGTGACGTGAATAATATTTGGCAGGAAATTTTAGATGTAGTAGAAGAAAAAATGGGAAAACCTACAGTAGAAGCTTTCTTAAAACCTTCTAGAGCAATAATAAATAAAGAAGACAATAAATTAACATTAATTGTACCTAATGAATTTATAAAAACTTATATAGAACAGAAATCCGGCAAATTAAAAAATATAATTGAAGACATATTAGAAGGAGAAAATCTAAAATTAAGCTTAGAAGTAGATGAATCCATAGGTAATCTAAGTCAGGAAGAATATTTAGAAAACAATAATAAAGTTGAAAAAAATGAACAAAAAGGTTTTTTATCAAAATATACATTTGAAACTTTTGTGGTTGGCCCTGGAAATAGAATGGCACACGCTGCTTCTCTTGCAGTAGCTGACAATCCTGGAAAAGCTTATAATCCACTCTTTATTTATGGGGGTGCAGGACTAGGAAAAACACACCTACTTCAAGCAATTGCTACAACAATAAGAAGTAAAAAACCAAATTTATATATCTTATATATAACAAGTGAAAAATTCACTAACGAGTTCATAAACGCTATAAAAGACGATAAGATCAATTCATTTCAAGAACATTATAGAAACATAGACATACTACTAGTAGATGACATACAATTCATAGCCGGAAAGGAAAGAACTCAAGAAGAGTTTTTCCACACCTTTAATACTTTATACGAATCAGGCAAACAAATAGTCTTATCATCTGATAGACCTCCAAAAGAAATTAGAACCTTAGAAGAAAGATTAAGAACAAGATTTGAAATGGGGTTAATTGCAGATATACAGCCTCCAGATTTAGAAACTAGGATCGCAATATTGCAAAAAAAAGCTGAAATTGAAAATATCGATATAGATCCAGAAGCCTTAGTATTAATCGCTGAAAAAGTCGCTTCAAACATAAGAGAATTAGAAGGCGTGCTTACAAAATCTATGGCACTTTGCTCCATTAATCAAGAATCAAGAATAACTATAAAACATGCCCAAGAAGCTCTTAAGAATATAGAGGATAACAAATTAAACAATTTACCAACCATGGATGAAATTGCCATAGCAGTATCAAAAGTAATGCAAATCAAATTAGAAGATTTAAAGAGTAGAGGAAGAAAAAGTCATCAGGCAAACGCAAGACAGATTGCAATGTATCTATGTAGAGAAATGACAAAAAATTCACTTCCACAAATAGGCGAATATTTCGGTAGAGATCATTCAACAGTAATACACGCATATGAAAGAATAAAAGAAGATATTAATAAAGATCAAACTTTAAAAAGAATAATAGAACAAATAAGATCTTTTTTAAAATCAGTTTGAAAAAAGCTTTACTTATCAACAAATGTTGATAACTTGTGGATAACTTGTTAATATTATGTGGATAAATGTTAATAAAAGGTTAATAACTTCAAGATCAATAAAAATTATCCACATATTAAATAATTAATAAACAAGTTTTTAACAATTAAAATCGCTTTACTATGCGAAAAAAATAAGTTATCAACATATCCACAAGAACTATTATTATTACTTAAAAAGGAGTTAGATAATGAGAGAAATTAAAGACAATGTTAATAACCAAGAAAACCAAGAAAAAATAAGACTCGAATTGCAAACAAAAGAATTAAATAAGATAATTCAAGATCTTTCAAAAAACATAAAAAAACATCCTGTAGAAATACTAAGAAATATCCAAATCTCAGCACAAGATAAACATATAATATTTAGATCAACAGATCTAGAAGTAGAAATAACCTATTTTTTTGAAACGGAACAAGAAATAAAGATAGATCCAATACTCATTGAATCAAATGAACTATCAAATCTAATAAAAAATTATCCAAACGAAAAAATAAACTTTGAATTTCAAAACGAAAAACTCATAATAGAAGGAGAAGACTTATCGGCAACAATACCGCTAAAACAAGATCCAAACTTTCCAGACCCAATAGACACTTCAAAAGCACAACCTAAATCAATTAACTTTAATTTAATAAAACAGGCTATTGAAAAAGTCATAAGTTCAAGTTCACAGAGTTCAGACTCAAAAATGAGCGGAGTTAATTTTAAAACAAAAGAAAAAACTCTCACTATAGCAGCTACAGACGGCTTCAGACTAGCAATATTCAAAATAAATTTAGACGAAGAGATAGATATGAATTTTACAATATCAAAAAAATGTGCACAAGAAGTTATAAAATTCGACGCTACAGTTCCTATATCATATCAAACACAAACACACTGGGTTTTATCTACACATGAAAAAATGCTCTCAGTAAAAAAGCTAAACTATGAATATCCAAACTATGAGAAAGCCATCCCAAGTGACAATAAATACAAATTCTATATTAACAGAGAAGATTTTATAAAAAAACTGATATTTACTTCATCACAGTCTGAAATAGTAAAGATATCCCTAAAAGACAACACACTAAACATCCAATCATCAGATTCAAGAATAAAAACGAAAACATTAATAAAATCCGTAGAAGAAGTTAAAGACATAGAATTTCTTTTCAAATCATCATATCTAATTGACGGACTCAAAATATTTGACGAAGAGGAAGTATTATTTACATACAAGGACGAAAATAAACCAATAACTCTTGAAAATAATATAAATACAACTTATATAACTTTACCTGCAAGACCAGAAAGATAAAAATTAAGAATGATATTAGAAATACATCATTTCAGAAACTTTGAACATAATACTTTTAATCTTAGTAAAAAAAACCTGATTATAGGAGAGAATGCATCTGGAAAAACAAATCTTCTTGAAGCAATATACTTAACTCTTAGAGGAAAAACAAAAAATAACATACCAAACCAAAATCTAATACAATTCTCAAGAGAAAGCGCGCTTATAAGAAACACTGTTTATGGAAAAAGAATAGAAATTATGATGAATAACAAAAATAAAATTTTAAAAATAAATGACAAAAAATTAAATTCAAGTATAAAGTTGTGGCAATATTTTAAAGTCTTTTATATAAATCTATTTGATTCTTTACTTTTATCACAAGAACCAAAAAACAAAAGAAAATTTCTCGATGAAATTATAATTAACATAAATCCAGAGAAGATCAAACTTTATAAAGATCTCAAAATTTTAAACACACAAAAAAACTACGTCTTAAAAAACAAAACAGACAAAGAACTTATTAAAAGCTATGATATAAAGTTAACACAATTATCACAAGAAATATCAAATTTAAGAGAAGAAGTTTTGAATAACGTAATCTTAAATACTAAAAAACTCCTTAAAGAAGAAAGTATACAAATAAAGTTTTATAAAAGTTTAGAATCAAAAGAAATAAAAAATAAAGAAATTATTGAAGCTAAAACCAAAAGAAACATAATAAACCCTTCTAGAGATAACTTTTCAGTAAAAATTAGAAATATAGATTCATCCTTTTTATCTACCGGTGAAATTAAAAAATTTTCACTAGCACTACACCTTGCAAAAATAAGTATTTTTAAAGAACATAATTGTGTTTCACTATTTGATGAAATTAACTCTTTTCTAGATAAGGCAAATTTAGATATACTTTTAAAATGGCTCCAGAAAATAGATGGTTATGTTATTGTCACATCCACATCCGAATTGGATCTAGAAAATTTTGATAAGATTTTTTTATAATTAGATTCATGGATAAAATAGATTCCATAATTTTAAATCAAATACCAAAAAATTTAAGGCAGTGTTTTATTATAGAAAAAAATTGGCACGAAATAGTAGGTTTAAAGTTATCAAAGATATCTAAACCAATAAAGCTATCAAATAAAACTCTTGTTATTTCTACAACTCACCCTATAATAAGTAGAGAGATTTCACTTTATTCAAATATAATTATAGATAGAGTTAAAAAAAAATTAAACATAGCTATAGAAAATTTAAAATTTAAAACTTCAAATTTTGAAACAAACGAGGAGGAAGAGGTAAAAGAAAAGGAAAAAAGACAAGCTGTTAATATAAACTATCCCGATTTTTTTATAGAGATAAAGGATGAAAACATTAGAAAAAAAGTATTAAATATATATAAAACACTAAAAATAAAAGAAAATAAAGGCAACAAAGGAGATGAATAAACTTATGAAATATACTTCAAAGGATATCGTAGTTCTGGAGGGAATGGAAGCAGTAAGAAAAAGACCAGGAATGTATATTGGTTCAATTGGGATCAAAGGTCTATTACACTTAGTATATGAAGTAGTAGATAACTCTGTAGACGAATTTATGGCAGGATATTGCAAAAAAATATCTGTAACAATCCATAAATCAAATTATGTAACTATAGAAGATGACGGTAGAGGAATACCAACAGACATACACGAACAAACAAACAAAAACGCTCTTGAACTAGTACTAACTACACTTCATGCTGGTGGAAAATTCAATGATAAGGTCTATAAAGTATCTGGTGGATTACACGGAGTTGGAGTATCAGTGGTAAATGCTCTATCAGAAAGGTTCATTGCAACTGTATATAGAGACGGAAAAATTTTTACACAGGAATTCTCCCGAGGTAATCCTGTATCAGAAATTAAAATAATAGGTGAAAGTGATAAACACGGAACAAAAATAAAATTCTTACCAGATAAGGAAATTTTTAAAGACATAACCTGGGATACAGACGAACTAAAGGCAAGATTTCAAGAAATTGCATTTTTAAATCCAGGTCTAGAAATAGTATTTTCTGACGAAAGAATTGGTGAAAAAGAAACCTTTTATGATGAAAAAGGTATATTGGGTTTCGTTGAATATTTAAACAAAAATTCAAAACCTTTATATTCCCCACCTATAGTTATCCAGGGCGAATATGAAGAGGTTTACGTCGATATAGCACTCCAACACGTTGATTCAACCTATGAAAATATAATTTGTTTTGCAAATAACATTGCTACTAAAGAAGGAGGATCGCATTTAACTGCATTCAAAAATTCTCTAACAAAATTAACTAATCAATATGCAAAGGATAAAAAGATTCTCAAAGAAGATGAAAACTTTCAAGGAGAGGATATTAGAAGCGGACTAACAGCAGTAATTTCAGTAAAATTAAAAGAACCATTATTTGAAGGTCAAACAAAAACCAAACTTTCTTCTTTAGAGGCTAAAAATGCAGTAGAGAAGCTTATGGAAAAATTCATAATAGAATTAGAATCAAAACCGGAAGTAGCCAATATGATAATAAAATCATCTCTAGCTGCAAAGGAAGCTAGAGAAGCTGCAAAAAAAGCTAGAGATATGGTAAGAAAAAAACACGACTTTACCTCAAGTATTTCCTTGCCTGGAAAATTGGCGTTGTGTTCTTCAAAAAAACCAGAAGAATGTGAACTGTTTATTGTGGAAGGTGACAGTGCAGGCGGGTCTGCAAAACAGGGAAGGGATAGAAGATTTCAAGCTATCCTTCCACTAAGAGGCAAAATATTAAATGTTGAAAAAGCTAATATAGATAAGATTTTAGCAAACCAAGAAATAAAGGCCCTTGCTGCTTCAATTGGTTTATCCTTTTATGAAGAAGATAAACCTGTATCTGATTGGATTAAAAATCTTAGATTTCATAAAATTATAATTATGACCGATGCGGACGTTGATGGTTCACACATTAGAACGCTTCTCCTAACGCTTTTTTTTAGATATTTCAGACCATTAATTGAAACTGGAAAAGTATTTATAGCTCAGCCACCTCTTTATATGATTAGAAAAGGAAAAGAGAGAAGATATGCTATGAATGATGAAGAACTAAACGATATACTCTCTGAGATAAAAAGTCCGGATTCAATTCAAAGATTCAAAGGATTGGGTGAAATGACCCCATCACAACTGTGGGACGTTGCAATGAATCCTGAAAAGAGAACGATCTTAAAGGTATGTATAGAAGACGCAAGCGAAGCTAATAGAATTTTTGAGATTCTTATGGGAGATAACGTAGAGTACAGGAAAGCGTTCATTGAAAGATATGCTCGGGAGGTAAAAAACTTAGATGTCTGAAATTATGAGAATTGTAGAAGAAGAGGTAAAAGATTCTTATTTAGATTACGCAATGAGCGTAATAATTGGTAGGGCAATCCCGGATATAAGAGATGGCCTAAAGCCTGTCCAAAGAAGAATTATTTATGCAATGAGCGAAATGGGTATGACATACGATAAGCCTCATAAAAAGTGTGCAAGGGTGGTTGGTGAAGTTTTAGGAAAATTTCATCCTCATGGAGATACAGCTGTATACGATGCGCTTGTAAGGATGGCTCAGGATTTTACATATAGATATCCTTTAATTGATGGTCATGGCAATTTTGGATCTTTAGACGGTGACAATGCAGCGGCTATGAGATACACTGAGGCAAGACTTGCAAAAATTTCAAATACCCTTATTTCAGAAATGGGCTTCAACATTGTTCCAATGCAGGACAACTTTGACGGTTCATTGAAAGAACCAGAGGTTTTACCTGCAAAATTCCCTCAGTTATTAGCAAACGGAGCTTCAGGAATAGCTGTAGGTATGGCTACCTCTATCCCGCCGCATAATCTAGGAGAACTAATTGACGCCCTTCTTTTAATCTTAAAAAACCCTCAAGTTTCTGAAGAAGAGTTGTTAAAAGTGCTGACAGGACCAGATTTTCCTACAGGTGGAATAATAGTAGGAAAAAATGGCATCAAAGAATACTTTTTAACTGGGAAAGGAAAGATTATTTTAAGAGGAAGACATAAAATAGAAATGGGTTCTAAAACTAACAAGTTAGTTATAAGTGAAATACCATACTCTGTGAATAAGGCTATCTTAGTAGAAAAAATAGACCAACTTATAAAAGAAAAGAGATTAGATGGAGTTTCAGAAATAAGAGACGAATCGGGGAGAGAAGGGATAAGAATTGTCTTAGATCTCAAAAAAGGAGCAAATTCAGAAAAAATTGTAAAAAAATTATATAAACATACTACAATGCAAATAACGTTCGGCGTAATAATGCTCTCATTAGTAGCAGGAGTTCCAAAGGTATTACCTGTAAAGGATGTGTTGTTACACTTTCTTACCTTTAGAAAGGATATTCAGAGAAAGAGATTAGAAAAGATTTTAGAAGATTTGAAAAAGAGATTAGTACTACTTGATGCACTGTCTAAGGCATTGGAAAAGATTGATCAAGTTATAGAGATTATAAAAAGGTCGCTTAATCCAGCGGAAGCTAAAAAGAGACTCTGTGAATTTCTTCAAATCTCAGAAGAGGGCGCACAGGGTATTCTGGATCTTAGATTACAAAGGTTAACTTCTTTGGAAAGAGAAAAAATTCTTAAAGACCTTGAAAAAACCCTGTTAGAGATTAAGGAAACTGAATTTGCATTAAACGATGAGGGAAAATTTTTAGAAATCTTAGAAAATGAACTAGTCGAAATAAAGTCTAATTTTGCAGACAAGAGAAGAACTGAAATCTCTTTGGACTTTGAAGAGGAAGATATCCTTGAAGAAGATATACCTGAAGGTGAAGTTATAGTTACAATAAGCAAATTAGGTTTTATAAAAAGAATGAAAAAGGATGTTTTTGAAAGACAAAACAAAGGTGGAAAAGGTATTGACGGCATCCAAAAGAGCAGTGCAATTCAAGATAGAATCCAAACATCTATAGTTTTGTCAAACAAAGATAGAATACTGTTTATATCGTCTAAAGGAAGAGCGTATACCCTTCTTGCGTTTAGTATCCCAGAATTTTCGAGAACTTCAAGGGGTACAGGTATAGCAAATATTTTGCCTCTTTCAGAAGATGAAAAAATAACCTTTATGGTTCAAATTAAGGAAGAAGAGATAAAAAAAGACATAATACTTGCTACATCTATGGGTTATTTGAAGAAGATTAAGCTTGAAAATATTGTTTCTAAAAGAAGAAATGGAGTAATTGCAATAAAACTTAACGATTCAGAGTCTGTTGTTGGGGCTTGTATGGTTTGTGAAGAAAAATTTTTGCTTTATTCTAGTAATGGCTTTGCCACTTTGGCGAATCTTAAAGATTTGAGGAACATGGGGAATAATTCACACGGCGTTATTGGTATGAGATTATCAAAAGACGACAAACTTCTAGGAATTGTTCCTGATTCAAAATACTTTATAGTGATAGACAAGAATGGAAATGGTAAAAAGGTTAGTAGCGATAACTTTACCAGTCACAAAAGGGGAACAAAAGGAGTTAGGGTATCAAAGAATAAACTTGCAACTATTTTGAACTACAAAGAGGGGATGGATCTCATAATATATACAGAAAAAGGCAAAGTTATTAGAATAGATATTGATTCTGTAAAACAACTATCCAGAAATGCAAAAGGAATAAAACTTCAGAAGTTAGATAAAGCGGATAGTGTTTTAGATGCTACTATAGTTAGACCAAATACTGATCTAATAGAAGACAACCTATGAATATTTCAACAATTGGGTTAGAACTAAAATCTCACATAAAGTTATCAGAAATAGAACTTGCAAGGATATTAGAAACAGAAGTAGAAACTTTAAGAAACGCTTCTTTGCATTTATTAGAAGCAGGTGGAAAAAGAATTAGGCCAACGCTGGTATTCTTAAGTGCCCTTTGCGTTAATCAGGATATAGAAAAGGTTATAAAGTATGCTGCTGTTGTTGAAGGCATTCATCTTGCCACACTTATACACGACGACGTAATCGATGAATCTAATGTAAGAAGGGGGATCCTCAGCGTAAATGGTAAATACGGCTTTAAAGTGGCCATCCTTTCAGGAGACTTTATTTTAGCAAAAATAACTCACTTTCTTTCTTTACTAGAAAATAAAGAACCTGTAAGGCTTATGGCAGAAGTTATTATGCGTATGGCTGAAGGAGAGGTAATGCAACAAGAAGACCTTTTTAAGATTGTTTCTATTGAAAGATATATTATAAGATGTACCAACAAAACTGCAAGACTTATTAGTTCTTCTGCCTTTCTTGGAAGTATCGATGTACTCGACAAGAGAAATATCTTTGCTGAATTCGGATTAAATTTAGGTATAGCTTTTCAAATAATAGATGATATATTAGATTTTACTGGAGAGGTAAAAAAACTAGGCAAAGTTCCAGGTTCAGATTTAAGATCGGGAGTTGTTACTCTTCCAGTTTTACTTCTTTCTAAAAAAAGTAGGGAAGTAGAAAAGCTTCTTGAAAAAAAGTTTGAAGATGGAATAAATAAAATTATCGAGATGGTAAAAAACGACAACGTTCTAAAAGAAAGCGTTGATTTAGCAAAATATTATTCAAATAAAGCAATTGAGTGTCTAAAAGAGTTAAAAATTAATAATATATATGCAAAAACTCTTATGGATTATGTCAAAATGCTTGAAGAGAGAGTATCTTAATTGCCTGAAGAAATAATAGAAAAAGTTAATAATTTAAAAGAGTTTTACAAATCTGGAACTAAAATTGACGTTTTTTTGGTACTTAGATCTGTTGGTAAAGAAGAACTTGATGGACCTTATGGCTCTCTAATCTCTTTTTTGGATGACGATGAAGTGTTATGGATAGAAACACCAATGAACAAAGGATTTCCTCTTATTCTCGCTCCACAAGATTTAATCCTGGTGAACGTTAAAAAGGGAAAATTAATTTATCAATTTCAAAGTTTAGTTTTAGAAAGAAGAAAGGAACCTAATACAAATCTCTTTTTGTTTGCACTAAAGGCTGCAAGAGAAGTTAAAAAAATTGAGAGAAGAAAATTTTTCAGACTACCTGTAGTTTTAGATGTAACTATAAAGGTTAAAAAAAACGCTCAAGAAAAAGATTCTCTTAATTTCAAAGGAAAAACAAAAGACTTGTCTGGGGGTGGAGTAAAGGTTGCAGTTAAATTAACCGATTACAGCGAAATTTTAAAATTAATAAAAGAAGAGTATCAGACCTTTATCGAGTTTGAAATTGACAAAAGAAAAAAGATATACCAAAGAATAAAGTTTGTTAGTTCATATACCGACGAAGAATCAAAAATTGGCTTTATTGCCTTTTATTTTGATAATATACCTCGAGGAGTCCAAGATTCTATAATCAGATTTCTTTTTGCTAAGCAAAGGGAGATGAAACAAAAGGGCATAGAGTTTGATGAGTAATTTTAAAATTAAGGGGTTATTTGATAAACTAAATATTTAGTAGAAGCTTTGAAAGGATAAGGTGAACTATTTGATTCTATTTTTATTTTTTGAGAGTAAAAGATGGTAGATGAAAAAGCTCTCTGGATAAAATATAGAAACAACTCAACTCAGGAAAACCGGAATCTTCTTGCCCTTAACTATTTGCCTTTAGTAAAAAGAATTGCTGCAAAAATATACACAACCATACAGGGCAAGGTTGAATTTGAAGAGCTTTTGAACTATGGAATTTTTGGACTCCTCACTTCAATTGAAAGATTTGAAGAATCTCGAAATCTTAAATTTGAGACCTTTGCTACCCATAGAATTAGAGGCGCAATTCTTGACGGCTTAAGACAAATCGACCCACTAAAAAGGGGAACTCGTTCTAAGGTAAAGAAAATAGATAGAGCAATTAACGAATTGAAGTCGTCGCTTGGCAAAGACCCAAGCGACAAAGATGTTGCTGATTATCTAAATATTACTAAAGAAGAGTTGTTAAATTGGTATGCTGAAATAGATGCGCTCTCAACTTTTCAAAGTGACTTTTCAGATTCTGAAAAGTCTTATATTGACCTGTCAATGGCTATTGAAAAGCTTGAGGAAAGAGAAAAGCAAGTGATAGATTTATATTACTATGAAGACCTGTCTTTGGATGAAATTGCAAAAATTTTAAATATATCAGTTTCAAGGGTATCTCAAATCCACGGTAAAGCTCTAATAAAGTTGAAATCTCAACTAGAGGGGGACGCATGAATTGAATATAGATTTAGATCTTTCTGTTGACAAAATGCTTGCTACAATATGTATCAGACCTCAAGAGGGGGAAAGTTTGCCAAGCATTGAGGAGTTAAAACAATATCTCGCAAAGGGGGGAATAAATTTTGGTATAGATGAAAAGGCTCTACAGCAAGCCGTAAACAATCCTGGATCTATTGTTACAATTGCTAGAGGAGAGAGTCCAACTGAACCTATAGACGGCAAAGTTGAATACAATTTTCCTTTGAAAGCTGAAATAAAGCCAAAAGAAGACAAAAGTGGGAATGTCGATTATTTTGATTTAGGATTTGTCTTTAACGTAAAAGAGGGAGATCTTCTTGCCACAAAGACTCCTCCAGTAGAAGGGAAACCCGGTCACGACGTTACAGGGAAAATTTTGATGCCAAAGAAACCCTTTAATCCTAAGTTTGTGGCAGGAAAGGGAGCGAAATTATCTGAGGATGGGCTTTCAATATTCGCAGAAGTTGCGGGTACCCCAAGGCTTATTGAGGGAAAAGTTGTAGTCTTACAAACGCTTGATATAGACAAGGATATAGATTTTGCAACGGGAAACATCGTGTTTAAAGGCTCTGTTAATATAAGAGGCAGCGTTTTGTCGGGTTTTTCTGTAGAAGCAGACGGAGATGTCATAATATCTGGAATAGTTGAAGAAGCTGTTATTAAAGCAAAGGGAAACGTAATAATAAGAACTGGTTTTGAGGGTGGAACAAACGGCTTTATTCAGGCTGGCAAGTCTGTTAATATAAGGTTTATTCACAATGGCAAGGTTTTTGCAGGTGAAGACGTCTTAGTAGAATCTGAAGCCTTTTTTTCTAAAATTACTGCTGGTGGCAAAGTTCTTATGCAGGGCAGAAATTCTCAAATAACTGGTGGCAGCGTAGAAGCTGGCATAGAAATTAGAGCCAGGGTTATTGGCTCTTATAAACATACAAAAACTCTAGTAAGCGCAGGAGTAGTCCCCGGTTTAAGAGAAAAGCTCGAGGGCATTGTAAATAGAATAAAATCTATTGAGGCTCAAATTAAAAAGGCCAGAGAATTGGAAGAGAAATTTCTTTATTTAAAGAAAAAACAAAAGGATAAGTTTCCTCAGTCTCAAGCTGAAGCTCTAGAAAATGTCCAAAAAACAATAGAAAGCTATATTAATCAAGTCGAATCTCTAAAAAAGGTTAAAGATGAAATAATTAAAACAAAAGAGGAGAGAAAGGGCGGAAGGATAATTTCGGATATAATATACCCAGGCGTTATTGTAACAATTGCAGACATATCTCAAGAGATTACTGAAGAAATAAGAGGTGCTAATGTTAGAATTGAAGAAGGAGAATTAAAATTCTACTGATGAAGTGGTTAATGATTTTAGGCTTTTTAATAATTGTTATAGTAGGAACAGCTGCAGGGCTTTATTTTAGCGGGACTGTTAAATTCCCTTTTTTGCCTTCACAAAAATCTGAAAAAAACCAATCTAGCCCTGATATTGTGCAAAATCAAAGCTCTGAAAAATCAACTCTTTTGCCACAAAATCAATCCAAAACTGAACAATCGCAAAATATCAATAACAACAGCTCTTCAATTAATCAAAATCAAAAGAATATTATTCAAACTGCTGCAGAAAAGGCAAAGCAACAGGAAGAACTAAAATTACAAAGGGAGGCAAAAGTGCTTTCGAATATGGATCCATCAGATGCTGCCAAGATAATAGACAATATGGACATTTCTCTGGCAGCAAAAATTTTAAGCTATATGAACAACAAAGAAGCTTCAGATATACTTTCTGAATTAACATCAAGCGATCCAAAAAAGGCTACAAAACTTCTAAATATGATGGGAGCGTCATCCGGTGGCTAAAAAAAAGAAAGGTTCCGAAGGAGGCGGAGGAGCAGGTCATGATAGCGCAGGTGGCATGAGATGGCTTTTGACTTACTCAGATATGATTACCCTTCTGATGGCCTTTTTTATTCTACTCTTTTCTATGGCTACAATAAACGCTTCCAAATTTGCTGCAACCGCACAGGCTCTGAGAGAGGCATTTGGAGGCTATACTATTCTTGATAGAGGTTCTTCTGTCATAGGAGAGCCAGGTTCAACCACACAAAGCGCTCCTGTAGTTCCAGACTCAGCCTTGAAGGCACAGGAGGCCTCGTTAAAAATTGCAGAGATCTTGAGACAGTCTTTAAATCCTAATCAGTTTTCGGTTATTCAAACTGAAAGAGGATATTTGATCTCTATCTTAACTGACAAGATTTTGTTTGATTCCGGAAAGGCAAACCTTAAACCTGATGCCTTCCCACTTTTAACAAAGATTGCAGCAGTTTTAAAAAAGATTGACAACGAGGTGTATGTGGAGGGGCACACTGATAACGTTCCTATACACACAGTAGAATTTCCATCAAACTGGGAGCTTTCTGCTGCAAGGGCCGCTTCAGTGGCGAAGTATTTTATAGAACAGGGGATATCTCCCTCACGGCTGGTTATAGCAGGTTATGCCGATACCAGACCTGTAGCCTCAAATGATACTCCTCAAGGTAGACAAAAAAATAGGAGAATTGATATCCTAATAACAAAGAAATAAAAAATTGACAATTAGGAGGAATATATGAAGTTATTTTCAAATAAAAAGATGCTGATTATTTTAGTGGTTCTTGTAGTTTTAGGTGGAGGAATTGGCTTTTATGTGGCAAATATGTTGATGCCAAAGCCTGCACCAAAAGAAAAACATGAACCAATATTTTTTACCTATCCCTTACAAGAGTTTGTAGTTAATACCAGAGATGGTAGATTTTTAAAGGCGAGTATCGTTCTTGAACTAAACGAAGAAATACCTCTTAAGAGTGAGGCACAGGCAGCAGAAGGAAAAAAGGTTGTTTTAGAACCAAAAGCCAAACCAATTTTGGACGCCTTAACTCCAGAATTAAGAAATGCTGCTATAATTATATTGTCGAGCCAGACATATCAGGACTTGATTACTTCACAAGGGAAAGAAAGGCTTAGACAGATGTTATTTCAAAAATTTAACCAGATTGTAGGTCGCGATATTGTAAAAGATGTTTACTTTACCAATCTTGTTATGCAATAATATTTTACCTAAAACTTATGATAGGGGGCAGTTATGGCAAAGATATTAATTACTGATGATGCTACTTTCATGAGAAAAATGTTAAAGGATATTTTGACAAAAAATGGACATGAAGTAGTTGGAGAAGGAACAAATGGTTTAGAAGCTCTGGAAAAATATAAAGAGCTTAAACCAGATTTGACTTTGTTAGACATTACTATGCCCGAAAGGGATGGCCTATGGGCACTTAAAGAAATTAAGGCATTTGACCCAAATGCCAAAATTATTATGGTTTCTGCAATGGGCCAGCAGGCTATAGTAATTGAAGCTATACAAGCAGGAGCAAGGGATTTTGTCGTTAAACCATTTCAACCTGACAGAGTATTGGAGGCTGTAAGAAAGGCACTTTCCTAAGTTGAAAGTACGTTTAGTTAATATCTTTCTATTAATTCTATTACTAACTTTTTCCTTTAACTTTTGTTCTTTTGCAGCTCAAAAGGATATTGAAGGACCGCTTCCTTCCTTTTTCAATGAGCGTGGAACCTCACCCTATATTAAATTTGAAGATAAAAATCCAAAGGACGTATATGTTTTAAATACCAAAGTAAATCAAAGCAATGATTTATCAACAAAGGACAATAAAACACATAGCAAAACTCCTGCTATAGAAACAGAAACTAGTAAGAACCCAACTTTAAATCAAAGTTTTGAAACAAAGAGTCTTCAAAACTACGATCCACATTATGTTAATCAAATTTCCAAAACCTCAGTAAATAGCAGCGCCGATGGTAGCGCGTATCAAAGCAATATGGATATCAAAACTCCAATAATTTCAGGAACCGAAAATAACAATTCAAATTCAAATGAATCTTCTTTATTTTTACCAAATACTTCAGAAAAAGTTCAACCAGGTTCAGAGAATCCTGATATAATGGGCTATCTTATAAGGTTTTTTGTATTTTTAATTTTGTTAGTTCTTGTCCCGTTATTAATTGTTAGGAAACTTAGGAGTAAGCTTAAGGTCGATTATTCAACACCCAGGTCTTCAAATGGCTTTGTTCGCGTTGTAGACAGAATAAGACTTTCATACTCAGAACTCTTTATAGTTGAAGTTATGGATAAATATCTTCTTCTTTCTGTATCCAAAGATGGTGAAATAAGACTATTGAGAGAATTTGACACTATAGGTATATTCCCTGAAAAAGAAAATTCTGATAAAAAGCTGGTAAAAAGTAGCTTTTTAGACGTATTAAGAAGGTTTAGACAAGAAGTAAAACAATTAAATAAAAGCTGACAGTGAAGAAGAGTTTAATATTTATCTTTTTTATTGCTTTATTAATAATATTTAACTTCAATAATATTTCTAATGCTGCTCCAAATATAAATATTGACCTAGGCGCTGGTTCTCCAAACGATATAGCGAATTCTCTTAAAGTTTTATTCATTTTAACTATTCTTGCCTTTGCACCTTTGCTCCTTTTAATGACTACCTCCTTTTTGAGGCTGGTAATAGTATTTGGTTTTCTAAGAAACGCCTTAGGCATTCAGCAGATAATTCCCGGACAGATTATAATTGGACTGTCTTTGTTTTTAACTCTTTTTATTATGACACCAATAATTCAAAAAATTGAGCAAGACGCTTATACTCCATACCAAAAAGGGCAGATCACTTTTCAGGATGCAATTGAAAGAGGTTACATTCCTCTTAGAGATTTTATGCTACACAATACCAGGAAAAGCGACCTATCTTTGATGATTGAACTCTCTAGAACTCCAAGACCAAATTCTGTAAACGAGATTGCTCCAACTGTTGTTATTAGCGCTTTTGTATTAAGCGAGTTAAAAACTTCGTTTATAATTGGTATAGTAATATATTTACCATTTGTTATTATTGATCTCGCAGTTGCGAGCATATTGATGTCTATGGGCATGATGATGATTCCGCCTGTGATGATATCTTTGCCTTTAAAAATACTTTTGTTTGTGTTAGCAGATGGCTGGTCTCTTTTGGTCAAAAGCTTAATTGCAAGTTTCACAATTTAGGAGGAATAAAATTTGAAAATAAAACTATTTATTGTAGAAGATTCTCTAGTTATTAGGTCAATTCTAAAGAGAATGTTTCAAGATGAAAGCGACATAGAGGTTGTAGGAGAGGCCAGCAAAGTTAAAGATGCAATTGAAGGAATAAATTCTCTAAGGCCCGATGTAGTTACCCTTGACGTTATCTTGCCAGATGGTTCTGGACTTGACGTTCTAAAAAAATTTGCTAATAGTGGAATTCCGTTTATTATGCTTAGCTCATCTACTACTGAAGGCGCTCAGGTTACTGTGGATGCGCTTAACTACGGTGCGTTCGATTACGTGCCGAAGATTAATCCACCACTGGGAGTAATAAACGTTAGGGACGATCTCTTAAGAAAGATTAGGGCAGCATATCTAGCAAAGGGAAAAATAAGAGTAAAACCATGTCCAGAATGTTTACCTCTTAAAAAACCAGTTGTTAAATTAGAAAAAAGAGTTGCAAACAAAGCAGTTGCAATAATTGCTTCTACTGGTGCGCCGCCCCAGATTAGAAAGGTTGTTTCTGAATTAGATTCTAATTTTGATGCCTCTCTAATAATTATTCAGCATATGCCCGTTGGTTTTACAAAAGTTTTTGCAGAAAGTCTTAATACAATTTGTCCCTTTCCTGTGAGTGAAGCTGAAGAAGGGCAATCTCTTTTTGCAAATACTGGAGTTGTAGCAAAAGGTGGCTTTCATTTAAGAATAAAGAGCGATAAATCAATATACCTGGATGATAAAACAGAGGCATATTTTGGTTTAAGGCCTGCAGGAGATATGACCCTTGAGACTCTAGCTCCAGTTTTTAGAGAAAAACTCTTGGTAGTTGTAATGACTGGAATGGGATCTGATGGCACAAACGGTGCAAAGATCGTAAAGAGTTTTGGTGGTAAGGTTTATGCTGAAGACGAATCGTCTTGTGTCGTTTTTGGGATGCCAGGTTCAATTATTCGTGCAAACTTACATGACAGAATAGTATCTCTCTCTGACATGCCTAATGCTATAATGGAATTTGTTGAAAATTAATAATAATTTCACAGGAGCAGGTAATGGACGATCAAAAAGAGTATAAAGAGTTTACAGAAGAAATATTTAAATTAACTAATATTCCTTTGCATTTATATAGAGAAAATCAGGTAAGAAGAAGAGTAACTTTATGGATGAGCTTTGTGGGGTTGAAAAGCTTTAAGGAGTATTTGAACTATCTTAAATCATCTCCCAAGGCTCTAGAAGAATTTAAGAAAAAGTTTACCATAAACGTTTCTGAATTTTTTAGGAATCCTGAACTTTTTGACGAGTTAAAAAAATATATACCAGAATTGGCAAAGAAGACTGACATTTTGAGAGTCTATAGTGCTGGTTGTTCTGTTGGAGCAGAGGCTTATACAGTTGCAATCATACTAAATGAGTATTTTAAGGGCACAAAATATCACATTTGGGGCTTAGATATTGATGAAGAGGCTCTTGAAAAGGCAAAACTAGGAATCTATACAAAGGATTTTTTTAAAAGTGCAAGGACTGATTTAATTGAGAAATACTTTAATAAGATGTCACAGGACAAATACCAGATTAAAGATGAAATTAAGACACATACTACTTTTTTAAAAGGGGATCTTATTTTAGGAGAGCCGCCAAGGTTGGATTTTGATATTGTACTTTGTAGAAATGTGGTAATATATTTTGATGAAGAGGCGAAAGATAAAGTTTATGCTAATCTCAGCAAGTGTCTTAAAGTAGGGGGAATTCTTTTTGTGGGAGCCACTGAACGGGTTTTTGATGCAAGAAGATTTTCCCTGGAATATGTCTCGTCATTTATATACAGAAAGGTCTGAGGAGGTTCCATGGGATACGAAAAGCTTGAGGCTGACCACCTGGATGCTTTAAAGGAATTGGGAAATATTGGTGCTGGGAATGCTGTCACTGCTCTTTCTACCTTCTTAAATACCGAGATAAATATGGAAGTTGTTGAAGCAAAGCTTGCTACCTTTAATGAAGCTGCCAGCATATTTGGTAGTCCGGAAAAGGAAGTGGCAGGAGTATATCTTGCTATTTCTGGGAATTTAAAGGGTCATGTTCTTTATCTTTGGCCGATTCAAAGTGCAAAGGCCATAGCTGGCATGCTTATGGGCATGAACCCTGATGAACTTGAATTCGACGAGATGACTATGTCTGCAATTTCAGAAATTGGCAACATCATGTCTGGCTCATATATAACAGCACTTTCGTCCTTTACTGGAATGACGTTTGAATTAAGTCCACCTGCCGTAGCAGTGGATATGACCGGGGCACTTCTGGATGGAATCATATCTTTGACTGCAGTTGGTGACAGAGTCTTGGTTATACAAACTAGCATGGTTGCCTATGGGATTAGAATTGCTGGCGTCTTGGTTGTATTATTCGAGCCTGATTCTTTATTAAAACTTTTAGAATCGATTGGGATGGGCGTTTGATATGGCTGAATACTTTTGTGGAATGGGGGAGTGGGCGGTTGGTCAGGCTGGTGATATCCTTTGTGCAAGAGGCTTAGGTTCTTGTATTGGTCTTGTCTTAATTGATAACAAAAAACGTATGGCAGCCATGGCACATGTTATGCTTCCATCTTCTAATGGAAAAACTGACATGCCCACTAAATATGCTGATACTGCAGTAAACTTTCTTTTAGAACAGTTAAGGAAGAACGGCTCTAGTATGGATATTAGTTCAAAAATGGCAGGTGGTGCAAAGATGTTTAACGTATCGGAATCGTCGCTCCTTGATATAGGGAGGAGAAACGCAGAAGCCTTGGAAAATTCTCTAAAAGAGGCAGGAATTACATTAGTTTCAAAGGATGTAGGAGGAAGCTTTGCCAGGACAGTAACTTTTGACGTTATGAAGAGAAAGTTTTTGGTTAAAACAATAGGGCGAGGTGAGGTAGAGATCTAATGAGTCAGGGGCTTGCTTTAGATCTTTCAAGAAATGCGATGTTAGTTCTTCTCTTAATAACAGCTCCGGTTTTGCTTGTAGCATTATTTATTGGCCTTTTTTTGGGTATATTTCAGGCCGCAACTCAACTTCAGGATATTACTATATCGTTTGTACCTAAACTTTTAGCCGTTATTGTGGTCATGTTTTTACTGGGCCCATTTACCTTAAACGTTTTGACAAGCTATATAATTCGACTATACCAAAGCATTCCCGATATTATAAAATGATTGATATATCCCTTTTTTGGGATATGTTAATTAGATCTTTAATGCCAATACTTAGATTCTCTGGCTTTTTTGCTGTTGCTCCGTTTTTCAGTACACAAGTTATACCGGCAAGAGTTAAAATTTTAATAATTTTAATCTTTTCACTGCTTATTACTATGAATATGAAGATAACCGTTCCTGATAATCCCATAACCTTTGTTTTCTCCTCGATATTTGAGGTTTTGATAGGAGTTTTTATGGGATTTATTTTTTATCTTTTTTTGTGGATACTCGAATTTGCAGGTGGCTTTTTTGATATGCAATCAGGAATGGGTATGGCTGCCTTTTATGATCCTCAGATGGGGTCAGAAACATCTGTTTACGGCAATTTCTTTACTCTACTGGGGCTTTTGATATTTTTAATTGGAAATTTTCACTACATACTTCTAAAAATTTTTGTTGAGAGCTATTATGTATTGCCGGTTGGCCAATTCATAAAATCTGGGCCATCTTATAACCTTTTGATGAGCACTTTGATTTGGACTATGACAGCGGGTCTAGAGATGGCCTTGCCAGTCGTTTTAATTTTGTTTCTTATAGATTTGAGCCTGGGTATAATGGCTAGAACTGCTCCACAACTAAATGTCTTATTACTTGGTTTGCCTTTAAAGATCTTAATAACCAGCGTAGTAATAATAATATTTTTGGGATTTGCAGTGCCATTTATAAACCAATGCTTCAATTATATGAACAACGTTTCTATGGAGTTAATCAATGCCCTTCGATGAGGGAGACAGGACTGAACCTGCTACAGATAGAAGAAGGCGGGAAGCTAGAAAAATGGGACAGGTTGCAAAATCTCAGGAGCTGTCCAGCATTTTGGTTTTTTTTGGAAGCTACATTGTTTTACAATTTTTTTTAGTCATAGGCTTTAATAACTGGTTTAACGTATGGAAAGGTTTTTTTTCTTTTGATAGCCTTGATTTAAATTTACACTATCATAATTTTATAATGGCATTTTTGCTTCTCACTATTCCACCAGTAGTAGGAGCTCTCTTTATGGCGCTTTTTTCAAACATTTTACAAGTTGGTTTTGTGATAACTCCACAGGTTTTAATACCAAAATTTTCCAATCTAGACATAACAAAATATTTTAAAAGGCTACTGTCCTTTAGAGGACTTGTAGATCAAGTTTTAAAGCCTACAATCAAGATATTGATTCTTGCATATATTCTAACCTCTTCTTTGTTAGAAGCCTTTCCAGAAATCTTAAATCTTAGCTTCATAGATGTTCATAAGGGTTTTCAAATTGTAATAAAAATTGTTACATCAATTCTCGTAAAGACGATGGTGGTGTTGTTTTTCTTTGCATTAATTGACTATCTCTTTCAAAGATGGCAATATGAAAAGAGTATTAGAATGAGTAAACAAGAACTTAAAGAGGAATTCAAAACAACAGAGGGAGATCCTTTGATAAAGGCGAGAATAAAGAGATTACAAAGTGAAATGGCAAGAAGAAGAATGATGCAAGAGGTGCCAAAAGCTGACGTTATTATAACTAACCCCACTCACGTAGCAGTTGCTATATTCTACGATCCAGAAAAATTTAAGGCTCCAAAGGTGGTAGCCAAAGGAATGGGAATAGTTGCTGAGAAAATTATTCAAATTGCTAAAGAAAATGACGTGCCACTGGTAAGAAATGAAACTCTTGCAAGAGCATTGTTTAAAGAAGTAGAAATTAATTTCGAAATTCCCGAAAAATTTTATAAAGCTGTTGCAAGCATTTTAGCTACCGTATATAAGAAAAAAAAGAAGGTGATTTAATTTAAAAAAAGAGTTGTGGCTCTAAAATACGATAAGTCAAAGGGACCTCCTAGAGTTGTGGCCAAGGGACAGGATGAACTTGCTGAAAGAATTATAAATATAGCAAGAATGCATAATGTGCCAGAAATAAAGGATCCAAAACTTCTTAAAGACCTATACAAAGTTAATGTTGGTGACGATATACCAGTAGGACTATATGAAGCAGTGGCAAAAATAATTGCCCGAATATATCTTTTGAAGGGTAAAAAGGGCACTGACCAATGAGTCATATACATTTTAATTTGATGATATACTTAAAATATCAATAATCGAGGTGAGAGAAATGATTAGCTCTGTTGATATGCAGGGAGTGCTTATGCAAATCACTGAATCAGGGAGGGCTCAGCTTGCCAATCCTGGTTCGAGGGCTGACGCTTTGCAACAGTCAATGGCTATTCAATTTCAGAAGATCCTTGAAGAAGATAGAAATAAGGTAAAGAAAACAGAGGAAACTGAAAGAGCCTCCTCAGTAAAAAAGGTGTCTCACAGACAGACTAAGGGAGAAGAAGGTAGAAATAAGAGGGGCCTAAATGTGGTGATTTAAAGATGGAGTTATTGATTTTGTTGTTTCAAATAGTTGTTTTGGGTATATCTATTTTCTTTCTTTATACTCGAGAAATAAAGTTAAGAAACATATACTCAAAGCTACCGTCCGAAAACGAGATTTTAGAGTTAGAAAGTGAGATGAGAGAAATACTTTTTGAGTTAAAAGAGTCTCTTAATAACGTGAAAAGACTAGAAACAAACAGTAATATTAAAGCAGAAGGAAATAAGAGAGTTAATTTTGACGCTGATGTTGAGAACAATTCTCCTAAACCACTTGACCAAAACGGTGATTATTACAGTGTAATAGAGCTTTTCTATAAAGGCATGTCAGAAATTGAAATTTCTAGGAAACTTAACCTTCCAAAAGGAAAGGTAGACCTTATTTTGAATTTGGAAAAACTTAAAAAAGACTTTAAAGGGGGCATTTAACCTTGGAAAAAGACACTTTAACAAGCGATGTTTATGAGATCCAACTTGTAGTTTTTAAGCTAGCCAACGAGTTTTATGGTATTGAGATTTCGTCAGTTCAAGAAATAATTAAGATTCAAGATATTACAAGGGTACCAAAGGCACCTGATTTTGTAGAAGGGGTTATAAATCTTAGAGGGAAAATTGTACCCATTGTTGATCTTAGGAAAAGATTTGAGCTAGGCCAAACAGAGCGCACTAAAGATACTAGAGTGATAGTTGTGGAGACTTCGGGCAATATAGTAGGGTTTATTGTCGATCTGGTTACAGAGATTCTAAGATTTTCTTCTGACTCTCTTGAACCGCCTCCGCCAATTTTTTCAGGAATTGATGCAGAATACATAAAAGGCGTTGCAAAAGTTGACGAAAGGCTAATTGTCCTATTAGACATCAACTTGATTTTTAAAGGTGAGGAAGAAGAAGGACTAAAGATGCTTGAGGCGGGCAAGTAGGAGGAAATTATGGATATTGATGTAAACGAATATAGATCGGTATTTTTAGAGGAAACAAGAGAACTTATAGATCAATTTGAAAAGTCTCTTTTGGAATTAGAAAAAAATCCAAATAACCCAAGCGCTATACAGTCTCTTTTCAGAGCTGCTCATACAATAAAGGGATCTTCAGCATCTCTTGGCTTTGACTCTCTTGCTAAGTTTACCCACAGCCTTGAAAGCCTTATGGACATGGTGAGAAATTCAAAACTTGCCTTAAATCAAAATATTATAGATATACTCTTTAAAGGTTTAGATTTCATACAAGAAGCAGTAGATGATATAGAACAGGGGCACAATGGTGACATAGACTCTTCAGATCTTGTAGATATGATAGAAAAAGCTAAGACTTCTCCATCAGAGCTAAGCGTTTCAGCGAGTTCCTCTAAAGTAGATAAAAGTATTACGCGCTCCTTAGAAGAGCTAAATGACATTGAGACCGGCATTATCAACGAAGCTTTTATAAAAGGACTTAATGTCTTTGTCGTAAAGTTTTCTCTTTCTCAAGGATGTCAGATGAAATATCCCAGAGCATATATGGTTTTAAAGTCGCTTGAACAACTAGGAGAGATATTCAAGACTGTGCCATCTGTGACTGATATCGAGCAGGAAAAGTTTGATCTAGATCTCGTTTATTATATAGTTACAAAGTCAAGCGAAGATGAAGTGAAAAACGTCGTACAAAGCATTGCAGAAGTTGAAATGGTAGAAGTAATGCCATATGAATCTGCAAGAACAGAACAAATACAAAAAGCGTCCCAAGAAGGCATTGAAAAGGATGAAAAGGGCGAAATAAAGGTTAAAGCTGATTTCAAAAAGAGTCAGACTATTAGAATTAGTGTAGAAAGACTTGATAATTTAATGAATCTTGTAGGTGAGTTAGTTATTGATAGGACTCGACTTATTAAAATTAGCGAAGACGTAGAAGAGGCTCTCTCTGGTTCGGAGTCGGTAACTTCTCTTGCTGAAGTAACTACACATATGGGTAGGACGATTAATCTTCTTCAAGACGAGATACTGAGGACTAGAATGCTTCCTGTATCACATATATTTGAAAGATTTCCAAGATTGGTGAGAGACCTGTCGCATCAATTAAATAAACAAATAGACTTTATTGTTTCTGGCGAGGAGACAGAACTTGACAAATCTATAATAGACGAAATTGGTGAACCGCTTGTTCATCTTATAAGAAATTCTTTGGACCACGGTATTGAGCCGCCTGAGGAAAGAAAAGCTAAGGGAAAACCAGAAAAGGGCAAACTAAAGCTTTCAGCTAAGCAAGAAGAAGGATATGTTGTAATCCAGATTGAAGATGACGGAAGGGGTTTAAATCCTGACAAGATTAGAGAAAAAGCAAAAAAAAGAGATATAGTATCTCCCAATATATTAGATCAGATGGATGATCAGGCATTGTTTGAACTCCTCTTTCTTCCTGGTTTTTCAACGGCTGACAAAGTATCTGAAGTTTCTGGAAGAGGAGTGGGCCTTGACGTGGTAAAATCTGTAGTTGAAAGGCTAAATGGGTCTGTATCTCTTAGTAGCAAACTTGGTGAGTATACGAGGTTTACGCTAAAATTCCCTCTTACGCTTGCTATTATACAAGCCCTACTCGTTAAAGTTGGCAAAGAAGTTTATGCCCTGCCTCTAAATGTGGTTTTGGAAACAAGATTTTTAGAAGAAGAAGAGGTCAAATCCATACAATCACAGCAAGTAACTCTGTTTAGAGGAGAGGTTTTGCCTGTTTTAAGGCTTGCTGATATATTTGACACTCCAGGCAAAGAAGATTTTCAAGATAATTTTCTTGTTGTCGTTTCCACTTCTGACAAAAATGTTGTTTTGTCTGTAAGCGACCTTATTGGAAATTCAGAAGTTGTTATAAAGCCTTTGGGTTATATAGTAAATAGGGTAAAGGGCTTTTTTGGCGCTACTATATTAGGAGATGGGAAAGTTGCCTTAATTGTAGATACCGTTTCTTTGATGAGCGCTGTTAAAGAGAAAAACTTCATAAAGGTGGGCTAAAGATGATAGATCTTTCTCAAAAAGCACAGGAGTATATGAAGCAAATCTTAGATAGGGTATCAGATATACCTCCTTTGCCCCACATAGTAATAGAAGCCCTAAATGTAATAAAGGATCCAAAGTCAACAGCTGTTAATTTAGCAAACATCATAAGTCAGGATCAGGCGCTCACTGCTAGAGTTTTGAGACTTTCAAATGCTGCTTATTTTGGTTATGCTAGAAGGATCAAAACTGTTACTGAAGCAATTGTGATTTTAGGGTTTGGGGTTGTTGAGAACATTCTTTATGCAGCAGCGCTTCACGCACACCTGTCCAAGGAAGTTGAAGGATATGAGCTTCAAAAGGGAGCACTTTGGGAGCACTCGATGTCAGTCGCAATTGGAGCTAAAACTCTTGCAAAATTAGTGAAGTACCCTAAGCCTGAAGAACCGTTTACTGCTGGCATACTTCACGATATAGGGAAGACCATAATTGGCAAATTTGTTCAAAAAGAGTTCCAGACTATAAATGAACTGGTAGAAGAAGGAAAGACGTTTCAAGAAGCTGAAATTGCTGTTCTTGGTTTTGATCATGCCTATCTTGGTGGAAAGGTTGCAGAAAAATGGAATTTACCTACAATGTTAATTGAGGCTATTTCTTATCATCACAATCCTATGGACGCTAAGGAGTACCTTGATATTGTTTGTATAGTACATATTGCGGATGCGGTTGCTCTAATGAGCGGTCAAGGAATTGGTGCGGATGGTCTTTTATACAGATTAGAACCAAAGGCTATGGAGGTTTTAAATATTAAAGAAGAACATCTTGAAAGCATTTACACACAGGTGGTTCAGGCTTTTATAGATCACAGACAGCTGTTGGAGTTAGACTAATGATTATTAACGATCCTGTTTTTAAAATACTGGGATTTGGCCTTTCGGGTGCTTATAAAAGAAACGAAGTTCTCGCTCAAAATATAGCCAATGCTGATACTCCCGGCTACAAGTCCTACGACATTAACTTTATGTCTGAATTAAAGAAAGCCCTTGAAGAAGATCAGGACAACATCCCATTAAAGAGAACAAATCCACTTCACATGTCAGATACTCCTAATCTTAATAAGGATTTTAAAGTAGTGAAAAGAAATGAAGGCACATATATTAATGGCAATGACGTCGATCCAGAAAGAGAAAACGCGATGCTGCTAGACAACGCTCTTTATTATGAATCGCTTTTAGGAAGCCTTTCGAAAGAATTTACAATATGGATGAACGTGGTATCAGAGGGTAAAAAGTAATTAAAAAAATTTTATAAACAAAATAGCTTTAAAATATCAGTGGAGGTTAAGATGAAAAGGGTAGTCCAGAAACAGGGACTTGATATTTCAAGTTTGATATCTAGTTCTGGTTCCTTTAAAGAGGACTATAAAGTAGACTTTAAGAAGGTTTTAAAGGAAACTGAAAGCGTAAAAAACAAAAAAGACGTACCTAATAACTCACCTTCAAAATTTAGCGGTTTGATATCGTCTTCAGGCTGTGTGTTCTCATCGGAAATTAGTCCTACTATGTCTCAGGTTGAGAATGATGACAAGAGCTTTGATAAAACTCAATTAAAAGAGGCCACCGTTTCAAGCGATTGGGAAAAAGAGTTACCAGAGATAGCCAATGAATATGGCATAAAGCCAAGTTTATTAAAGGCAATAGTTTTAGCTGAATCCAATGGTAACCCAAATGCAGTATCTCCCGATGGGGCAGTAGGATTGGGGCAACTTATGCCTTCTACTGCAAGAAGCTTAGGGGTAGAAAATCCATTTGATCCCATAGAAAATCTAAGAGGTACGGCTAAATATCTTTCTAACCTTTTAAAGACTTTTAAAAGCGTAGATCTAGCGCTTGCAGCATATAATGCCGGACCTGGTTCTGTTGAAAAGTTTAACGGAATACCTCCTTATGCTGAAACCATAAACTATATTAGGCGCGTTAAGAGTTTGATGGTTTCGGTTTCAGTTTAGACGTGTTTAGGGCATAGTTTGAAATTTATTAGAAATTGTAACTTACGAAGTTTAAGGTGCAGACTTCTAATTGTAATTGTAGTATCTTTTTTAGTTCCTTTTTTATTTTTTTTGTGCACTCTCTTTATTGAATATCAGGACTTAAAAAACGATATTTCAAATGCTCTCGACTCTACGGCCGAAAGATATAAAAGCTCATTAGAGAATTTCATTTCAAGCGAATTCTATAAGCTTGAGATAATTTCTTCTCTTGAAAGCATAAAGAACTCATCTCAAGATTCAGAAACAATTCTAAGAAATCTAAAGGGTTCATTTCCTGAGGCTCAAAGTGTTGCCTACGTCAATATGTCTGGCCAAATTATATATTCTTCAAACAACTTAAAAAACATTTCTATAGCAGATAGAAGCTACTTTATAAATGCTATGAAAGGAGAAAGAGCACTCTCTGGGCTTCTTCTGTCAAGGATCAGCAATGAAAAGATAATAACGTTTGCTGTGCCAGTTTTTTCAGAAAAAAACTTTATAACAGGTGTGATAATTTCAGAAATTCCTGTTGAAACCTTGTATAAGCTGACAGCCCCAATAAATAGCTCACTAACTAGTAATGGATATAATATTAGGTTTGCTTTGCTCGACCAGAACTCAAACGTTATTGTTTCTTTTCCTGGAAATTCTTATCAGTTTACCAGAAACGATTACAAGAGTTTTTTGTCTAATCCTATTAATTTTTTCTCGCTAATATTTTTTGACAGATGGCTTTGCAGTGAAGTAAAATTAGCAGACACTAATTGGTCGATTTACTGTGCCATCTCTTCCTTATCTTTTTTAAGCCTTGTAAGATTAGCGTTTTTTGGAATACTATTTAGCTTGTTTGTGCTTCTTGTATTGCTCTTTTTAAGTTACTTTTTTGTTTACAATGAGCTATCAAGACCCCTTAAAGTTTTGGAAGGAGTTTTTAATGATATAAGAAAAGGTGTCAGAGAGATAAATTCTATAAATCCAGAAAGGCTTACTTTAGAGTTTGGACAACTTTTTTACAACATTAAAAATATCTGGACACAACTGGACAAAAAGGATAGTGAACTAGAAGCTGCCAATAAGGAGCTTAGATCTGCAGAAAGAAGATATAGGGCCTTGGTTGATAATTCTCTTACTGGAATATTTATGCTTGCGCCTGACTTTACCTTCAGATACGCAAACGTACAATTTGCAAGTATTTTTGGCTACTCTATTGAAGAACTTCTTGTAAAATCTCCACTTGATCTGTTTACTCAGGATGGGCAAGAGGCAATAAGGTCTGTTGTTACTGATGAGGGCACAATTAAGGACGATCGCTTTCATTCTATAATTACAGGTGTTCATAAAAACGGAAACCTGATTTATTTAGAGATACTTTTGACATATTTACTTGACGATGACGGCATATATCTATTTGGAACAGCTGCAGATGTTTCAGACAAGGTTGCTTATCAGAGAAACCTTGAATTTTTAAGCTATAGAGACTCTCTTACGGGAGTATACAACAGAAGATTTTTCGAAGAGGAACTAGCCAAGCTTAGCATTTCAAGGCTAAAAAGAAAAGTTGCTATAGTTGTAGTTGATATTGACTGTCTAAAGTGGGCAAACGATAGGATTGGTCATGCAGAGGGAGATAATTTAATAATTCGAACTGCTCGTTTATTAGAAAGTATTTTTAAAGAACTTGGAGAAGTTTGTAGGATTGGTGGCGACGAGTTCGCAGTAATTTGTATCGATTATAGAAACGACGAGTTAAACAATGCTATAGACAAATTAAAAAAGAGCTCTGGCTTGGCAGAAGACGATCACGTGCCGCTGTATATATCTTTTGGCGTAGCATTTGGGCACGTGCCGGGAGATGATATGCAAGAAATCTTTAGAAGAGCCGATGATGCGATGTATATGGATAAAGGATCACATCATGAGGCTGTATATAATGTTTTAAAAATATATGCAAAAGAAAGAGGCATAGAATCTTAGTCTTTTGGCAAACAAAAGGATAAGGGCACAGCTATAAAAGGTATTATAGCTATCACGTAAAACGCAGAAATTAGACCAAAGCTATCGGCTAGTACTCCTAATAAAGGTGCAATTATGCCCCCCACGCTAACAGCGAGTCCTATTGTTACTCCTGATGCAAGACCCATGCTATTTGGAAGATATTTTTGTCCTAAAACTACCATAGGGCTAAATGCCATGTATACAGCAAAACCTATAGGGACTAAAAGCAACATTGCTAAATTTTGATTGTCTACGAATACAAATGCAAAAAGGGCAGGCAAAAGTAAAATAAAGCCAAGTCTAACAATGTTGACGTATCCAAATCTATCGGCTAAATTGCCGCCTAAAATTGTCCCAATTGCTCCCATTAAAAAGAAAATGGTTAATGCAATACTTGCTTCAGTTTGTGTGGAGCGATAGTGATGTATCCAAAAAAGGGGAATAAATGTATTTAAACCAAAAAATATACTAGATCTGCAAAAGACTATCATAGTTAGTGTAAAAAATGCTTTAATCTGATTTTTGGTATTTTTTGCCCAAGTAGTTTTAGTCTCTTTTGGACTTTGGAGTATTTTGTCAAAAAACGAAATGTGAGGCAGAAATATAATTGCCATAAATAAGCTTAAGAAAAACAAAATAATGGTAGCGTGAAATCCAAAATTTAGTATTGATATAGTAGCAATAATTGGCCCAAAGGCATATCCACCGTTGCCCCCAAGCGCAAATAATGAAAGGCCACTTGCCTTCTTTTGACCTGCTAACTTGTTCGCTAGAAGGGCGCCTTCAGGGTGAAACATCGCAACGCCAAGGCCACTTATAGAAATAATAAAAAATAGTATTAAATAGTTTGATATATAACTTGAAAAGCCGATACCAAGTCCTGCCAAAAAAATTCCAAGTATCATCATCCATGCCCTTGCATGTTTATCTGCCATTACTCCAAAAATTGGTTGAACTACAGAAGACAAGAAATTAGCAGCGAAAATAAGTCCTGCAGCTGCTGCATAATTTAGACCATGATACGTTATCATAAATGGTAACAAAGCAGGAAGAGCACCTTGGTTTAGGTCGGTGAAGAGATGCCCCATTGTTAGCAAGAAAAGATACTTAAAATTCATTTAAAACCTCCATAGCGATAACTGGTTTTTTGTATATTTCTGTATTATATAACTTATTTTCAAAACTTTTTATATATTGAATTTTTTATTTAACCCCAGTATTAAAAAATTTGTTATACTAAAATTCTTATAATATTGTAACCTCAATATTAGGTAAAAATGTAAATAGAAAGGGGATATTTATGGGAAACAGCGACAACAAGAAAATTATATTTGAAAATGGTGCGGTTTATGAAGGGGCTACTTTAGATAACGAACCTCATGGTAAAGGAAAACTGATTTATGTTGATGGCACAATCTACGAAGGAGATTTTGTCCAGGGCAAAAGACATGGAAGAGGAAAAATAATATGGCTCACCGGCGATGAATATGATGGCGAGTGGTCAAATGATAGAATAAATGGCTACGGCACTTTTACCTTTCACGATGGAAGACAATATGTCGGCGAATGGAAAAATGATAAGGAAAACGGTTATGGGAGGCTCAGCTTCCCTGATGGGCGCTACTACGAAGGAGATTGGGTAGAAGGAAAAAAACAGGGTAAGGGAGAGTTTTCATGGCCTGACGGAACTTTTTATATAGGAGAATTTTATCAGGATCATTTTAACGGTCAGGGGATATTCTGCCAGGCTGACGGAACGAGATTTGCGGGGACATTTAACATGAATAGAACTGAAGGTAGAGCTGTTGTTACGTATAGCGATGGTTCGTGGTATGCAGGTGGCTATCTTAACGGCAAAAGACACGGTTTTGGTGTGCTAGTTTTACCAGATATGACAAGATATGTTGGTGGGTGGAAAGAGGATTTAAAACATGGAGAAGGTAAACTTGTTTTTCCTGATGGGAAGATTGAAAATGGCATCTGGGAGGAAGACGAGTTAGTAGAAAAGTAATTTTTCATGTTTTATTGTTTATTTATATAATATTTTTATGAATTAATAACAATTATTAATTTATATTTTAATTCTTTATATATAGAATTATTGATATACTAGTTTATATCTAATATAGTATTAGGATTTACCCAAAGGAGGGTAAACTTTGAAGATAGCTGTAGCTGGTAAAGGCGGGGTAGGAAAAACTACTGTCTGTGCATGGTTTGCTGACTATCTCTCAAGGCAAGGCAAAGACGTGCTCTTGATAGATGCCGATTCAAATGCTACGCTTGGCCTGGCGCTGGGTTTTTCTGAAAAGCAGTTGCCAACTCCTATATCAGAAGAATTGGACTTGATAAATTCAAGAGTGGGAAGCGGAATAATAAATCTTAACCCCAAGGTAGAAGACATTCCTGAAAAATATTCTGTCAAAAAGGATAATATTAAGTTACTAGTACTTGGCGGGATAAAAGCTGCCGGTAGCGGCTGCTCTTGTAATGCTAATGCCTTTCTAAAAGCCCTTCTTGCACATGTAGTTTTGGAAAGAGACGAAATAATTTTGGTAGACCTAGAAGGGGGGATAGAGCATTTAGGAAGAGGTACTGTAGAGGGTATGGATGCCTTGATAGTTGTAAGTGAGCCAACAGTGGTAAGTTTTAAGACAGCAAAGAATATATCTTTAATGGCATCTGAACTTGGATTAACAAAAAAATTTCTTATATTTAACAAAGTAAACCATAATAACCTTAAGTTTGATGTTTCTGGCTACTTTAATAGCGTAAGTTTTATAGATTTTCTTCCCGATCTTGTAAGTTCAAGCGTTTCTAATTCATGTATTTTAGATATTGATCAAAGAAAGGTTTGCGATCCTGTTTTTTCTGACATTTTTAAATTTATGAACAAGGAGGACTAAAATGGCACGAAGCCAAGAAGAGATCGAAGAGTTAAGTATTTGTAAAGACGCTCAGATTATGATCGAAAAGGCCGAAAAGGACGGCGTTGTGACTGTTTGGGATAGGTTTAAAGCCCAGCAACCACAGTGTACATTTTGCAAACAGGGACTTTCTTGTAGAAATTGTTCTATGGGACCCTGTAGGATATTGCCTGGTAAGGAAAGAAGTCTTGGCGTATGCGGTGCAAATGCAGATACCATTGTAGCAAGGAACTTCGGTAGGGGCGTTGCGGCAGGTGCTGCAGCTCACTCTGATCACGGAAGGGATCTTCTTGAAACCCTTGATGCTGTGGCAAACTCGGACACACAGAGTTATGAGATTAGAGATGTGGAGAAGCTCATAAGGATAGCAAATGAGCTTGGTATTAAAACAGAAGGAAAAGAAACTCTTCAGATTGCAAAAGAGCTAGCCGACTTGCTTTTGGAGGAATTTGGGATTAAAAAGGGCAATATTGGCTTTACCATGAGAGCTCCAGAGGTTAGAAGAAAGCTTTGGGATTCTCTAAACATTAATCCTCGTGGGATTGATCGAGAAGTAGTTGAGATGATGCACAGAACTCATATGGGAGTAGATCAAGATCCTGTAAGTTTGCTTTTACATGCTGCAAGAGTATCTCTTTCTGATGGTTGGGGCGGTTCAATGATTGCAACTGAGCTATCTGATATCCTCTTTGGTACGCCTAAACCCGTTGAGTCAAAAGTTAACCTTGGAGTTCTTAAAAAAGACGAAGTAAATATACTCGTTCACGGGCACAGCCCTATTGTTTCAGAAGCAGTATTAACAGCAGTTAGAGACAAAAATAATATTGAGATGGCAAAGGCTGCAGGTGCAAATGGCATAAATCTTGCTGGTCTTTGTTGCACTGGCAATGAACTTTTGATGAGACAGGGAATTCCAATGGCAGGGAACCATCTTATGACAGAGCTGGCTATTGCTACTGGTGCAGTAGAACTAGTTATAGTAGATTATCAGTGTATTATGCCAGGATTAATTCCAGCGATGAATTGTTATCATACAAAAATGATTACTACCTCTCCCAAGGCTAAATTCCCAGGAGCAGAGCACATAGAATTTAACGTAAGAAATGCTCGAACTCAGGCACAAAAGCTTGTTGAGATGGCAATTGAGCTTTATAAGAAGAGGGATAAAAACAGAGTTTTGATTCCTGTTGAGCCAGTTCCAATGATGAGCGGTTTTTCAAATGAAGCAATTTTACAAGCGTTGGGCGGTTCTCTTGCGCCTCTTCTTGATGCTATAAAATCTGGAAAGATAAGAGGCGTAGCAGGACTCGTTGGGTGTAACAACCCCAGAAGAAAACACGATTATTGTCACGTAACACTTACAAAAGAATTGATAAAAAATGATATTTTGGTTTTAGGAACTGGCTGTTCTGCTGTAGCTATGGGTAAGGCAGGACTATATATGCCAGAGGCAGCATCTCTTGCGGGTCCTGGTTTGAGTTCAGTTTGCAAGGCTCTCAATATTCCTCCTGCACTTCATGTGGGAAGCTGTGTAGATAATTCAAGAATATTACATCTTTGCGGGCTGGTAGCAAAGGAGTTAGGAGTTGACATCTCAGATCTTCCTGTAGCAGGCTCAGCGCCTGAATGGTATTCAGAAAAAGCAATATCTATTGGACTTTATTTTGTTGCAAGTGGCGTTTATACTGTATTAGGAGTTACGCCAAATATTACTGGAAGTAAACTCGTTACAGATCTTGCACTTGACGGATTGACCAATGTCGTTGGAGCATGCTTTGCAGTAGATACTGATCCACATAAAATGGCTGAACTAATGATTAATCATATAAATAAGAAGAGAAAGAAACTCAATTTACCTGTATAATTTTACATAAAAGGCCACTTTTGTGGCCTTTTATAATATTCTAATAATAAAGTTTATAAATAAACTATAATATTAAGGAGTTCGTATGGGAAAGATACTATCTATAAACGTTAGCAAAAAAAAAGGTGAAATTAAAAAGCCTGTTAATGAAGTTTTGTTAGTAAAAAACCTTGGAATCATGAAAGATGCGCATTTTGGATTTGGGCACAGACAAGTTAGTCTTTTGAGTATTTTTAGCTTAAATAGGGCAAGAGAAAAAAATAAAGATTTAAACTTTGGCGATTTTGCAGAAAATTTTACTGTTGATATGGATCTAGATACAGTTAAAGTAGGAACGAAAATGAAATTGGGAAATGCAATAATATCTATTACTCAAATTGGCAAAGAGTGCCATACAAAGTGTGCAATCTATAACAGAACAGGTGACTGTATAATGCCAAGGGAAGGTTATTTTGCATCTGTAGAAGAGGGAGGCATAGTTAAGGTTGGTGATACAATTGAAATATTGTTAGATTAAAATAACCTGGAGGTAAGTTAATGTTTGACGTTGCAATTTATAACTGTTTTATACCTGATTTTAAAAAAAATATATTTATAAAAACCTCTGTTGGAATAAGAGAAAATCTAATTTCATATGTAGGCAAAGAAAATATTGAAGCAAAGGTAATAGTTGAAGCTGAAAACAAAGTACTTTCTCCAGGATTAATTGATGGCCACTGTCATATAGAGAGTTCAATGCTTCCTCCTTCTGTTTTTGGCAATCTTGTAGCGAAATCAGGAACTCTTTATGTGATTTCAGATAATCATGAAATTGCAAATATATTGGGGGTAAAGGGAATAAGGCTCTTTATGAAAGATGCTAAAAACTCTTTGTCAAAAATATTTTTTGCTATACCGTCATGTGTTCCAGCTACGAGATTTGTGAAATCAGGGTCAAAGATAACAGCTAAAAACATTAAGAAGCTTGTAGAAGAGCCTGATGTAATCTCTATAGGAGAGATGATGAACGTATATGGGGTTATAAATGAAGATGAACCTTATAGGTCAATTTTAGATCTTGCAAAGAAGAAAAATATCTTAATTAACGGTCACTTCCCTTTTAAAGATTTTGAATTGTTGAAAAGATACGTTTCAAAGGGCATTGCAGACGATCATGAAAGCGAGAGCTACGAAGATCTAAAAAGCAAGATAGATGCAGGAATGTTTGTTTTTATCAGGGAGGGTAGCGCTGAGACTACTGAAGATTCGGCTTATAAAATAATTGCTCAATACCCAGATAAAGTGGGTTTTTGTACTGATGATAAAAGCGTTTTTGATCTTAGAAAAACTGGTAGTGTAATATTTAATTTAAGAAAAGCTATAAAACTGGGCACAGATCCTATTTTTGCGCTTAGAGCTGCTACTTACAATACCCTTAATCATTATGGTTTGAATAGGTATTCTCAAATTAAAGAGGGCAATTTTGCAAACCTAGTTTTATTTAAAGACTTAAAGGATTTTGAAATAGATAAAATAATAATTAGTGGGAGAATAATAGATAATTTTAATTCTAAAAAAAAGAAATTTTCTAAATTATTCTTTAATTCTTTTAGAGTAAACAAAGATGAAATTTCAGTGCCTTCAATTGACGATAAAGTAAAATCTCTTTGTATTCTTGTGAGAGACAAAAGCCTTATTACAGATTTGATTGTTACTAATAAAGAAGAATTTGATCTATGTGAAGACATTCTAAAGTTAGTAGTGATATCAAGATATGAAAAAAATAAAGGCTCAGCGTGTAAGATTAAGGGTTTTGGATTAAAAAAAGGGGCAATCGCAACATCTATCTCTCACGATTGTCACAACGTTATATGTGTGGGAGCAGACGATTTATCTATCAAAAAGACCGTTGAGAGGGTTTTCGACTTAAAAGGTGGTCTTGTCTATTTTGATGGAGAATATTTCACACAGGTAGGATTGCCTCTTGCCGGTATACTGTCAGGCTTAGACGAAGACAATCTAATTTCTGAATTGGATAAGTTAAACGATGCTATTAGAAAAAATGGTTCTATTTTAAGTGATCCTCTTGGCACTTTAAGCTTTATGGCGCTTGAAGTGATTGGTCATGTAAAGCTTACTGTTAACGGCCTTTTTAATGTCGATAAGTTTGAGTTTATTTAACCCTTTCCCAATAAACCCTTGCGTTTTCCAGAAAGAAATCAACTTTATTTATCCTGGTAAGGGCGCTTAGGTGGCTCTTTATAACGGTTACTGCAATCCAATATTGGGCGAGAGAATTGTTTATTTCAAGTGATGACAAGACGTCTGAAATTATCTCTTCTGTGGAACAAGGAGATTCTAAAAGCCTGAGAATGAGATTGTCTATTTCGTTAATTCTCTCTATATGATACCCTATTTCTTCTATCGCTTCTTTTTTGGATAGAATTTTACCATGACCTGGAACAAGGTAATCGAAGTCAATGTTAGCTATTCTTTCAAGAGAGTTTTTTACAAGCAAAGGATCAATTGAATATGGCAGCGGAAAAGTATTCCATAATTCTTTTGTGTATAAAGCATCTCCTGTGAAAAAAATTTTGTCAGATGTTAGATATCCCACCTGAGATATAGAATGTCCTGGCAAAGGGACTACAGTAATACCTGGATAGAAAAAGTTTTCGCTATATATATCAACTTTGCAAGGAACGCCCTTCATAAGAGAGCTGATCATTGCATCTGGTGGTATAGCCCAACTAAATGTTGCCCTTACGTTAATTTCCGGGTTTTCTACAAATATGCACTCCTCTTTAGGAGCAACTATTTTTGCTCCCTTGCCCCTAAATAAAAAAGCCATTCTAAAGTGATCTGCATGTCCATGAGTTAGAAGTAAATATTGTGGGTTTATCTTTTTGTGGTTGTGCATTTCCCATGGGGTGTCTATCATACAGGTCTCATAAAATCCACAGTTAACTGAACCTGGGATGTATGAAGTCTTTCCAGTAATCGTTTCTATCGTAAATTTCTCTTCCATTTTTTTATTATATCAAACGGAACTTTAATTTATTGTCATTTGAGATATTTTATGATAAATTAAAAAAAAGATTGAAGGGGGCACACGCTTTGAGATATTTTCAAATGCTAATAATTTTATTTTGTCTTTTTGTTTTCCAACGGATTGCTTTTGCTGATTTTGTAAAGGTAGAAGATCCTAACTCTTCTTGTCAGGTTAAGTTGTTAAGACCTTTAGAAGATGGTGAGTCACTCTCGTGGTCAGGACCATGTGAAAACAGTTTAGCAAACGGTGAAGGCGTTTTTGTTCTCTATGGCAAGAATGGAAACGAGCTTTATAAATATTCTGGATTTATGAAAGACGGCGTGCGAGAAGGACATGCAACAATTGAGACCCCAAACTATAAATATGAAGGAGATGTAAAAGGCTGCGTTTTTGACGGTTTTGGCAAGATCGAATATTTAAACAAAAATTCAAACGTTGTTTCATACGAAGGCGAGTTTAAAAGAGGCCTTTATAACGGAAAGGGTTCGATAAAATATAAAGATGGCAATGTTTATACGGGCGAGTTTAAAAATGGTCTAAGAGACGGCTATGGAACTTTTAGAGATTCTAAGGGCAAAATTATTTATGACGGTCTTTGGAAAGAGAACGTTTTCTTAGGCAAATAAAATTTGCAATATTGGCTTTGTGTAGAAATGTTTTAGTTAATTAAAAGTTATGAGTGCTCAATTTCAAAGTTTATCTTTTCCATAACGTCTTTGTAAAAATCATTGGGTGTAACGTCAAATACCTTAGTAAAGGCTCTGCTCCAGGACACGTTTTCGTGCATAAGCCTATATACTTCTTGAATTTTTGTAAAATTATCCCCTGTTAAGTGAAGAACCATAAGAGTGGCAAGAGGGTACACGGGAATCTTTTTTGACATACAATCTCTCCAGGTAGCTTCATTTAAAGTTTCTGGGTTTGGTAAAGAGTTATGGGTTAACTTTACGTACATGTTCAGTCTTGCAAGCGGATCTTGAAACGCTATCTCTTTTGAAGTAATACCAGCTTTTACCTGGGCAATATACCTAAATGCCTCTGGAGTTCCCTCGTCAAACCATATTGGCACATTTGTTTGCTTTCCATATTGTCTTTGTACTTGGTGAAAGATCTCGTGTGGAAGGACTCTAAATGCTTCTGCTTTATACTTGTCAAGCCTATCAGAGCCCCTGATTATAACAATAGGCTCTTTTGTAGAGCTTTCCCCTCCTGATATATTTGCTTCCTTTTCTGCTAAAGCCTCTGAATAATGAAAGTACTCAATTAAAGCATTTTTATAGTCCTCTTTGTCACTTGTTAAGACCACATTTATTCTTTCGTTCAATACGAAGCCATAATCTTTGATCATCTCTTTGGTGGTATTAAGTGCTAAATTAACATTATCAATTTCGTTCTGAGTAACTCCAGGTCTGATTATCAAGTTAAAGATATCGGCACTTGCTACAGCGTTAAAAGGAGCAAATAATAGACAAATAAAGAAGAGTATTGCAGAAAAAAGGCGTCTTATCATGTTCTCTCCTTAAAAATTTATAATTTAGTATATGCATATTATATATCTTAAATTTAAAAATTTAGAAGTTTTCAAATTAATTATCAATCTTGTTTATAAATGTAATTTTAAATTTTTATAAGTTTTTACTATATAATTACGTAATACTATTTTCAAGGGAGGTTTTGGTGGTGGATAAAACTCAGGTAGATGAGGTATTGAAAAGAACTTTAGGCAAGAGGTATTTCAATGTTATTTTGCCATTATTTATTGCTTCTGTATTGGCATTTCTCGATCGCCTCAATCTGAGCTACGCAGCGCTAACTATGAATAAAGCTTTGGGCTTTACTCCAGAGGTTTTTGGTTTTGGTGCAGGCATTTTGTTTTGGGGATATGTACTCTTTGAAGTGCCTGGTGCAATATTTGCAGCAAAGTGGAGCGCCTCAAAATGGATTGTAAGAATTCTTATCACCTGGAGCATTGCTACAACTTTGATGATGTTTGTTAAAACTCCCATTGAATTTTATATTGTTAGATTTTTAATAGGAGCTGCTGAAGCAAGCTTTTACCCTGTATGCTATGCCATCTTTTTCCCAAGATGGTTTGCTCCAAACGAAAGGGCCAGAGCAATTTCCGTTATGCTCACATCCTTATTGGTTGCAAGCATTTTAGGATCGCCTTTGGCCGGGATCTTAATTGGAATGTCAATTTTTAATTTGGCAGGTTGGCAGCTCTTATTTTTAGTAGAGGGATGTTTATCTCTTGTACTTGGTATAGTTTTGTGGTTTTGGATAAAGGATTGGCCAAAGGATGTAAACTGGCTATCCAGCGAAGAAAAGAAAATTTTTTCAGAACTTTACCAACATGAAATAACAGCAAAAAACAATGTAAAGAAATATACTTTGTGGGATGGGTTAAAAGATTTAGAAGTTTTGAAACTTGGTTTTATATACTTCATGTGGATTGTAGGTTTTTGGGGTTTTGGCTTTTGGCTGCCTACCGTATTGAAATCTGTTTCAGGTTTATCTAACGCCAATGTTAGCTTTTTGGTTACAATCCCAATGGTTCTTTCTTTAATAGGATTTTTAATTGTTGGCAATTCGTCTTCCAGAAAAGGTGAAAAAAGATTACATGTAGCTTTGCCTCTTTTTATAGGAGCAATTGGTCTTGCCGGTACCGTTCTTATTCACGACCCAGTTTTAAATTTTGTTTTTATTAACTTTGCTGCAATAGGAGTATATAGTGGAATGGGAGTGTGGTGGTCTATTCCTACTACTTTTTTATCAGAAACTGCAGCTGCGGGAGCAATTGGTTTGATTAATTCTATTGGAAATATTGGAGGATGGGTAGGTCCATTTTTAATTGGCATTGTAAAAAGTTATACAGGATCATATACTCTGGCATATTTGTGTTTAGCCCTGTGTTTAATCGTTTCCGGAATATTAATTTTTACACTGCCAAAAAAACGTCCAACTGACAGCCTGTAATTTTAAAATATCTGTATTTTGCCTCTTGACATTTAGTTCTGAGACAATATAATATCTATTGTTAGCATTCATCTTAATTGAGTGCTAACAATTGTTAAAAACTTATGGAGGTGATTCTATGAATCTTAAACCATTGGGCGATCGCATAATTGTAGAGCCTGTGGAAGCTGAAGAGAAGACTGTATCTGGCATTGTGCTGCCAGACACCGCAAAAGAGAAACCACAAGAAGGTATTGTTGTAGCGGTTGGACCAGGAAGGATTCTTGACAATGGGACGAGGGTCCCACTGGAAGTAAAAGTAGGGGACAGAGTTGTGTTTGCCAAGTATGGTGGCACAGAAATTAAGATTAACTCGAAGGATTATCTAATCCTTTCAGAACGCGATATATACGCTATTAAAGGATAATCAGGAGGTGAATTTATGGCTGCTAAAATGATAGCATTTGATGAAGAGGCAAGGAGAGCACTTGAAAAAGGTGTAAATGCTGTTGCTGATGCTGTAAAGGTAACTTTAGGACCAAAAGGAAGAAATGTTGTGTTGGAGAAAAAGTGGGGATCGCCTACCATTACTAATGACGGCGTAACCATCGCTAAGGAAATTGAGTTAGAAGATCCATATGAAAATATGGGAGCTCAGCTTTTAAAAGAAGTTGCTTCTAAAACTAATGATATAGCGGGTGATGGTACAACAACCGCAACTGTACTCGCTCAGGCTATGGTTCAAGAAGGACTTAAAATGGTTGCAGCGGGCGCTTCACCTCTTTCAATTAAGAGAGGAATAGAGAAGGCAGTTGATGTTGTAATTCAAGAGATCAAGAAAATGAGTCTGCCTGTTGAGACCAAAGAGGCTATCGCACAGGTAGCAACCATTTCAGCCAACGATAGGTTTATTGGTGAAAAGGTTGCTGAAGCAATGGACAAAGTTGGGAAAGATGGCGTTATAACTGTGGAAGAGTCTAAAGGCATTGAAACTAGCGTTGATATTGTTGAAGGTATGGAGTTTGATAAAGGTTATGTGTCTCCATATCTTGTTACTGATCCCGAAAGAATGGAAGCGGAGCTCGATGAACCATATATCTTAATTACCGATAAAAAGATAAGTGCCTTGAAAGATATCTTGCCTATTCTTGAAGAAATAGCTAGAAATGGCAAGCCGATGCTTATTATTGCTGAAGATCTAGAAGGCGAGGCACTTGCGACGATTGTTGTAAACAAACTGAGAAAGACTCTAAACGTAGTTGCTGTAAAGGCTCCGGGATTTGGCGATAGAAGAAAGGCTATGCTTCAGGATATAGCTATACTCACTGGTGGAGATGTGATATCAGAGGATGTAGGTTTGAAGCTTGAAAATACCAAGATTGAGAACCTTGGAAGAGCTGAAAAAGTAAAAGTTACAAAGGAAAAGACTACAATAATCAATGGAAAGGGCTCTGTTGAAGCTATCAAAGGAAGAATTGCCCAGATCAAAAAGGAAATCGAGCAGACAGATTCCAATTATGACAGAGAAAAGCTTCAAGAACGCTTGGCCAAGCTTTCAGGCGGAGTAGCTGTAATCAAAGTGGGAGCTGCTACAGAAACTGAACTTAAGGAAAAGAAACACCGTATGGAGGATGCTCTTTCGGCTACTCGTGCCGCAGTTGAAGAAGGGATTGTCCCAGGAGGCGGTGCAACTTTGATACACGCCTTGAAGGCTCTTGACAATTTGCAATTTGAGGGTGAGGAAAAGGTAGGACTCGACATCGTTAAGAAGGCGCTTCAGGTTCCCTGTAAGCAAATAGCTTCAAATGCTGGATTTGAAGGGTCAGTTGTTGTTGCAAGACTAAAAGAGGAAAAACCTGGTATTGGATTTGACGCTTCTAACGGAACATATGTTGATATGGTTAAAAGTGGGATTGTAGATCCTGCGAAGGTAACTCGTTCAGCAGTCCAAAATGCTGCATCAATCGCTGGTATGATACTTACTACTAATACTCTTGTTGCCGATAAGCCAAAGAAAGAGTCAGCTCCTGCAGCACCAGGCGGCATGGGCGGCATGGGCGGCATGGGAGATTTCTAAAGACTAGTTAGATTTTACTTTTAAATACTTCACCCCTCCAGAAATGGAGGGGTTTTTGTTTTATAAATTTAATAACTAGTAATTAGAATATACTAAATTATATTAAAAATTAATTTTTTTTATTTTTTTGCTATATAATACTATTATAAAAGTAACTTATATCTAGAAATAATTATCATTACGCTTTTAAGGGGGCAGTATATGAAAAAGTTCTTTAAGTTTTTTTTAGATCTATCTTTAAGAAAGAAGTTAGGATTTTCTGTCTTTGTAAGCTTTCTTGTTTTTGGTCTATTTCTTTCGGGCGGAGGGCTTTTGCAGCTAAAAAATGCATTTGATATCTCTGCAAACTATGACGTAAAAACACTTTATGACGGTGCAAACATGCTTCTTGATAGCGACATTTCAACAGCAAAGCAAATGGCTATATTGGTTTCAAAGGAGCAAGATGTAATTTCTGCGATCAAGACTAATAACATGGCGCAACTTCAGACTATCTTAGTTAACTATGTAAAAGACCATCCCGGATTTTTCGTTACAGTTGTAAACCCTCAGGGACAGGTTTTAATGAGAGGACACGATCCTGGAAAAAGACTTGACGTGTTAAAAGAGGCTGCTGAAGTAGAGAAAGCTCTTAAAGGAGAGGTGGTAGCGGGGATTTCTAAAGGTAATGTTAGTGGACTTTCTATTAGAGCTGGTGCTCCAATAAAGGATGAAACAGGTAAGATTATTGGCGCTGTTTCTACAGGAATGATGATATCAGGGTCTACTTCTATCGTAGATCAGATCAAAGAAAAGATGGGCGCAGAGGCAACGTTTTTTGATAACGACACGCGAGTGAGTACCACTCTTAAAAAACAAGATGGTTCAAGGGCTATTGGAACAAAGATGGATAACCCAAAGGTTATAGACACTGTCTTAAAGGAAGGTAAGCCTTTGCAGATTAAAAATACTTTATTTGGCAAGCCTTACTATTCATACTATGCACCATTGAAAGATATTGATGGTAAAGTAATAGGAATGTTTTTTGTAGCAAAAAGCGCTGAATTTTATGATTCTCAGCTGTTTAACTTCACTTTGATTCAATTTGGTCTTAACTTACTTGCAATTGTTATTGGTATGGCCCTTCTTCTCTTTGCCCTGGAGATATTCTTGATGAAACCTATATATAAAACTGTTGACGGAATAGAGAGGATAGCAAGAGGGGATATTAGCACTAAAATGCAGCGGGTATACGAAGACGAGATGGGAACCATTGCGAAATCCATTGAAAAAATGAGGCAGAGTCTTGTAAGCATTATCTCTAACATCAACTCTTCATCGGATGAGATCCTAAAGATTTCAGAACAATTGCTTAAAGTATCAGATTCTGTATCATCTGCAGCAAAGGAGGCATCTAGAACCTCTGAAGGAACTGCAAAGGGTGTAGAAAATCTTTCTAATATTGCACAAAAGTTGACCAATAGCGCTCAGGTGCTCATTAGAGGTATTAGCGCTATTGCAAAGGGAGCAGAGGAACAAGCCACAAACGCTTCTTCAATTGCAGAAAGCATTGCAAATATTGCAAAGAGCACCGATACGCTTCAAAAGGCTGCTTTGGGAGTTAATAACCTTGCTAATACAGTTGATAAAAAGGCCAAAAACGGTCATGAGATACTTAAAAAGAGAGAAGAGCTGGCAGAGAGGATTGCAAAAGCAGTTGACGATTTGTCCAGAAATATTGGCACTCTCGATCAGAGGTCTGATGATATTGGAAAGATCGTTGACTTGATTTCAAATATAGCCGATCAAACAAATCTCTTGGCTTTGAATGCTGCTATTGAGGCGGCAAGAGCAGGAGATGCGGGAAGAGGCTTTGCAGTAGTAGCTGATGAAGTTAGAAAGCTTGCTGAAGAGTCACAAAAGGCAGCAAACGAAATAGCTAACTTGATTAACGAAACTAGAAGGGAAACTAAAGCTGCATCAGCTTCTATGACAGAGGCGCTTTCTGAGGTAGATGCGGGCAGGTCTTTATCCTCCGAAGTTATGGAGTCCTTTAATATGATCACTGTTAACATTGCTGGACTTTTAAAGCAGATAACAAGGGCAAGAGAGAGCGTTAACGAAGTTACAAGTGGTATAAAAAATATTGAAACAAATGTCAGTAACCTTGCTGCCCTTTCAGAAGAGTATTCAGCTAGTGCCAATGAAATGAACGATGCTGCACTAGAGGTTCAAAAAGAGGTTGAAAACGTAGCTGCAATAGCAGAAGAGAGCGCTGCATCTACAGAGGAGATTTGTGCTACCACCCAGGAGCAGACTGGAATGATGGAGCAGCTTAAAGGGATTTCGGCATCTCTTAAGGAAAAGGTAGAAGGACTTGACAAAGAAGTGGATAAATTTAAGCTATAGAATTTTAAAAACTTAAAGTTCTTATAGAAAGGGCTTCTTCAAGAAGCCCTTTCTAAATTTAAAAGATAGGATTTAATTGTAAGAAATTCACTTTTTTTGCCAAAAAATCCGCCTAAATCTTTTTTTGAAACAACCCTGTGACATGGAACAATAATTGGGAGTACATTTTTCCGACAGGCATTGCCCACTGCTCTTGTAGCAGAGATCATTTTGATTTCTGTTGCAATATCAGAATATGTTTTGACATCTGAGTATTCTATGGATAATATTCTTTCCCAAACAAGCTTTTCAAAGTTAGTGCCCAAAAGTTTAAATTTAATATTAAAACTTTTTCTCTTTCTATTCAAATATTCAGCTAATTGTGTAATTTCATCTTCTAAAATTAAGTCGTTTCTTTTTGGTTTAAACTCCTCATAAAAATATGAAAAGCTAGAGTCATTAAGAAAAAGTCTTGTAACAAAGTCATTTTCTTTAATTACGTATATATTTGAATACTTATATGGCAGAGAAGAAAAATAAATCATTTGAGAAGCTTTACCAATCTAATTTCAAATCCAGCTTTTTCATCTGGCTTTACTTTTGCTATAAAAGAAACGGCACTGTCAGTTTTATACATAAAGTTTGTTCCTGATATGAAGGCGGCGCCAGTGTTGTCTTCTATTACAGTATCTGACTTAGTGACTAGAGCACCCCAAATATCGTTCGTATTGGTTGGCCTAGACCAGCCAAGAAATCTAGCATTTAACCTGACAAATTTATTTACAAATTTCTCGGGATTGTCATGTATATCCTTAATTGTTACTAAAGGTATGTCATGCGGCGTTGATATGTAAACGTCGTACGTAAGAGGCTTTAAATTCTCTTTGTTTGACTTGGCAACTATCTTTGTGTATGAAGTCTTATCAGAAATTACTTTGAAATAATAGATTTTGCTATCTGGCAAACTTTCTTCTCTAGTTAATTCTACGAGACTTTTATCATAATCTATGGAAAAATTACTGTTATCTTTTTCATTGATTTTGATTTCAAAGTATTCTCCTGGTAAAACAAGGTTTGTCTCCCCTTGCTTGAGCAAAAAATCGCTTTGAGATATGTTGTTAAAGCTAAATTCTGCGTATGAAGTGTTTGTAAAAGCAAGTAACGTTAAGATTAAAAAGATAAATGTAAACCTTTTCATAAATTATTCTCCTTCATTATATTTTAAGTAATTTTAAATTCCTTTGGAGCTGTCTCTTTCCAATTTGTGTTGCTATAAATTATAACCTCTAAATCTGTTAATTTCTTGACGTCTTTTTCAAAACTAAAGATTGAGTCATGACCTGGAACAAAGTTAATTGCTATTTTTTTTGCCCTCTTTAGCGACTCTCTGTAATCCTTTATGTCGCCAAAAACTAGAAGGGTATCTAATTCATTATAAAATTCTTTAATGTTTTTTATAGCATCTCCTCCGATCAAAGTTTTTGTCCTCTCTAAGAGATATCCCATAGAGCCTGGAGTGTGACCTGGCAAATCTACTGCTACAATGTCATCTAATACTCTTTCATTGTCCCTTAGGAGAATTGGGTTTCTACTTAGAAGATAGCTGATCATAGATTTGGGCACATAAAGATCTGATGATTTTTCGAAAGACGAACTTGTAATATAGTTGTATTCTCTCTCAGATAGATAAATTTTAGCGTTTTCAAAAAGCTCAATATTTATTGCGTGATCAAAGTGAAAGTGAGTAAGGAATATTCCCTTTATCTCTGATAAAGCAATCCCCAAATTGTCTAAAGAGTCTAAAAGTTCTCTTCTATCTCCATAGCTTCCTGTATCAAAGAGAAAATAGCCCTCAGAAGTTAACATCAAGACTACATTGCACCATCCAAGCCATCCCCTGTTTGACTTCAGGGGGTATCCTTGCAATACCACTCTTAACCTGTTCATTTTTCCCCCAGTATTTTTTATTTTTAATAATAATATTATAGAAGAATTTTTCTCATAACAATATATAATTTTAAGAAACCACTATAAAAAACGAGGTGAAAGATGTTTGACTTTCAAAGATACCCCTACCCTTCAGAAAGACACGTTTGTTTTGCAAAAAATGGAATGGTTCTTACTACTCAGCCGCTTGCATCTCAGGCGGGGTTAACTATTCTGCAAAAGGGAGGTAATGCTGTTGATGCGGCTTTGGCTGCGGCTGTTGCTCTTACTGTGGTCGAACCAACCTCATGCGGAATTGGAGGGGACTGTTTTGTCATAGTCTGGAAAGATTCACAACTTTATGCTCTAAATTCAAGCGGTTTTGCTCCTTCAAATATAAATCTTAATCTATTAATCAAAAAAGGCTTCAAAAAGATGCCTAAATTTGGCTTTGAGCCTATTACTGTTCCAGGAGTAGTGTGGGGCTGGAGAGAGCTATCCTCGAAGTTTGGAAAATTAAAGCTATCTGAAGTATTTGCTCCTGCAATAGATTTGGCGCGCTATGGGTATCCTGTATCGCCAACAATTTCTAGGTTATGGAAGAGCTTTTATAACGCCATTCTAGAACAAAAAGGCGATGAATTCAAACACTGGTTTGAGAATTTCGCAAAGGATGGCCCTCCAAAGCCTGCTTCAATATTTAAAAATCTAAACCTTTCTAAAACGCTGGAGGAATTAGCCCTCACTAATTGTAAGTCCTTTTATGATGGCAAGATAGCTGAGAAGATTGTTTCCTTTTTCAAAAAACATAACGGTTATATAATCGAGACTGATTTAAGAGATTTTAAAGGCGAATGGGTAGAGCCACTAAAGTTAAATTATCGTGGATATGATATTGTTGAGATTCCGCCTAACTCTCAGGGCCTAGTTGTTCTTATGGCTCTAAATATATTAAAGCATTTTGATATTTCAAGAGATAGTTCGTATTTTCACAGGTGTATTGAGTCAATAAAGCTCTCTTTTGAGGAAGCTCTCTCTTCAGTTGGAGATATTAAATACATGAAAAAAGACATTTCAGAGCTTCTTAGTGAGGAGTACGGTCTTAACAAAGCGGGAGCTATATTGGATAAAGCCTTTTTGCCAAAAGTTCAGAATACCTATTGTGGCAATACTGTATATCTTTGTACAGCAGATAAAGATGGAAATATGGTAAGTTATATACAGAGCAATTACATGGGGTTTGGTTCTGGAATAGTGATAGAAGACACTGCAATTTCAATGCATAATAGGGGGGCTAATTTTGTGCTTGAAGAAGGGCATCCTAATTGTATAGCTCCTAAAAAAAGACCATATCACACGATTATTCCTGGTTTTATATTGAAAGATAACAATGCAATTGGCCCATTCGGGGTGATGGGCGCCTTTATGCAGCCACAAGGACATGTTCAGGTTCTTGTAAATATGATTAACTTTTTAGATAACCCACAGGCTGCACTTGATGCTCCAAGATTTCAATGGCTTGGCGGGAAAAAGGTGCTTTTTGAGAACAAAATTGACAAAAGCATAGTTGATGATCTTGTAAGAAGAGGGCACGATATTGAGGTTACTTCTGACTCAATAAGTTTTGGTAGAGGGCAAATAATTATAAAATTGGACAACAAAGTTTATGTGGGGGGATCAGAGCCAAGAGCCGATGGGTATCCTGCATGTTATTAGAAATAGATAATATAAATCAAGTACTTGTTGTTGATCCAAATATTCTAATTAAAGACTTAAATAAAAAGTTGTCTGAAGAAGCTCTTGTATTCTTGCCAACTCTTAATCAACTTTACTTGCAATTGAGAGTTGTTGACTTGTTTCACTTAAAGTTGCCCAACCCATCGCATCATCTCTATGGTACTATCTTTAACTTTGCTTTGGGCGCAACTTTTGAAACAAACTTTGGAGGAGAAATAAACTTAGATAAAAAGGTATTAAAATGTGCAAGCGGCTACGACTTTACAAGGTTTTTATTAGGTTTTAAGGATTTAGCTTTCCCAAAAAAAATAATCTTAAGGATTCATCCAAAAAAGGAAAAAATAGATTTTAATTTCTTCCTTGAAGATATTACTCAGCTTGTAAACCTGTGTTCTACTTTAAAAAAGTTAAAATATGAACCGTTTTCTTTCTATTTGATCCGGAAAAAAGAATTTTTTGGTAAATTTATTGCATCAATTGTTGTTGAAAAAAAGTTAGAAAAATACCTTAAAAATCAACTAAACTTTTTGAATATAGATATTCTGGAAAGCAATGAAATTTTTAACCTGGATTTCCCAAATGAAGAAGGGTTGATTAAAAAAATAAAATTAAACAAAACAGATTTTGTTAGTAAGACAACACAAATTGAAAATATAGTAAAGGATTTAAACATTAACTGCTATGAAATACTCTTTCCACTTATAGGGTTGTGCTGTTTGATTTTTAAAAACATAAACGATTTAAAAGCTTTTGAAAGAGTACTTCTGCAAAAATTTCAAAAGGATAAAACTTACTACTATGATCTTAACTCAAATTACAAAATTGATCTTTTAAAGAAAAATATTTTAAACACATTAGAAAAAAATAATCTAAGCTTTAGCGATTTTAAAAGCCAAATTTCATACTCTGATTTTAAAAGAGAGCTTGAAAAAGTTATAGATAAGAAATATATTACTGACAATTTAGAGGATTTATACTTATATTCTTATGATGCAACTTTTAAAAGTTCCTTGCCGGACGTTGTTGTTTTTGCAAAAAGCACTGAACAGATATCCAGAGTTCTAAATCTTGCATTCAAACATTATATTCCTGTTACCTGTAGAGGAGCTGGTTCTAACCTTTCAGGCGGGAGCGTGCCATTAAAAGGTGGCATCTCTCTTGTGCTAACGCAAATGAATAGAATTATTGAGCTTGATTTAGAAAACTATTTGGCCGTTGTAGAGCCTGGTGTGGTAACAAAGGATCTGGCAGATTTAGCTTCCAAAAGCGATCTGTTTTATCCACCTGATCCAGCAAGCAGTGCATGGTGTACTCTTGGTGGCAATGTATCTGAGTGCGCAGGGGGTCCAATGTGTTTTAAATATGGGGTAACTAGAGATTATGTTGAATTTATAGAAGTTGTCCTGTCAGATGGGAGCATTATAAATGTTGACGCATTTCAAAATCCAGAAATTCTCTCTTTGTTTATTGGTTCTGAAGGTACTCTTGGTATTTTTACAAAAGTGGGTTTAAGACTTTTAAGAAAACCTGAAGCAAGAGAACTCTTTTTAATAAACTTCAAAGATCTTGAAGATGCCGCAGCTTGTATAAACGATATAATTAGCTTGGGTATAGTTCCCAAAACTTTTGAAATAATGGATAGAACTGCTATAGACATAGTGAAAGAGTATGTTTTTTTTGATTTATCTATTGATACAAATGCTCTTCTTATCCTTGAGGTTGATGGTACACAGAAAGAGGTAGAATCTCTTGTAAGTACTCTTAAAAATTTTTTGACTTTGAGAGGTTTAGATTTTATTTTGGCAAAGAATAGTTTTGAAATGAATAAAATCTGGGATTTAAGAAAAGCAATATCTCCCGCTTGTGGGAAAATAGCTCCAACAAAGATTTCTGAAGATGCAACTGTCCCGCGTTCGAAAATTGTAGAAATGATCAGAGGGATAAATTCGATTGCAAAGAAATACTCTTTGAAAATAATAATTTTTGGTCACGCTGGTGATGGGAATCTTCACCCAAATATACTTACTGATAAAAGAAATAAAGAAGAAATGAAAAGAGTTCAAGATGCTATAGGAGAAATATTCGAATTAGCACTTAAACTTGGTGGTACGCTTTCTGGAGAACATGGGATTGGATACATGAAAGCACCTTATATTGAACTAGAATTTGATAAAAGCACTATTGAACTTGCAAAAGCTATAAAATTTGTTTTTGATCCGAAAAACATTTTGAATCCTAAAAAAATTTTTCTACAAAAACCTTGACAAATTCCTAATTTAGATTATTATTAATAATAATTATTATTATTAAAAGGAGGTAATTTTATGACTTTTCCACTTTTAGGAGAAAAGATTGAAAACAGAAAGGTTAAAACTACTCATGGCTTAATTAACCTTCCTGAAGATTATAAAGGGAAGTGGGTTGTTCTATTTAGTCATCCAGCTGATTTTACGCCAGTATGCACTACTGAATTTGTAGCTTTTCAAAAGAAATTAAACGAGTTTAAAGCTTTGAATACAGAATTAATTGGTCTTTCAATAGATCAAGTATTTTCTCACATCAAATGGGTTGAATGGATTAAAGAAAAACTTGGAGTGAATATTGAGTTTCCTATAATTGCAGATGACATGGGCGAGATTGCAAAGTCCTTTGGGATGATACAACCTGCAAAGGGAACGAATACAGTCAGAGCTGTATTTGTAATTGACGATAAAGCTATATTAAGGCTTATATTGTATTATCCGCAGGAATTGGGTAGGAATATTGATGAAATTCTAAGGTCTGTCAGAGCCCTGCAAACTTCTGACAACAATAAAGTTGCAATTCCTGCAAATTGGCCCAATAGTGATATGATCGGTTCTAACGTAATAATTCCTCCTCCTTCTGACGTAAAGGGTGCTGCTGAAAGGTCAAATCAAGCTGATTGTTTTGACTGGTGGTTTTGTCACAAGAGCATTAAGTAAAAATTTTTAATTTTTGGATTTAATTTAATCTATTTTGGCAGTCACAAAAATGTTAAAATTTGTGGCTGCCTTTTTTAAGTTAATTTTTATTTATAAACTTTAAAAAGCAGTATTTAATAAATTTTATTTATGTTAATATATTTGTTTATGCAGAAAAGAATTGATTGGGTTGATAAAGCAAGATTTTATGGAATTTTTTGGATAGCATTTGGACATACTACTTATTTTTCCCCTGAAATTTTAATTAAATATGCCTATTCGTTTCATTTAGCTCTTTTTTGGTTTATAGCAGGATTTGTATTTAATCCAAAGTTCAAAATGGCGCCAACTCAGGTCTTTTTAAGAAATATATACAGATATATCATCCCCTATTTCTTTTTTGGTATTCTTATTTACATATATTCTATTGTTATTCTATCCTCTCACAGACCAAATTTCCTTACGTATTTTACCAATCTTTTAATAGTGAAAGAAAATCAGTTTACAACACCTCTTTGGTTTTTGCCTGCATTATTTTTTGTCTCTACTTTATACGATTTTATTCTAAGATTTTCAAAAGCTAAATACATATTTCTTTTAGTTTTTATTTTTTGTATTTTTGTTGGATCACAGGTAGAAGCAATAAGCTCATCTCTCAAACTTTTTGAAGACACTCAAGTTTTATGGTTGAAAGCTATTAGAAGCTATTCAATTTTATTCTTTTGGGGAATAACTGCTGGCTTTATATGGTTTGGTTTGGGGTATTTTTTCAAAAGTTCTAAATTTCTTAATGAACTGTTAAATAGTTTTTTGAGGATAAAAAAATTATTGTTTCCTTTATTTCTTCTAACGTTAAATGTTGCTCTTTTTTTGTTATTTGATGAATTTGGTATTTTTAACGGTTCATTTCTCTCTAATTTTTTTGGCTATATAGTAACTTTTAGCGGAATTTTTCTCTGGCTTTACGTTTCAAATATTACAAAGAACAATAATTTTATGCTTTATCTCGGTAGAAATACGTTAACCATATTTACTCTTCATGAGGCAATATTTTATTTTTTTCAAAAAGTTAATGAGATCCTTTTTTATCACTTTGGTTTTCCAGATCTATTTATAACAAGAAAAAATTTTTTTATAGAAGAGTGTATTAGCGGCTTTAGCTTAACAGCTATCTCACTTATTCTATCTGTTTTTATAATATGGTTTCTTAACAAATATTTTTCTATTTTTTTAGGGAAAGGGATTAAGAGTTAAAATGCTTAAGAATAAACAAAATTAATAATTGTGCTTTATAATAGTAAGAAAAAATTGAAGGGGTTCATATGGAGAGAGCAAAAGCCTTAATATTGAGCGGGGGTAAGGGTACAAGACTTAGACCCTTTACCTATACCTTTACAAAACAACTAATACCTGTAGCTAACAGACCTATACTTTATTTTGTTATAGATGACATATTGCAAGCCGGTATAGAGGACATTGGTATTATAATAGCTCCTGAGACAGGAGAAGAGGTAAGAAAGGTACTTTCAGAATATACTTTTGAAAATAAAAGGGTAAGCTTTAATTTTATCTTACAAGAAAAGCCTTTGGGTTTGGCACATGCGGTAAAAACTGCCCAAGACTTTTTAAAAGATAGTCCTTTTGTAATGTTTTTGGGCGATAATCTTATTGAAAATGGCATTAGTTCTTATGTAGATAGATTTTTTACTGAAAACCTTGACGCTTTAATATTCCTAAAAGAAGTTGACGATCCTACAAGATTTGGGGTGGCTGTCTTAGATGATGAAGGTAATGTAAAAAAGCTTATAGAAAAACCAAAAAACCCTCCATCCAATCTTGCTCTTGTAGGAGTATACATTTTTTCAAACAAGATTCACGATGCTATAAAGATTATAAAGCCATCCTGGAGAAACGAGCTTGAGATTACAGACGCAATAGATATGATGGTTTCAAAAAAGAATTCTGTAAAGGCTCAGATATTAGAAGGATGGTGGTTGGACACAGGAAAAAAGGATGAAATTTTAGAGGCAAATAGGGTAGTTTTGGATGAGAGAATAAAAAGAGAAATTCTTGGAGATGTCGTTGATTCTAAAATTATTGGTAGAGTGCAGGTTGCCAGTTCTGCAAAAATTGAAAGGAGTGAAATAAGAGGGCCGGCTGTTATTGGAGAGGGGGCTGTTGTAGTTGACTCATTTATTGGGCCATATACTAGTATCGGAGACAGGTGTTATATCTCAAAAAGCGAGATCGAACACTCTGTGATTCTTGAAGAAAGTAGAATTTTTGCTGTGGCCAGAATAGATGCTTCTTTGATAGGGAGAAGAGCACAAATTATAAAAAAGCAGGGCCTAGTTAAAGCGTATAAATTTTTTATAGGCGACGATGCTCAGGTTGAGGTATATTAATTGAAAGCAATCCTGTTAGGTTCAAATGGACAATTAGCAAAGGAATTCATAAATAACTCATCAAATTTTAATGTTGAATTGGTATCCTTTACAAAAGATATGCTGGATATAACTAACTTTTTTGAACTAAAAGAGGCAATAAAAAAATCTATGCCTGATGTAGTGCTAAATTGTGCTGCGTATAATCTTGTTGATAAGGCCGAATCTAATTGGGAGGCAGCTTACAGAGTTAATGCGCTTGGCCCAAGAAATCTTGCTGTCCTTTCAAATGAATTTAATTATATTCTTGTTCACTTCAGTACAGATTACGTTTTTGACGGGGTTAAAAGCAAACCGTATTTGATATATGATGAACCAAATCCTATCTCGGTTTATGGAAGATCAAAGCTTTCAGGAGAAAGAGAGATTTCTTCTTTGTGTTCAAAATATTATGTTATTAGAACCAGTTGGGTCTTTGGCGACGGACCAAACTCTTTCCCAAGAAAGCTAATAGAATGGTCAAAGGGCAAAGATAACTTGAAAGTTGTATGCGATCAGTTTTCTAGCCCGACTAGTGCAAGATATTTAGCTTCTAAGACTATGTATACTATTAGAAATATGCCATATGGTATCTATCATATTACTAATTCTGGATATTGCTCAAGATTTGAATGGGCTAAATTTATCTTTGACTTTTTGAAAATAGACATAAAGATTACTCCTGTAAGTTCAGATGAATTTACGACCCCTGCAAAAAGGCCACCCTTCTCTGTTTTGGACAATTTTCCTCTTAATAGCGACGAAGATTGGAAAGATTCTACTATTAATTATCTTTTATCAAGTTTACAATTGTGATATGATAACTTTATTGGTTTACAAATTTATTGAGAGGGGAGAAAATATGCCCTGGCGTTTTTTTATAAACACTATTTTTGTTTTGTTTTTGTTAATAAGTATTAGTTCAGTTTCCTTTGCAGCAGAAACTACTTTGCCGAGTGGTTATATGAAAGTAACTGCTTTTGCTGTTGAGGGTAATAAACACGTTGCAACTGAAGATATCTTGTCTGCAGTCCCTTTCAGAATAGGTTCTATGATAACTCCTAACGACGTGCAGGAGAGCTTGAAGTCTATATATGCGCTCGGTTATTTTAGCGATGTAAAAGCTAAGACCAAACCATTTGAAGACGGAGTAGAATTAATTTTCGAAGTAACAGAAAATCCAATTTTGGAAGGAATCCTTATACAGGGTAACAGCGTAATCCCTACTGATAAAATTTTGAGCATAATGAACATGCCTACGGGCAAGATATTTAACTATAACGAAATGGATAAGGCTCTCAAAAGGGTTGAAGATTATTATGCCAGCCAGGGCTATACAGCAGCGAGAATAATGGATGCAAGTCTTTCTCCTTCAGGATATTTGCTGGTAACCATAGCAGAAGGAAAAATTCAAGCAATTAAAATTCTTGGCAATCACAGAACAGTAGAACACGTCATTAGAAGGGAGCTAACTGTAAAACCAGGTGACATATTTAACTACAACAAGGTTAAAGCTGATATAAACAAACTTTATGATATGAACATCTTTAGTGACGTAGGCGTGATGTTTGAGCCGGGAACAAAGCCAGGCGAAATATTTTTAGATATAGATGTAAAGGAGAAAAAAACTGGTTCTGTTACCTTTGGGGCAGGATATAGTACTGCATATAGCGCTATTGGGATGATAAGCTTGTCTGATAACAATATGTTTGGCAGGGCTCAGACTATGTCTATAGGGCTACAATTTGGAGCAAAGCAATCTTACTATTCGATTAGTTTTTATGATCCCAATTTCAACGATCACAACATGTCATTTGCTGCCAATTTGTATAACTACAGAACTTATGGTCTGCTAATAGGTGGTTATACTACTGACGAAAAGACCGCAGGATTTAACGTGTCATTTGGTTTCCCAATTTTTGACAAATACACCAGGCAAACTATTACTCCTGGGTATGAAAGGGTTCACCTCTCTACGACTGGAACTGTTAACCCAAACGACCAATATGATAGACCAAACGGTTCTTACAGATCTTTAACCTATACTCTATCAAGAGATACTAGAGATCAAACTAGAGACCCTCGTCAGGGATACTTTGCAAGCGCAAGCATCTCGCAGACTAACGGTTTTCTTGGAGGTTCAAGCTTGTATTCGTTTGAAAAGGTAATAGCAGAGTTTAGAGACTATATACCTTTAGATAAATCAAAAGAGCACGTTTTTGCTGGCAGGTTGATGGGCGGCACTTCTATAGTACCCTCAGGAAAAATAATGCCAGTGTATTATCAATATTATGTTGGTGGCCAGGGAACAGTTAGAGGCATAACGGATAATAAATATTACGGTAGATATTTTGCAATTGGTAACTTTGAATACAGATTCCCATTCATAAGAGGGACTAGAGGCGCTCTCTTTACTGATATTGGAGATGCTTGGGGCGGCAATTCTGATTGGCCTAATTTTAAACTTCACGCAGGCGTCGGGATGGGTATAATGCTAAATACTCCATTTGGTCCAGTCCGTATTGATGGAGCTTATTCCTCTAATCACTTTAAGGGCTATTTCGGGATGGGAAATCCTTTCTAGAGGTTAATTTAAGTGTCTTTTGTTAATAGTTTGTCGAAATTAAAAGGAGGGTTTTATTTGAAAAAAGGTGTTTTGCTTCTTGCGTGTCTGGTTTTGATGTTGTTTGCATTTCAGACAAAGGCTATGGCAAAGGATAGTGTTATTGCCTATATTGATCTTGTAAGAGTTGAGGCTGGGGTAAACGAGCTAAAACCTCTTATTGATCAGAAGAATCAAGTCGAGATCCAGTTTGAACAATTAAGAAATCAAAAGCAGCAAGAGTTTGCTCAGGCTCAGGCCTCAGGAGAATCTCAAGAGCAGTTAAAAAAATTATACGATCAGATCAATCAAGAGCTTGCTGCTAAAGAAAAAGAAGTTGAGGCTGCAAGGGCTGCTATAGATGCAAAGTTGCAGACCGTACTCCCCAAGATTAAGAACGCTATTGACGCTGTAGCAAAACAAGTTGGAGCTTCGATAGTTTTGGATAATGCTATTGTTTGGTGGGGAGGCGTAGATATTACTGATCAGGTAATAGCTAAGGTGAATGGCCAATAAACTTTTATCTGAGATAGCTAGAGAAGTTGGTGGAGTATTAAGGGGTGAAGATTTAGAAGTTACAGACGTAAAACCCCTTAACATAGCATGTGAGAAAGATCTAAGTTTTGTTTTAGATAAAGCCAATTTTGAGGCATCCCGATTTTCGAAAGCGGGTGCCTTTCTTTGTTATAGAGGCTTTGAATCAAACAGGCCTACTATTGAAGTTGATTCGCCAAAATTAGCGTTGTCAAAGGTTCTTAATATCTTTTATCCAAGAAGTTTTAGAGATCCTCTAATTCACAGAACTTCTGTAATATCAGAAAGAGCTAAGATTTCTGATAAGGCATATGTTGGACCATATTGTGTTGTAGAGGATGGAGCTGTTATAGAGGATAGGGTTGAGCTTGTTGCGTTTGTTTATGTTGGCAAAAATACATATATTGGCAAAGGTACAAGGATATTTCCATTCGCATGCATCAGGGAGATGTGTAGAGTTGGTGAAAATTGTGTAATCCAGGCGGGCGCAACTATAGGAAACGACGGTTTTGGTTACGCTACTGATTCTTGTGGTCATCATACATGGATTCCTCAAATAGGCGGCGTTTCAATAGGAAATGAAGTAGATATAGGTTCAAACACTACTATAGACAGGGGTTCATTTGTTGATACTGTTATAAAGGACAATGTAAAAGTTGACAATCTAGTTCAAATTGCACATAACTGTATTCTTGAAAAAAGCGTAATTCTTGTTTCTATGGTTGGTCTTTCTGGGTCCGTTCACGTTAAAGAAAACGCTGTTCTCGCTGGTAAGGTAGGGGTAAAAGATCATCTGACAATTGGAAAAGGCGCTACAGTTCTCGCAAAATCAGGCCTTATGAAAGACGTCCCTGATGGGTCAACTGTTATGGGATATCCTGCAAGACCTTATATAGATTTTTTTAAAGAGAGGATATTAATAGAAAGACTTCCTGAAATTGAAAAAAGAATTAAGAAACTGGAAGAACAAATTGAGATCTTAAGGTCCCATAATAAGTCAGAAGAAGTATAATTAATTTATGTAAATGTATAAAATATTTTGTGTTTTAGGAGGAAAGGTGAAGGAATTAACAAATTTAAAGTATTTGCTTATTATCACAGCTTTAATTTTGTTGTCTGTAATTTCTTTTTCTACAGATGCCTTTTCGTCTAATCTTGTGGAAGAATATCCAAATGCCTCAATTGATTGGGGTAAAAATCAAATAACTGCTATAGGTTTTGGCGTTGGAGGATTTAACAGTGCCGATCCGTTTAAAAGCTCATATGAAGCGGCAATGAAAAACGCAAAAGAAAGAATGATCTCTGTAATAATGATGCTAAAAGACTCCAGAGGAGTAAGTTTAAAGCAATTTCTTTCTAATCCCGAAAATATGAACAAACTAAAGGCTTGGATTGAAACGCTTGACACTAAGGTTCTAAAATATTCGGACAATAGCGTTAAGGTAATATTAACTGGAACTTTGAAAGATGAACCGAATTCTTTAGAAAAAGCACTTGGGGTTGAACTACAATCTCCAAATTAAATAAAGCAACTTTTGAGGGTATAGGAATTCATACTGGAAAATTTTGTAAGGTTATGGTTTACCCATCAGATGGGGGTCTTTGGATAAAAAAAGGCGATATGTTTTTTTCGAATTTCCATGATATGCTAGTGCCTTCTGAAAATGCAACCCTTCTAGAAAATGACTATCTAAGACTCTCAACTGTAGAACACCTTTTGTGTGCGCTTGCAATGTTAAGCGTCAATGATGCAGTAATTGAGATTGTGGAGGGAGAAGAAGTCCCCATTTTAGACGGAAGCGCTATAAAATTTTATAAAGTACTATCTGATGTTTTTTCGAAAAAGCATAAGAAAAATATCCTAAAATCAATTAAAAAGCCAATATTTTATATGGAAGACGAATCTTTTGTTTATTTGTTTCCGCACAAAAGGTTTGAGATTAGAGTTTATCTGGATTATACCTCTAAAGGTCTTGGCCTTCTTAGTGAAGAATTTATTTTAGGAAGAGATAAGAGAGAATCTATTCTAAACGCAAGAACTTTTGGGTTTCTCTCGGATTATGAATTGTTGAAATCAAAAGGGAAAGCGCTTGGGGCAAACTTTGAAAATGTGCTTGTATTTGACAATAAAGGAAAACCATTAAAGAAAATAAGAAGTTTGAAGGAAGCGCAAAGACACAAAATACTTGATTTTATTGGAGATCTTTATCTTAACGGATTTTTGCCGCGTGCACAGATAGTGGCCGTTAAACCTGGCCATAAAATAAACGCAAAAGTAAGCAAGATGATAAATTTATTTGTATAAAATAAATTAACCGGATGTAATGAAGGAGGTATTTTTTTGTACGATATAAATGACATTATGAGGGTTTTGCCACACAGATATCCAATGCTCTTGGTTGAAAAAATTCTTGAATTAGAACCAAACGTTAGAGCAGTTGGATTAAAAAACGTTTCGAATAACGATCCATACTTAATAGGACATTTCCCAAATGATCCTATTTTTCCAGGAGTTCTTATGGTTGAAGCAATGGCTCAGGTTGCAGGCTTTTTGTCCCTTGTATCCTTGAAAAAGGAAGGAACAATTGCGTTTTTTAGTTCTGTCGAGAGGGCAAAATTCAGAAAGGTAGTAAGGCCAGGCGATACGCTTATTATGGAAGCAAAGGTAACGAAGGTAAAGTTGCCATTTTGTAAGATGAGTTGCACAGCTAAAGTTGACGATAAATTAGTTTGCGAAGCAGATCTTATGTTTTATCTTCCAAAATAATATGATTAAAGTCCATCCTACTTCAATAGTATCACCTAAAGCTATAGTAGGCGAAGGCGTTGAGATTGGCCCCTTTTGTGTTGTTGATGATGACGTTGTAATCGGAGAAAACACTCGTTTAGCTAATAACGTCTTGCTTAAAAATGGTACTAGAATTGGTAAAAACTGCTATATATCTACTGGATCTTGCCTAGGGCAAGATCCACAGGACTTTCACTTTAAAGGGGAAAAAAGTTTTGTAAGGATTGCAGATAACGTTACCATAAGAGAATATGTAGTTATACACAAGGCAACGGGCGAAGGAGAAGAGACGTACGTTGGCGAAAACTCTTATTTAATGTGTTTTACCCACCTTGGTCATAATGCAAAGGTTTATGAGAATTGCACGTTAGCTGCGTATGTGGTTTTGGGAGGTCATGTAGTTGTGGAAAGGGAGGCATTTTTAGGTGGCGCTTCGGCTTTTCATCAGTTTGTAAGGGTTGGGAGGATGTGTATGGTAGGAGGGCTTGCAAAGGTTGTGCAAGATATTCCTCCATTTGTGATGTATGACGGGAATCCTGCAAGACCAAAGGGATTAAACCTGGTAGCTTTAAGAAGAAATAATTTTTCTCAAGAAAAAATAAGCGCAATAAAAAAGATATATAAGATTATAGTTGAAGAAGTTCATTCAAAGGAAGAGTTGATAGACATTTTGAAGCGAGACTTTTCAAAATATGAGGAACATAAAGATTTTGTTGATTTTATTATGAAAAGTAAAAGGGGTTTTAGGCGTGTTCAAGATAAATGACGTGGAAATTGGAGGTAAAGATTTATTTTTTATATTGGGTCCGTGTGTTATTGAAAGCGAAGAACACGTAATAAAAATGGCAAACATTATTAAAGAAATTTCAAAATCACTTAATATACAGGTAATATTTAAGAGCTCTTATGATAAGGCAAATAGAACATCTTTATCTTCTTATAGAGGTCCTGGAATTAAAGAGGGATTAAGAATTCTAGAGAGAGTAAAAAAAGAAGTAGGTTTGCCGATAACTACCGACGTGCACAGCGTAGAAGAAGTGACTCTTGCCTCAAAAGTTATCGATTTAATTCAATTGCCTGCTTTTTTATGCAGGCAAACAGATCTTCTCGTATCTGCTGGCAAGGCAAAAAGGCCTGTAAATATTAAAAAGGGGCAATTTGTTGCGCCTCACTCTATTGGTCCCATGATTGAAAAGGTAAAATCTACTGGTGAAGAAAGAGTTTGTATCACAGAAAGAGGATACACCTTTGGATATAATAATCTAGTTGTAGATATGAGGTCAATTCAAATAATGAAGTCATTTAATATACCAGTTATATTTGATGCAACTCATAGCGTTCAATTGCCTGGCGGTTTAGGGGATTCTTCTGGAGGAGAAAAACAATTTGTTCCTACTCTTGCTCGGTCTGCTGTAGCTGCTGGTGCTGATGGTGTGTTTATGGAATGTCATGACTGCCCTGAATGTGCTCTTTGTGACGGGCCAAATTCAATGCCAGTTAATGAGGTTGAAGACTTATTGAAGAGTCTTATTGCTATTAAAAGTGCTATAAATTCTTATATAAGATAGTTTGACCCTTTAAATCTTTTGGAGGCACTTATGAACAAAGAAGATATTTTATCCCTTGCTAAAGAAGTTTGTTTTATTGAGAGAGAAAGCGTAGAGCAATTGTGTAATAAGATTGATAAACCCTTTTTAGATGCTATTGACCTTATTCTTGGTTGTGAGGGAAGAGTAATAATTACAGGAATGGGCAAATCTGGGCTCATTGGAAGAAAAATTGCAGCGACTCTCTCAAGCACAGGTACTCCATCATTATTTTTGCACCCTGCTGAGGGCATTCACGGTGATCTGGGCATGGTTACAGGTAAAGACCTTGTAATTGCAATATCTTATAGCGGGGAGAATACAGAACTTATTACCATATTGCCCGTTTTAAAAAGGATCGGAGTTAAAGTAATTGCTATGACAGGAAATCTATCCTCGACTTTGTCTACATTTGCAGATATTGTTCTTGATATAGGCGTAAAGAAGGAAGCATGTCCTTATAATATTGTTCCCACTTCTTCTACCACGGTAACCCTTGTTTTAGGTGATGCTATTGCAATTTGTCTTTTGAAATTAAGGAATTTCAGACCTCAAGATTTTGCACTATTTCATCCTGGAGGAGCGCTTGGTAGGAGCTTGATAACCAGGGTGTGTGACCTGATGCACAAGGGCGAAGAAAATCCTGTAGTTTCTCTTGAAACTATTGTTAGAGAAGCTCTTTTTGAGATTAGTAAAAAAGGTCTTGGGGCAGTTTCTGTGGTAGATAAAAACGGTATATTAAAGGGTATTATAACCGATGGTGACATTAGAAGGAAGATAGAAATTGACGATATGTTTTTGAAAAGACGAGCAGAAGAAGTAATGACAAAAAATCCAATTTATATTTACGAAAATCGCTTAGCTACTGAGGCACTAAAGATTTTACAGGATAGAAAAATAAATCTGTTGCCAGTAGTTGACGAGAAACTAAAAGTAGTGGGAATGATTCATTTGCACGATATATTAAAAGCTGGAATAGTGTAGTTATTTATACTTTTGATAAAATTATTAATTAATTGATATTTAAATAAATAAAAAGGAGCTATACGAGTGAACCTGGACGATAGGATCAGGAATATAAAACTAATTGGCTTTGACGTAGACGGCGTTCTAACTGATGGTAGCATATTGCTGACGCCGGATGACGAAATAAAGATTTTTAACGTCAAAGATGGTCTTGGCATAACAATGGCAAGAAAATTAGGATTCATAATTATCTTTATTAGTGGTAGAAAATCTTTGTCTCTTGAAAAGAGGGTAAGAGAGTTAAAGGTAGATTATCTGATAATGGGTTGTGAAGACAAGATATTAGAATTTGATAAGATTTTAAGAGAACTTAATATGAGTTATGAGAACCTTGCATATATGGGCGATGACTATAACGATCTTCCTGTGTTAGAAATTTGCGGTGTTAGCGCGTGTCCAGGCGATGCACTTGAAGCCGTAAAAGAGCGAGTGGACATGGTTATTGAAGATTTTGGCGGCAAAGGTGCAGCCAGGTCCTTTATAGAGAAAATACTTAGAGTTCAAAATAAGTTAGATCAAGGAATCAAACTTTATTTTAAAGATTATTAAAAGTGTATAAAAAACTTTTGTTAATAACAATGTTAACGTTTGCAGTTTTTGCCTCTTTAGCCCTATTTACTAATTTTTTAATCTTACACAGGGGTAGCATTCTAACAAAAAACAGTATCGAAAATTCAATGAATAGTTTCCAAGATATCCAATTGCCTTTTAAAATAACGGCCAAAAACGTTTATGACACCCCAAATGAGATTGTTGGCGAAGATTTTGAAATGACCTATAACAAGAAAGGGTCATATTTTATTACTGGAGAAAAGGCTGTTTATGATAAAAGAACAAAAATAATTAATATCTTATCGGGAACTATTTCTTTTAACGGCTATAAGATGTACTTTAGATCAGGAAATTTTGATACGAATAACGATACGCTAAATTGTGTGGATTTTAGTCTAAAGGGCAAGGATGAACAAATGAGTTCAAAAAGTGCAAGTATTGATTTTGCAAACAAAAAACTAGTTGCACAGGATGCGGTAATTAGAAGCCTAAAATAATTTTAAATCTAAAAATCTCTAATCTTTGTATAGAAATTCAAAAGTTTCAGGGTACTCATTGTTTATTCCTAAAGAAAGCGTAAACTGGTGAATGTCTATAAAACCCAGCTTGAACGATGCAGCACAACCTTTAAGGTATATGTCCCACATCCTTAGAAAGGTCCTACCAAACTTTTTTTCTATTTCATCTTTGTGAGCATCGTAATTTTTTGACCAATATTCAAGAGTCCTTGCGTAATGTCTTCTCAAGCTCTCTACGTGCAGAATTCTAAAGTCATAATCGGGCAAGATGTTTACAATCTCTCTGACTGTTGGTATGTAGCCGCCTGGGAATATGTGCTTGTTCATCCATGAATGCTGGCCGCCTTCTTCTAATCCTGTAATAGTGTGGAGCATAAAAATTCCTGATCTTTTTAACACGCTTGAAGTCTTTTTCATAAATTCTGGTATTCTCTTTTGCCCCACATGTTCAAACATTCCTATGCTTACAATCTTGTCAAATGAGTCTTTTCTGGGATTTAACTCCTCATAGCTTTCTAGTCTTACTTCTACATTCTCAGAAAGGTCTCTTAGCTTTATTTGTTCCTTTATATGATAAAATTGTTCTTGACTTAAAGTTATGCCAGTAGCATAAACGTTGTATTTTGTTGCTGCTTCAAAAAGGAGTTCGCCCCACCCGCAGCCTATATCTAGGAGTTTTTCGCCCTTTTGCAGGTTTAGTTTTTTAAGCGAATGAGATATCTTATTTCTTTGTGCTTGTTCTAAAGAATCTGTAGGAGTTTTAAAATATGCACATGAGTAACACATGGACGGATCAAGCCACAGGGAAAAGAAGTCATTTCCAAGATCGTAGTGGCTTTGAATATTTTTCATATCTCTCTCTTTTGATTTGCCCATTCCTAAGGTTGCGCCAAGTGTGGTCATAAATGTATTTTTTTTCTGGGGTCTGAGTATATTTTTATTTGTTTCCATTAGTTCCATTAGGTCCTCAATAGTTCCTTCTATATCAAAATACTCTTCGATATATAAATCGCCAAGTGCCAAAAGTGGGTCGTCTAAAGAAACTAGAGGGGGCTCTTTTAAGAATCTTATAGTTATTTTAGGGTTATTGTTATATATCCTTTCTTCATTGTCCCAATATACAACCCTTATTCCCCCCTGTAATTTTTTTAAAAAAACATCTAAGAGCTCCTTTTTCATAGGTGGCCTCCTAAAATGTGAGCTGAATTCCTTAATATTATTATACCTCTTTTTTTATTATAATATTAACAAAATATAATAATTAATAAAGGAGCTAACGTGAACGTTTATTTTCCTGTATCTGGAGTTAATGTGAATGTCTTTGTACCTCCTGTGATTGCCTTTGTCATTTCGTTTTTTACCTCTATGGGCGGAATTTCAGGCGCATTTTTAATTTTGCCATTTCAAGTCAGCTTTTTAAACTACAATTCTCCAGGAGTATCGGGAACTAATTTTATATATAATATAGTTGCCATTCCTGGGGGAGTTTATAGATACTTTAAAGAAGGTAGGATGTTTTATCCTTTAGCTGTAGTTCTTACAATTGGGACGCTGCCGGGTGTTTTTATTGGATATTATATAAGAGTAAAATATCTATACAATCCTGTTTTCTTCAAGGCTTTTGTAGGAGTAGTATTACTTTATATTGGGGTTCGTTTATTGTTTGATTTAGCCAAACCAAAAAGGGGTGAGTACTTAAAGGACTTCAAGCTTAAAATTCTAAACTCAAACATATTTGAATCACACTTTGAGTTTCAAGAAAAAAGATATAGCTTTTCAAATTTTTGGGTTTTTTTGCTGGCCTTTTTTGTTGGAATTATTGGCGGTGCATACGGCATTGGTGGGGGATCAATTATAGCTCCATTTTGTGTTGCTGTTTTTAAATTGCCTGTTTATATAGTAGCTGGACCAGCGCTTTTGGCTACTTGGATAACTTCAATTTTGGGAGTTTTTTATTATGCAATTAACCCTCTTGGTACCTCAGGATCTGAGCCTGATGTCCTTTTAGGAATATTGTTTGGAGTAGGGGGGATAGTGGGGACTTATCTTGGCGCAAGATGTCAAAAATATCTTCCATCAACAATAATTAAAATAATTTTGTCTGTTTCAATATTGTTTCTTGCTGCAAAATATATCTTTGACTTTGTGCTAAAAATCTTTTTCACTCCTTAGCTGATATGCTAAGACTTTTTATAAATTTTATTTCTCTAAGTTCTTCAAAAAGCTTTAAAAACGGTTTTTCTGAAACTGCTTCAATCAGAAGAGAAACTTTAAGCTCTTCTTTTTCAAAATTACAGGATATATCGTGCGAGAGTACAACAACTTTATTTTTGGCAAGAATTCTAGAAAGTTTTGTTTGTGCCTCTTCCTTGTCACACGACTTGATTGAAATGTTTAGTATTCTCATCTCCTTTTTTATTAGGCTGCTTAACCTTCTGAGTATGGTTAAGGGTATAAGTGAAAATACTGTGCCAGAAATCGCCAATAGATATAATCCTGAACCGATACAAAGACCTAAAATCATATTAAGGAAGATTAATGCAGCCGTTGTAAGCCCCTGAACCTCGCCTTTTGTTTTAAGTATGACACCAGCTCCCAAAAATCCTATACCTGTTACCGCTCCAGCGGCAATTCTACCAGGATCTAGCTGAATTCTAACTGCTAAGTCACTTGTATTGGTAAAGTAACCTGATGACAAGAGCATAACCAAAGTCCCTGAGAGACAGACAAGGATATTCGTTCTAATACCCGCAGATCTGCCTCTTAGTTCTCTTTCAATCCCAAATATACCACCTACTAAAATAGCTAAAGTTAATTTTAGTATAATTTCAGAAAAAACTTTGCACCCGGTAACCCCCTTAAATTTTCCCAAAATTTAAATCTTAATATATTCTAAAGATTTGAGAAACCTGAAAATACATATGATTTTAGAGCTTCATCCATTACTTTGTTTGTGGCATTTATTATTGCCTTCTTCATTGACACCCCTTCATAGGGTATATTTGAGCTTTCGCCCTTTTCACTAAAATCATAAGTGAGTATATCGTCTTTATATCTCTCATATTCGATAGTCTTAATGCTTACTTGTGCTGACAACTTATAAGTTACGTCCAGCGGTATAGGGGGTTGTCTGGTAACGTTTTCTAGTGAGAGACCAATTACGTCATCAGCATTTGTCATTATTGCTAAATATTTTAGCGTATCTTTGCTTGGGAATTCCTTTTTTTCCGGATCATAACCGCTCTTCTTTAGATATTCCATAACTTCTTTTTCTGGTATCAGTTCAATGTTTGAATTTTTAAGAAAATCATTAAACCTTTCGTTTACCAATTCCAAGAAAAATGGTTGTTCATCTGTTTTGTTTATTATGGGTAATACCGCGACTCTTATAGGTGGAATTGGGAAAAGTTTTTTTGCCAGTGCGTTGCTTGAGAACATAGCAAAAAAGACAGATAATAGAAATACAAATTTCAATAATTTAAAGCTCTTCAAATTAACCTCCCGATAGTCAGATTACTAAATTACAAAATTTTAGAAAACCTAAAAAGTATTCTATCATAAACTTAGCTTATATTTGTTACAAATTGTTCTTTTTTTGTTAAAATCATCATATATGTTTTCTTCTTTACTAAGGCTTTTAAAAACTAAGGTGGAGGTTTAAAAATGTCACTTGTAGGGTCAAGTTGCCCAGAAATTTCTGCAATGGCCTATTTTGATGGCAAAATAGAAACAATAGATCTAAGCAATTTTAAAAAATTCTGGAAATTAATTTATTTTTATCCAGGAGATTTTACATTTGTTTGCCCTACGGAATTGGCTGAGTTGGCTTCAAAAAAGTGTGATTTTGATGAGCATAAGGTTGTCGTTTTTGTTATAAGCGTAGATAGTCCATATGTTCACAAGGCATGGGATGATTCTGAATTAAGTAAGATGATAAATACAAGATTCCCTTATCCAATGTTAAGCGATCAGGATGGTAGTATAGGCAAAAGGTTTGGAGTTTATGACGAAAAAACTAAAGTTAATCTAAGAGGTGCTTTTATTATAGATCCAGATGACGTTATTCAAGCAATGACCATATTAGCATCCTCAGTAGGTAGGAGCATTTCCGAGATAATCAGGCAAATTCAAGCTTTGCAATTTGCTCGTGAAAATAATGAAGTTTGCCCAGCAAGCTGGAAACCAGGAGAGAAGGCTTTAATACCGGGTGCAGATCTTGTGGGAAGCGTTTATCATTATTGGAAGATGGGAACTATTTCTGACGAAGGGGCATAAAAATGAGAGAACTTTCAGTATCGGATTTAACAGTTCCAGAAATTAAATTAGGCTTAATAAGCGAGAGCAAAGAAGAGGATGTAAAATTTTTAGGTCAGGAGAGAGCTCTTAAAGCTCTTGATTTTGGTCTAGCTATAAAGGATTTTAGATATAATATATTTGTAGTTGGACACGAAGGAATGAACAAGAAAGATGCAGTTTTGTCTATACTCAGAAGTAGAGCTAAAGATCTTAAGAAACCAGATGATGTAGTGTATGTATTTAACTTCAAGAATCCTGATATGCCTAAAGTTTTATACTTGCCAGCTGGCAAAGGCAGAGTTTTCAAAAAGTATATGAATGATTTTGTAGTGAGCTTGAAGTCTGATTTTCCGAAAAAATTTGAATCCAAAGAATATGAAGTTGCAAGAAGAAAGTTGATAGAAGAGTTTCAAAGAAAAAGAGCAAGGATCTTTTCTGAATTTGAGGAGGAAGTAACAAAGTATAATTTTGCAATTAGAACTCTTGAAAACGGGGTAATAGAGCTTTTTGCAGTTTCTCCTTCTACTAAAGCTCCGTTTACGGAAGAGGAATATAGAGCTCTTTCTGATGAAGATAAGGAAAGGATACAAACAACTGGAGAAATGCTTAACGAGAAGATGAACGAGGCACTTCGCCAGATAAGAGAGGAAGAAAAGAACTTAAGAGAAAAAACCATATCACTAGATAAAGATTTTGCAGCATCTTTTGTAGATAACATTTTAAAACAAGTTAGAGATGAATTTTATGACAGAGAGGATCTTCTCCTTTATTTGGACGAAGTAAGATCAGATCTTTTAGACAGAGTTCAAGAATTAAAGGCTAGTGTAGAGCAGAACGCTAGCGTACCTTTCTTAATGAGACCTCCAGAGCCTTCTTTTGATAAATATCTGATAAACCTTTTTGTTGATAATTCTGAAGTTGAAGGTGCTCCAGTCGTTTACTTGTCCAATTCTAGTTATGGTAACCTATTTGGCAAAATTGAGTACAAGTTTGTTTATGGTGCTGCAGTTACTGATTTTACACAAATTAAATCTGGGGCTATAAATAGAGCAAACCATGGTTTTCTTGTTTTAGACGCACAAGATTTGTTAAAAAATATCTTTAGTTACGATGCCCTTAAGAGAGCCCTTAAGGAGGGCAAGGTAAGAATTGAAGATCCATGGGAACCGTATAGGGTTGTTAGTTCGGGGGCTCTTAGACCTGAAGCCATAGATCTTGATCTTAAAGTAATTCTTATAGGTTCAAGTTTTCTTTATGAGATCCTTAGCCAGTATGACGATGAGTTTAGAGAACTTTTCAACGTAAAAGTGGATTTTGACGATATCTTAAATGCTGATTCAGGTTTAGATAAGTATATTTCGCTAATAAAGGATATATCCTCAAAAGATAGCCTTTTGCCATTAAGCGAGACTGGCATAAACTATATAATTAAAGAATCGGCAAGGATTGCAGGACAAAAGAATAAGCTCTCTTTGAGAACCAGCATGATCAGAAACCTTCTTACAGAAGCAAATTATTTTGCTACTAAATCTGGCAGTTCTGAGATTAATGATTCGCACGTAAAAGACGCGATCAAAAATAAAATTTTTAGAAATGGAAGAATTGAAGAAAGAATTCAAGAAGCTATTCTTGAAGACACCATTATTGTCAGAACTTCTGGTGAAATGGTCGGGCAAGTAAACGGATTAGCTGTGATGTCTTTGGGAGGGCATCTGTTTGGCAAGCCTGCTAGAATTACTGCTCAGGTATATGCTGGCAAGAGAGGAGTTTTGAACATAGAAAGAGAAGTTAAGATGAGCGGTCAAATTCATGACAAAGCTGTATTTATTTTGTCAGGCTATCTTGGACATCTTTTTGGGCAGAAAAGACCTCTTTCATTTTCTGCATCAATTACTTTTGAACAGTTGTATTCAGGAATCGAGGGTGACTCTGCAACCTGTGCCGAATTTTATGCTTTGATTAGCGCTCTTTCTAATATCCCTTTGAAACAAAATGTTGCTATAACTGGTTCAATGGATCAATGGGGTGAGGTTCAGCCAATTGGCGGTGTAAACGAAAAGATAGAGGGATTTTTCGAGGTCTGCAAAGCAAGGAATGTAAATGACGCAATGGTAATAATACCAGAAAGAAATGTAAACAATCTAATTCTCAGAGACGAGGTTATTGAAGCAGTAAAAGAGGGAAAATTTAAGATATTTGCAATTTCAAGGGTCGAAGAAGGTCTAAAAATCCTTACCGGTTTAGACGTTGATTCTAAGGATGATAAAGGAAATTTTATAAAAAATAGCGTATATTCTTGTGTGGAAAAAAGGTTGGAGGAGTTTGCAAAGGTTGGGGTGGAGGAAGATAAAAAGAAGGAATAACTAGATTGTGGCTTATTAATAATAAATAAGAGACACCATTAGTGACCTTATATCTTTGAATATTAAAGATATAAGGTCACTATAGTTAGGGCAATTTTTATTTTCTGCGAGGACGACAATAAGACTGTTTGGTAATACACACATAATCTAACATAACATTTGACAAATACCATTAATTAATTAAAATAATTAAAATTACATTAAAATTAAATTAAAATTTACTAATGAAGGGTGGTAGGAGAGGGAGTGTTTGAAGACAATAAAGGCAATAAGGATTTAAGTTCTTTAAGAACAGGTCAATTTGAAAGGGGAAGAGAAAGTACTATGTATAGAGATCTGTCTTCTCCTAAAGAAATAGGGGGGGTTGGAATTATACTACTGGCTATAAGTACTTTCAATTTTAAAAATATTATTCTCCTTTTTAGTACTCTAACGGCACAGATAATGGGATATATCTTCATCCTCGTATCTCTTTATAAGTTTTCTAAAGTCTTTAATAATTCTAAGATTTTTAATCAAGCTCTTATTGGAATGACTTTTCAAATAGTAGGAGGAATTATTGCATTTGGCTATACCTATCTTCAACTGCCTTTTTTAAAAGGTTTAATACACTTTACTACTGTTCTTGGGATTGTTGGTGTTTTGTATACGAGTTCTTCTTTCAATTTAATGTATAGATATACAAAGGTGGTGTTTTACAGAATATTTGCTTTTGCTAATCCAATTGCAGTGGTACTTTCTCCCCTTTTTTTCTTATTATCTGAAGAGGTTGCTATGGAAGCATTAAGTATTCTCCTTTTAGCCCTTTATACCATTCTTATGATAGCGTTTTACACTACTCCTACAAAGATGAAAGAGGATTAGAACATTTATATATTCCCAGAAAAAACTTGATGCCTTTGACTTCAACAAAACCTCTGAAAGCCTAAAGAGTGTAGTAGAGGATATAGATACAAACGAACCTGTAATGGTCCTAAGATATACATTTTTCAGGACTCTTTCTCTGTTTATTGTTTATTTGCTGGTTTTTCTTCTTTTCTTATTTGGAACTTTAGACGAATTTGGAATTATTTCTGCTGGCCATTTTGAAAATGGATTCAAACACTTTAGTTTTGCAATCATCTGCTTTCTTGCTACAATTTTTGTGTTCGGGGCAATCATAGATCTACTAAATACAAAACAAATAGAAGTGTATAGAGATAGAGTTGTTAAGAGAGTAAAAATACCATTTCCAATGCAAAGAGACAAAGTAATATATTATAAAAGAGCTTCATTTTTGCTTGCGTCAATGGGCATATCCTTTTCAGAGGCAAAAACTTTTTTTTGCTGGCCTAATAAGAATTTAATCATAGAAACATCCAGATTTAAAAAGGAAGATGAAGCCCGCTTTATTAAATTCTTAGCTCAGATATCTGGAAGAAATGAAAATGAATTTTTAAGACCTTTCGAAACAGATGGAACCAGTCAAAAACTTATAAAGGAGTGATGATGTATGATAACAAAGGCAGTTTTACCATTTTTATACAAAGTAATTAAGACTGCAGATTCTGCAGCACTTAAAAAATCTTTGGAAGATGCAGGAATAAAAGCATCTGGCCCGGTAGATACAAGAGCAGAAACTAACTTATTAAGAGGGAATTTTTTATTGCAGAGTGGCTTTTTAGATTATGGAAAAAATCTAAACGAAAGTGACAATACAACCCATGCTGAAGGTAAAACTGCAGCTGAAATATCAGGTTTAATTGCAGGTGGATTAGCTGCTGATATTATAACTAAAGTAATGCCTGGATTACCAGGTGGGCCAGCAGGCATAGCGATAAGCGTGATAGCAAATTTTATTCTAAGTGAGATTGGCTCTCAGAAATTTGGAGAATTCTGGGACAGATTCGAAGATGGATCGATTTTAAAGATATTGGATGAATGGGCATTAGCAAACCAAAATACTTCTTCTATCTATCCTAAAACAGTTCAAAGCCTTCTTGGTCAAGGCATCCTTCATACAGATCCATTAGTAATAGACCTTAGTGGAAAAGGAATAAGACTTACAGATGTAAATAGCTCTAAAGCTATGTTTGATCTAACAGGTTCAGGATTTGCAAATAAGGTAGGATGGATAACAAATGATGAAGGCTTTTTAGTCCTGGATAAAAACAACAATGGAAAAGTAGATGACATATCAGAGATGTTTGGTAACAGTTCTACTTCTGGCTTTCAGTCTTTATCTGCTTACGATGCAAATAAAGATGGAAAGATAGACTCATCTGATCCTATCTTTAAAGACTTAAAAGTATGGCAGGATACAAACAACGATGGCATAACTGAACCTGGAGAACTAAAGAGCCTCTCTGAACTTGGAATAAAGTCAATTAGCCTTAACGCACAGAGAACTAATATAACCCAAAATGGAAATCAGATAACACAAATAGCTTCAGTAGAAAAGGAAGATGGCACTACTCTTCAAGCAGCAGACGTAAACCTTACACTGAACAAGCTATATAGCTACTACAACAAAGACGTTCAGCTAAACCCTGATATATTAGGACTTCCCTGGATAAAAGGATATGGCTTTATGCCAGATCTACCCATTGCCATGAGCCTTGATACAACCCTTCTTACATGGTAAAGGATGCTACCACCAATACAGACATAACAAAGCTAAAGGATAACTTTGAAAAGATATCTTCAGATGGGCAGGAGTTGAGGATATTACGGATAAAGAGCTTGGAGTAAGCTGGGCTATACTAAGCGGTAATGACAAACAAAACAGATTGCTTCACTTTGATAATGGAATAACCCTTAGCTATGAACAGGTTGGAGCAATAGAAAAGTTTTCTGGATATACCTCTAATGAAGTACAGGATGGAATAAGACATGCATCTGGTCAAGACCTGTTAAGTGCATGGGATACAATGTTTCAAAACTTATTTACAAGGTTTATGGTTGATTCTGGCAAGCTAAGCAATATTTTGCCAGCTTACTATGACTTCTTTACAGACACAATTGTATTAGATAAAAGCTTTAACGAACAAGACTTTGAAGCTAAGATAAAAACTATGCTCTTATCAAATGATACAAATACTTCAAGTCTTGCAATTCTTTCTTTGTGTGCATTAGGTGATACTGGAGCAACAAGTTCACAAAGTGTAGCAAGGGTAATAATGGATACACTAATAAATCCTGATAACTCATCTTCAATTACAAACCTTGTAAATAATCCCTTTTTTGAATTTTTATGTCCTGCTGTAGGTTCTTTAAGAGCAAGTATAGTTGCAGATGCCTTAGCAAATTCTGACAACATATCTTCAATCACAAACCTTGTAAACAATCCAACCTTTAAATTCCTGTTTGGTCAGACTGACGTATTTACAGGCACTTCAGGAAACGATGGGATATCATCTTATTGGTGGTATTCGGGTAATAGCATTCTTTCAGGAGGCCCAGGGGATGATAACCTAACCGCCAGCAACAACGGCAACAATATCTTTTTAGGCGGTCCAGGAAACGACACAGATACAGGTGGCAGTGGCAACAATTTCTACATTTTTGAAAGGGGCGGCGGACTTGACACTGTATATCCAAACGGAAGTTTAAACACTATTGTATTTAGCAAGAATATCTCTCAAAATGACCTAATCCTTGCTAAGGACGGCCCCGACCTTATATTATCCCTTAAAAACAACCCCAGCGACAGCATTATGAAACTTAAGAACTTCTTTGGTCAACAAACTTATCAATTTCAATTTGCGGATAAGACAATTGGATACAACGACATTACAAAGTTGTGGTCAGACAATTTAAGCAACACTTTACCGGTCCATTACGACATCTCTACTGGCAAGATCGTCCTTGATCAAGACTTTAACGAAGCAAGCTTTGAAACAAAGATAAAAACTATTTCGATTACAAGCTTTAACAAGAAATACAGAACAAGATTTATAAATAAAGTAGCATAACATTTAACAAATATCATTAATTAATTAAGATAATTAAAACTGCATTAAAATTAAATTAAAATTTACAAAGGAAGGGTAGGAGAGGGAGTGTTTGAAGACAATAAAGGCAATAAGGATTTAAGTTCTTTAAGAACAGGTCAATTTGAAAAGAATATAGATGAAAGCCTAAAGAGTGTAGTAGAGGATATAGATACAAACGAACCTGTAATGGTCCTAAGATATACATTTTTCAGGACTCTTTCTCTGTTTCTTCTTTTCTTGCTGGCTTTTCTTCTTTCCGTATTGATGGCTTTAATTGGAATTTTTGATGTTCATCTTAAGAGTGGGTTTCAACGCTTCATGTTTGCAACTGTCGGTCCTCTTGCTACATTTTACGCTCTCTGGGTAATGATAGATCTAGTAAACACAAAACAAATAGAAGTGTATAGAGATAGAGTTGTTAAGAGAGTAAAAATACAATTTCTAACGCAAAAGGATAAGGCAGTATATTACAGAAGAGCCAAATATGCAATGAACTGGATGGGTATGCTTATCACAGAAGCAAAAGGTATTCTCTTGGATATAATGTATCTCATAGGATTTTTAGGATATAACAAAGGTTTCATTGTGTATACATCCAGGTTTAAAAGCAAAGATGAAGCCCGCTTTATTAAATTTTTAGCTCAGATATCTGGAAGAAATGAGGGGACATTTTGTAGGCCTGTGGGGTATTGCGATTTATTTCTCCAAAAATTTATAAAGGAGTGATGAGTTATGGGACTGTTAGCTTTGTTGTGGCTTTATAAAATTTCTAAGACAGGGTCTTATACACTACTTAAGAACGCTCTGAAAGAGGCAGGGATGGAATCAACTGGAATAATAGATACGAGAGTGCTAACTAATTTATTAAAAGGTGAATTTTTGCTTGACGATGGAGCGCTGACAGCTGGAAAAAGTGCAAATAGAATTTCAGATGGCATGGACCCAAATAGTGCAATAGGTAAAAGTACTGCTGAACTGTTGGGCGCAATTATAGGTGGAATGTTAGGTGGACCAATAGGATCACTGATTCTAAGTGAGGCTTTTTCTCAGCTTGGTGGATTTCTCTGGGACAGATTTGAAGATGGATCGATTTTAAAGATATTGGATGAATGGGCATTAGCAAACCAAAATCCAGGATACGCATATCCTAAAACAGTTCAAAGCCTTCTTGGTCAAGGCATCCTTCATACAGATCCATTAGTAATAGACCTTAGTGGAAAAGGAATAAGACTTACAGATATAAATAGCTCTAAAGCTATGTTTGATCTAACAGGTTCAGGATTTGCAAATAAGGTAGGATGGATAACAAATGATGAAGGCTTTTTAGTCCTGGATAAAAACAACAATGGTAAAGTAGATGACATATCAGAGATGTTTGGTAACAGCTCTACTTCTGGCTTTCAGTCTTTATCTGCTTACGATGCAAATAAAGATGGAAAGATAGACTCATCTAATCCTATCTTTAAAGACTTAAAAGTATGGCAGGATACAAACAACGATGGCATAACTGAACCTGGAGAACTAAAGAGCCTTTCTGAACTTGGAATAAAGTCAATTAGCCTTAATGCACAGAGAACTAATATAACCCAAAATGGAAATCAGATAACACAAATAGCTTCAGTAGAAAAGGAAGATGGCACTACTCTTCAAGCAGCAGACGTAAACCTTACACTGAACAAGCTATATAGCTACTACAACAAAGACGTCCAGCTAAACCCTGATATATTAGGACTTCCCTGGATAAAAGGATATGGCTTTATGCCAGATCTACCCATTGCCATGAGCCTTGATACAACCCTTCTTAACATGGTGTCATCCGCCGTGCTAAACTGCACCACCAACGCACAGTAAAAGTGCACCAGTAGAATTTGTGTGTTATGCTCTCTCAAATTCATATAAGTGTAAATTTTCATGTAAAATAGACCCAGTTTTTTCATGAAAAATGACCCACCTTAATATAAAATACCCTACAAAATTTTTTGTAGGGAGGATAAGAGGTGTTAAGGATGGAAGATTGGGTAACAATAATTAATCTGAAGAAACGTAATCCAAGTATGGGAACAAGAAAGATTGCAAAGATTCTGGGAGTATCTCGCAATACTGTAAAAAGGGCTCTTAAGAGTGAAACCTATCCTTCCTATGAGCGGGGAAAGATGGTTTACAAGGAGCTTGAACCATTTCATGAGTTTATCAAAGAGGCCTTTATCTTTAAAAGACAACGAGTATCTGTAATTATATCTAACCTGAAATCTAAAGGTTACAATGGCTCTAGCATAGCTGTTTACCGTTACATTAATGAACATTTCAAAGAGTTAAAAAAGGATATTTCTACAAAAACATACGAACCATATGAAACATCTCCTGGTGAACAAATGCAATATGATTGGTCTGAATATACTGTAAGTTTTGGTTTAGAAAAAATAAAGGTTTATTTACATTCATTGATATTTGGTTATAGCAGAAAAAAGTTTCTTGACGTGAGCCTTAATATTACTCAGGGTACAATATTCACTATTTTACAAGAATCTTTTAAGGAAGCTGGTGGTATATGTAGAAGGACAAAGGGAGTCCCTAATCAGTTCTTTGAAAGAGAGAGAGAACTCTTAATTTCTTTGCCTGAAAAAGAGCTATTTTTATCATCATTTCTTGAATCAAGAAAGGTAACTTCAGATTGTCTAATAAGCTACAATGGTAACAGATATTCTGTACCGCATTATTTTTCAGGTAAAGATGCTTGGGTTACAACCTATAAAGGAATAAAGCTTTATATATACTCACAGACTAAGAAATTAATAGCTGAGCATACAATACCAAAAAACAAAGGAAATATTGTAATAAACAAGAGCCATTATAAAAACTATAACAACATGGTAGAAGAGAGTTCCTTTGATAGTTTAAGTCACAGGTTTCTGGAGCACTTTTCTATGTTTAATGACAAAGATCTGTTTCTAGATCGCATTAAAAACAAGAAAGGCTTAAATCCAAAATATCATTTAAGACATATTTTATCTCTTTTTGGACACTATGATACCTTATCCTGTATTTCAGTCATGCAGGAATGCATAAAATATGATATCTTTAACTACCATTTTGTTAAAGGTGAACTGCAAAAATATAGTCTTAAAGAAGATTCTTTATCCCTAACAATAAAAACAACTCAAATACCTTCTAAAAATGTAAAAAGGTCACTACAGGAGTATGCTTATGCAAAAGACTAACAATCTTACAGAGGCAATAACGTATTACTGCAAAATATTATCTTTGCCTTTAATAAAGGATATATTCATAAAAGAAGCAGAAGATGCAGCAAAGAGCAAAATAAGCTATCAGCAGTTTTTGTACAACGTATTAAAAATTCAAGCGGATTCAAGGGTAGATAATTCTGTCAAGGCAAAGTTAAAAAAGGCAAAGTTCCCATTTATAAAGACTATAGAAGAGTATGACTTTAGTTTTCAGCCTGAAGTAGATGAAAAACTAATAAGAGAGCTGTGTAATCTAAATTTTATGGATGATGCAAAAAATATCATATTTGTAGGACCTCCAGGAGTAGGTAAAACACACCTTGCAGTAGGGATAGGAGTAAGGGCAGCTCTTCAGAGAAAGAGAGTATTATTCTTTACAGCAGAGGAATTGATGACAGAACTAATAAGAGCTAATATTAGCGCTAAGATAGCTGAGTATGTAGAATTACTGTCAAGAATAGACTTAATAATAATTGATGAGCTTGGCTACCTTGAAGTCAACAAGTCTGCTTCATCTCTGTTTTTTAAACTTGTGTCAAAGAGATATGAAAAGAAATCTATAATATTGACCACTAATAAGCCATTTGAAGAATGGGGTGAAATATTTGGAGATAATGTAGTAGCATCAGCAATATTAGACAGGTTGTTACATCACAGTTATCCCTTTTTGATAACTGGAAAGAGTTATAGAATGAAAGAACTCTTCAAAAAAATAGAAAGGGATAAAAAAGATTAATTTTATGAGCAACAAGGGTGGGTTAAAATTCGTGATAAAAAAGGGTCAGTTTTCATGATAATTAACAGAGGAGTTTGTTTTGATTCACACACTGTATGCACAGGGAGTTTCCATAAGAAAGATTGCCCATATGTTGGGCATTAATAGACGGACTGTCTCAAAGAGATTAAAGGAGAAGGATTTAGAACCCTACAGCAAAAGGACTTATCCTTCAAAACTTGATAAATTCAAAGACTACATAAACAAAAGGATAAGTCAGGCTCATCCAGACAAAATTCCATCTACAGTGCTTTTGAATGAAATTAAGGATATAGGATATGAAGGAAGTCTAAGAATACTTCAGGAATACACAAAATCAGTTTATGACAAACTAAAGCTAAATAAAAAAGAAAATGAGGAAATTATCAGGTTCGAAACAGATAGAGGCTTTCAAGCTCAAGTTGACTGGACAACTGTTAGAAGTGGAAAGAAGCCAATCTATGCTTTTGTTATGGTTTTATCCTATTCAAGAGCAGCTTTTGTTTACTTTACAGACAACATGTGGCAGGACACATTCCAATCCTGCCACATAAAAGCGTTTGACTACTTTGGCGGGATACCAAAGACTATACTCTATGATAACCTAAAATCTGTAGTAATTCAAAGAGATAAATATGGGCAAAATGAACATGGCTTTAACAACAAATTTCTTGATTTTTCCAAAGGTCTATTTATACCAAAACTATGTAAGCCCTACAGAGCTAAAACCAAGGGAAAGGTTGAAAGATTCAATCTATATCTAAAAAATAACTTTTATAAACCATTGAAGGCAAAGCTAAAGAATACGCCAATAGATATAACACCAGATCTCTTAAATGCCTATATATTTTCCTGGCTTACCAGTGCAAATAACAGGATTCATGCAACAACAAACAAAAAACCCTTTGATATGTTAAAAGAGGAACTAAGTTATTTAAGTAAAGTACCAAATAATCTATTTGTAAGTGAAAAAGATAGTAATAAAAATAATATTAAAGATAGTAATAAAAACAGTAAGAAAGAAGTTTACATGGACAAAAGCTTTCATCCTTACTACACAAACCTTTCTGAGTATGAAAAGCTCTTAATAGGAGAAGACAACTATGCTTAATTCAAGGATAGAAGAATACTGCATAAATCTAAAATTAAAGGGCATATTAGAAAACTATAGTTTTCTTGCAGATAAAGCAGCTAAAGAGAGTTTATCCTTTGCTGAATTCCTTTGTCTTCTGCTTGAAGCTGAATATGAAGCAAGAAATCAAAGAGCAAAACAGACTATGCTGAAGTTTGCAGGTTTTCCAAAGATAAAAACTATAGACACCTTTGATTTTTCATCTTCATCAGTTGATAAAACACTGATAAATGAAGTTCTATCAATGAGGTTTATTGATGAGACAAAAAACATTCTCCTTATTGGGCCTCCTGGTGTAGGAAAAACTCATCTTGCTGTAGCTATAGGTTATGCTGCTACACAGAAGAGGATAAAGACAAAGTTCGTAACAATGGCTGATTTGATTATACAAATAGATACTGCACTATCTCAAAATAGACTGGAGCAATACATAAAGAAGTCTATAAATTTTACAGGGCTGCTTATTATTGATGAGTTTGGATACTTTAAGCTCAATGAGAAACAATCAAACCTACTGTTTCAGATAGTTAACAAGAAATATGAGACGGGCTCTATATTAATAACCACAAATCTTTCTTTTATCAGATGGAAAGAGATTTTCAACAATGATGAAGGCTTAACTACAGCTATACTAGATAGACTTATTCATCACAGTTATATCATAAACATCAAGGGAGATAGTTATAGACTAAGACAGAAGAGAAAGGCAGGATTAATTGACTTTAGTTCACAGGAAATTAACAGCTAAAAGTGGTGCAGTTTTGAGCCGCGTAATGGTGCATTTTAGGATTGCACTTGACACATGGTAAAGGATGCTACCACCAATACAGACATAACAAAGCTAAAGGATAACTTTGAAAAGATTATCTTCAGATGGGCAGGAGTTGAGGATATTACGGATAAAGAGCTTGGAGTAAGCTGGGCTATACTAAGCGGTAATGACAAACAAAACAGATTGCTTCACTTTGATAATGGAATAACCCTTAGCTATGAACAGGTTGGAGCAATAGAAAAGTTTTCTGGATATATCCAAGACTTTGAAACAAAGATAAAAACTATTTCGATTACAAGCTTTAACAAGAAATACAGAACAAGATTTATAAATAAAGTAGCATAACATTTAACAAATATCATTAATTAATTAAGATAATTAAAACTGCATTAAAATTAAATTAAAATTTACAAAGGAAGGGTAGGAGAGGGAGTGTTTGAAGACAATAAAGGCAATAAGGATTTAAGTTCTTTAAGAACAGGTCAATTTGAAAAGAATATAGATGAAAGCCTAAAGAGTGTAGTAGAGGATATAGATACAAACGAACCTGTAATGGTCCTAAGATATACATTTTTCAGGACTCTTTCTCTGTTTCTTTTTTTCTTGCTGGGTTTTCTTCTTTTCTTATTTGGAACTTTGATGGGATTTGGAATTATTCCTTTTGATGTTCACATTGATAATAAGTTAAACCGCTTTTTTGGTGTAACTTTCTGTCCTCTTTTTACAATTTTTGCTCTCTGGCTAATGATAGATCTAATAAACACAAAACAAATAGAAGTGTATAGGGATAGAGTTGTTAAGAGAGTAACAATACCATTTCCAATGCAAAGGGATAAGGCAGTGTATTACAAAAGAGCTAAATATGCAATGAACTGGATGGGAATGGTTATTACAGAAGCAAAAAGTATTTTTTTGAGTATAACAATTTTTGCATTTAGTAAAGGTTTCTCTATATATACGACCAGGCTTAAAGGCAAAGATGAGGCTCGCTTTGCTAAGTTCCTGGCTCAGGTTTCTGGAAGAAATGAAGGGGAATTTTTATACAAACCTACATTTACTTGTGATTCCCTCCAAAAACTTATAAAGGAGTGATAAAGGATGTCAGATCAGAAAAAGAATGAGCAAGATCAGAAAAAGAACGACCAGCAAGATCAAAAAAAGAACAGTCAACCAGAGAGCTCTCCTATTGGACCTATGGATATTGTTGAAGGTTATGTGCAGGCTTTTGATTCAGCAGCTAGTAAAGCATTAGAGAATGCTTTTGGAGAAGCAAAGAGGATAATAGATACAAGATTGGTAACTAATGCATTTAAAGGATGTATGATCCCTTTTATAATACTGTTTACATATGAAAAAGTCAGGGAGAACCTGGATGCTGGGATGTCACAGGAAGATGCAATAGGAGAAGCTATGTGTGAGGCGTTAGGAGGTATGGTAGGTGGAACATTAGGAGGAGTGGGAGGTATGGGGGTTGGTTCTGTTGCAGGATCTGTAGCTGGAAGTTATATAGGTTCTCAAATGATTGGTAAAGGGGCATGGTACAAATATAAAGAACTTCTTCAGTTATTAGCAAATCTGTCATTAGCAAACCAAAATACTTCTTCTATCTATCCTAAAACAGTTCAAAGCCTTCTTGGTCAAGGCATCCTTCATACAGATCCATTAGTAATAGACCTTAGTGGAAAAGGAATAAGACTTACAGATGTAAATAGCTCTAAAGCTATGTTTGATCTAACAGGTTCAGGATTTGCAAATAAGGTAGGATGGATAACAAATGATGAAGGCTTTTTAGTCCTGGATAAAAACAACAATGGAAAAGTAGATGACATATCAGAGATGTTTGGTAACAGTTCTACTTCTGGCTTTCAGTCTTTATCTGCTTACGATGCAAATAAAGATGGAAAGATAGACTCATCTGATCCTATCTTTAAAGACTTAAAAGTATGGCAGGATACAAACAACGATGGCATAACTGAACCTGGAGAACTAAAGAGCCTCTCTGAACTTGGAATAAAGTCAATTAGCCTTAACGCACAGAGAACTAATATAACCCAAAATGGAAATCAGATAACACAAATAGCTTCAGTAGAAAAGGAAGATGGCACTACTCTTCAAGCAGCAGACGTAAACCTTACACTGAACAAGCTATATAGCTACTACAACAAAGACGTTCAGCTAAACCCTGATATATTAGGACTTCCCTGGATAAAAGGATATGGCTTTATGCCAGATCTACCCATTGCCATGAGCCTTGATACAACCCTTCTTAACATGGTAAAGGATGCTACCACCAATACAGACATAACAAAGCTAAAGGATAACTTTGAAAAGATTATCTTCAGATGGGCAGGAGTTGAGGATATTACGGATAAAGAGCTTGGAGTAAGCTGGGCTATACTAAGCGGTAATGACAAACAAAACAGATTGCTTCACTTTGATAATGGAATAACCCTTAGCTATGAACAGGTTGGAGCAATAGAAAAGTTTTCTGGATATACCTCTAATGAAGTACAGGATGGAATAAGACATGCATCTGGTCAAGACCTGTTAAGTGCATGGGATACAATGTTTCAAAACTTATTTACAAGGTTTATGGTTGATTCTGGCAAGCTAAGCAATATTTTGCCAGCTTACTATGACTTCTTTACAGACACAATTGTATTAGATAAAAGCTTTAACGAACAAGACTTTGAAGCTAAGATAAAAACTATGCTCTTATCAAATGATACAAATACTTCAAGTCTTGCAATTCTTTCTTTGTGTGCATTAGGTGATACTGGAGCAACAAGTTCACAAAGTGTAGCAAGGGTAATAATGGATACACTAATAAATCCTGATAACTCATCTTCAATTACAAACCTTGTAAATAATCCCTTTTTTGAATTTTTATGTCCTGCTGTAGGTTCTTTAAGAGCAAGTATAGTTGCAGATGCCTTAGCAAATTCTGACAACATATCTTCAATCACAAACCTTGTAAACAATCCAACCTTTCAATTCCTGTTTGGTCAGACTGACGTATTTACAGGCACTTCAGGAAACGATTGGATATCAGTCGGATGGTGGAATTCAAACAGCAATACCCATATCCTCTCAGGAGGCCTAGGGAATGATACCTTAGACTCCGACACCAGTGGCTACAATATCTTCTTAGGCGGTCCGGGGGATGATAACTTATATGCCATATATGCCAGTAACAACGGCAACAATATCTTCTTAGGCGGTCCAGGAAACGACAAAGATTGGGGTGGTAGTGGTAACAATTTCTACATTTTTGAAAGGGGCGGCGGACTTGACACTGTATGTCCAAACGGAAGTTTAAACACTGTTGTATTTTCCAAGAACATCTCTCAAAATGACCTAATCCTTGCTAAGGACGGCCCCGACCTTATATTATCCCTTAAAAACAATTCCAGCGACTTTATGAGACTTAAGAACTTCTTTGGTCAACAAACTTATCAATTTCAATTTGCGGATAAGACAATTGGATACAACGACATTACAAAGTTGTGGTCAGACAATTTAAGCGACACTTTATCAGCCCATTACGACATCTCTACTGGCAAGATCGTCCTTGATCAGGGTTTTAATGAAGCAAGCTTTGAAACAAAGATAGCAGGCGATCTTTTATCAAGCGATGCAAATACTTCAACTCTTGCAATGCTTACCTTGCTCAACCTGAAAGAGGCAACTGGGAAGGGTCTAACAGAGATAGCCTCTACAGAAGCAGATGCCTTAGCAAATTCTGACAACATATCTTCAATCACAAACCTTGTAAACAATCCAACCTTTAAGTTTTTATTCAGTGAAGGTAGTGCGTTTCCAGGTTATTCTGGCACAAAAGAGTCTTGGTTTTTCTCGTTTTATAGTGTAATTGACGAGAGCAATCCGTACTACAGTGGTAGGGGTAATATAGCTATAGGAGATCCAAGTGTTTTTGCTTACTCTTACCACCTTGGTAACAGTATATCTCTACCTAGTTATTTTAATGATGAAGATTGTTATGGTTGTGGTGCGTTCAATTTTTACATTTTTGAAACGGGTGGCGGACTTGAAACTGTGCACCTATCATACGGAGGTTTAAACACTATTGTATTTAACAAAGAGGTCTCTCAAAATGACCTAATCCTTACTAAGGACGGCCCCGACCTAATTGTTACTTTTAAAAATAACGCTAGCGATTCTATGAAAATTGTCAACTTCTTTAGTATGATAGGAAGAAGTTGCCAATTTCAATTTGCGGATAAAATAATTGGATACAACGATATTGCAAAGTTGTGGTCAGATAATTTAAGCAACATTTTACCATCTCATTACGACATCTCTACTGGCAAGATCGTCCTTGATCAGGGCTTTAACGAAGCAAGCTTTGAAACAAAGATAGCAGGTATGCATTTATCAGATAACGCCTACGCTTCAAGCCTTGCGTGGAATACTGATTTTTATTTAAGTGAAAATAGTGATAATAAGATAGTATTAGGTAGCCCTAATAATGATTATTTAACCGGTGGAAATTCCAACGATTTGTTAATAGGTGGACCTGGCAATGATTATATTAGGGATTACAATGGCGATGATACTTTAATTTTCAATAAAGGAGATGGTCAGGATACATGGGATTTATTCCCTCACTCTGGATCAGTTACTATAAAGTTTGGTGAGGGCATAAGTAAAGACGATCTAGGCTATGAAGAAGTTCCAAATGGCCTTCTTGTTAAAATAGCTAATTCGACAGATAGCATATTATTAGATCCAGTTATGGTTTGCGCAGCTATAGCTAACTTTAGCTACAAATGGACTGGGGATATTTTAACAGACGACATAACTATGGAATTCTCTGACGGATCAAAACTCACATCAGAAGATCTTTTAAGTAAATTTGGAATTAATGGGACTTCTGGAGATGACGTTCTTTATGGTACAGGCAACGATATTCTTATTGGGGGGAAAGGAAACGATACGATTTATAGCACAGGGCTAAACAATGTCTTTGTGTTTAATCCCGGAGATGGAAAAGATGCTGTAATTGATGAAGGTAATTTGAGCACATTTTTCTTTAACACAGATGAAAAAAATATTGCTATCTTTAAGCAGGACGATTCGCTTGTCGTAGGGTATTCTACAAATGATTTTGTAACTGTAAAAAATGAATTAAGTGAAAATAACTCTATAAATGAAAAAGACTTGAAAATTAAAGCAAAAGATGGCAATTGTATTACAGGTGATATCATTGAGAACATTGCAAATGCTTTGATTGATTTTAATGCAGATAAAGGAGTGGATTATGCTCAGAAATACAATGAATTAATTAATAATCAACAATATATGACTTTACTTAGCCAGAGTTGGGCACACGAGCAGACTCACTATAGTGCTATAGTTGGTTAAAAATAAATGTCAAAATATGGGATTTATAGTATGAAGGATTATAAGAGATTTTTCTTTGTATCTTTGTGGGCAATATTAATTATTTTTATTGTTTTTGAGCCTGAAAATTCTTTTGGAGAGTCTATTACTTATAAAGATGTTTTAGAATTTAGCGTTCAACATTCTCCGCGAGTAAAAGAAAAGGTTTATGATGTTAAGATCGCTCAATCTTTATACAATCAATCGCTTTCTGAATTTTACCCTCAAATTTCTATTGGCGGCAATATTGAAAAATTTAATAATCTTTCATCTGCTTCAGCTCCTATAATAATTGGTGGACAGATAATAGGAGGTCAGCCAAGTGAATGGGGGACATCAGTTTATTTGGATGCAGAATATTATCTTTCAAACTGGTATAAGAAACGACATGAGATTTCTTACTATAATTATGTGGAAGAAGCAGCAAAAGAAGATTGTAAGACTGAAACAAAAAAATTACTTAATGATGTAACTGACCTTTATGCACAGGTTGTTGAATCAAAAATAAAGATTAAATATGAAAATCTTATTCTTGATAACCTCAGTGAAATTTACAATTTAAAAAAACTTGCTTATGAAAAAGGGGAAATATCCTATGAAGAGTTGTTAAAGGCTCAATTGCAGCTTGAATCTGAACTTAAGGAAAAGATGAGCCTGGAGAGGGAATTAAATATTCGTCTTTCCAGTCTTTCGTGGATGACGGGTAAAAAATTTTCTCCTGACGATGAATTTGAAAAAATTTCTGCAGGAATGGAAATTGAAGGATCTAATCCTGTGGGAAAAATAGAGGATTTATCTGAATATAGGTCGCAGCTTGAGCAAATTCAGGCGGCTAAAGAAAAACTGGAAAGCGCTAAACTAAGTTATTTGCCTGATGTATCAATTTACGTAAAATACGACCTATATGGCAGCAGTCTAAACTATCTGGACGAAGCGTTTAAAAATCTTAGAAAAACATCCTTAACTGCTGGCGTATCAATAAATATGTCACTTTTTGATGGAGGCAAAGCGAAATGGGAGAGAACAAAAGCACAATATGAGCTTGAGCAACAAAAAGAAAAACTGAAGACTATTGAATCTGAAAAAGGAATTGAAATAGATCGCCTTAATCAGACTTATAAGCAGTTACAAGACGATATTCAAAAATATGACAATCTTATTGGTAATTACAGAAAGGTTTTGTTAATAGAAAAAAAGGCTTATGATCTGGGCGAAAGAAGCAAGATTGACTTACTTCAAGAAGAGAAGGACTTTTTAACCCTTGAAAGGGATAAAGAAGTTGCTGAAAATACCTTAGAAGCAGCGAAGAGAAAAATTGAAATAGAAATAAGAGGGGGGCTGTGAACGTGCAGGAAGAACAATTAATTTCTACGGGGGCTTTAAGTATTGAACTTGTATGTAAATTTTATTCGATTGATATTGATATTGAAGTCTTAAAAAAGAAATATTTTGTTAAATCTGAGCTAACTCCTGAAGAGATAGTAAGGATTCTTAAAGACAATAAATTCAAAGCAAGTTATAAAAAATTTAAAGATCTTGAAAAATTACAAAATTATACTTTGCCAATAATAGCTATTTCTAACGATAATAAATATTATGTAGTTTTTGGGATTAAAGAGAAAAGTGTACTTTATTTTGATGCCATAGAAAAGAAGATAAAAGAACTCGGGATTGAGGACTTTGATAACTTATGGAAAAAAGAGGCAATTGTTCTATATCCGAAATTTGCCGCGTCATTTTTTTCTCTTAATTTAAAGTGGCTTTTTAAGGAATTTTTAAAGTATAGGTCGATTTTTTCTCAGGTAATATTGTGTTCTGCTTTTATCCAGATTTTTGCACTTGTTACTCCATTATTTATCCAGATTATCATAGACAAAGTTTTACCTCATTTTGCTACATCAACCCTGCATGTTGTGGGATGCGCATTTTTTATTGCGCTCCTTTTTGATGGGGTTCTAAGTTATATGAGAAACTATTTGCTTTATCACACTGCGAACAAGATAGATGCCGGTCTTGGCGCAAAAGTTTATAGACACCTGCTTTCGCTCTTTTTTAGATATTTTGAGACTAGAAAGGTAGGCAATATTGTTGCAAGAATAAGGGAGCTGGAAAATTTAAGACAGTTTATGACCAATATCTCTCTTTCTGTACTTCTTGACACAGTTTTTTCTATAATCTTTATTGCAATAATGTTTGTTTATAGCGTTACACTGACGTTGATTGTGCTCTTGTTTATTGGAGTTATTGCTCTGATATCTTTTTTCAGTACTCCCGTTATAAAAAGACAGCTGGATGAAAAATTTCAAAAAGGCGCTCAGATGAATGCCTTTCTAATTGAGTCGATAACAGGCATCAGAACTGTCAAATCACTTGCGATCGAAGGAAAGATGGTAAGAGATTGGGAAAATTATCTGGGAGAATATATTTTATCTGCGTTTAAGCTTTCGGATTTAGCTAATAAGGTATTTACGCCATCCCAAACTTTGCAGAAGCTAATGATTCTTGGGGTAATATATCTGGGGGTAAATCAGGTTTTTGATAATAAAATGACTATAGGGCAGCTTGTAGCATTTCAAATGTTTGCTTCGCAGTTGACAGCTCCCGTATTAAGGCTTATCCATATCTGGCAAGATTTTCAGCAGGCAAAACTTTCTCTTGAAAGGCTTGGAGATATTATAAATACTCCTCCTGAATTGAGAGGTGAATATGTAAGTTTACAAAATTTAAGGGGAGATATTATCTTTAAAAATGTGAGTTTTAAATATTCTCATGATGCGCCAGAAATTCTTAAAAATATAAGCTTTAGGATTTTTCCTGGTCAGCTTGTTGGGATAGTTGGGAAAAGTGGTTCTGGCAAGAGTAGCCTGGTTAAACTAATTCAGAGACTATATTTGCCAACAGAAGGCGCTATATTAATTGATGGGGTTGATATAAAGCAGGTTTCTCCTATATGGCTAAGGAGCAAAATAGGAGTTGTTCTTCAGGATAGTTTTTTGTTTAGCGGCACTTTGAAAGAAAATATAGCTATAGCTAAACCAGATGCGTCAATGGACGAAATAGTAAAGGTATCTATGCTGGCAGGCGCTCATGAATTTATACAGGAAATGCCTGATGGTTATAACACTTATATTGAAGAAAGGGGGGAGTCTCTTTCCGGAGGACAAAGGCAAAGAATTGCTATAGCAAGGACATTGCTTATTGATCCAGGAATTTTACTTCTTGATGAAGCTACAAGCGCACTTGATTATGATTCCGAGAGAATAGTTCTGGAAACAATTAGAAAATTGAAGGGAACAAGGTCTATTGTTTTTGTTTCTTATAGATTGTCGTTTATGAAAGAGTGTGATGTTATTTTGGTTTTAGATAAAGGAAAACTTGTTGAAGCAGGCCATCATAACGCTCTCATAAAAAGAAACGGTATTTATGCTCAATTTTTAAATATTTACAAATGATATAGAGGAGATTTTAAGATTATGGATGAGCATGATTTCAAACCTATTTTAGCTGAGATTCAAGATAAACCTGTAAATCCTTTGGGAAGACGAGTTTTGTGGGTGATTTTGATTTTGCTGATATTAGCAATGCTTGGATTGTATTTTGTTAAAGTTGACGTTGTGGTAAGCGCAAAAGGAAAGGTAATTCCAGATGGAGATGTAAAAGTGCTTCAATCTTTTGAAACTGGGGTGGTACGTAAGATTTTGGTAAAAGAAGGAGATTATGTAAAAAAGGGGCAGGTTCTTGTAGAAATTGATCCTACAATAGAAGCAGCAGATATACAGGGCAAAGAGAAAAACTATAATTATCTTAATTTGAGTGAAAAGAGGGTTGAAGCGCTTCTTACTGGCAAACCTTTTGAGGTTTCTGAAAATGACCCTCAATCTTTGTTGCAGAGAGAGCTCTACAGGTCTCAAAAACAAGCTTATGAGTCGAGTCTAAAACAAAAAGAGAAACAGATGGAAGAGACCAGTTCGGCTATGCTTTCTCTTAAAGACGAGGTAAAAAGTCTTGAAAGGCTCTTGAGCATTTCTTCAGAAGAAGAAAAAAGATTAAAAGCTCTTGCTGAGGCTGGGGCTGTTGCAGAGGCAAGATATAGGGATAAGGTTAAAGAAAGGTTAAATTTAGAAAAGGAAATTGGAGTAAAGAGCAGTCAGATAGAAGAAAGTGCTATAAGGTTAGAGGAATTAAGGCAGGAAATTGAAGCGATAAGAAGCGGTTTTGCAGAAAAACTGCTTGAAGAAGCAGGCTCTGGTGCCCAGCAAGAAAACCTTTTGAAATCAGAAATAACTACGGCTAAGTTTAAAGAAAGCAAAAGATTGCTTACTTCTCCTGTAGACGGGTATGTACACTTAATTGCGATAAAAACTTCAGGAGGAGTAGTAACTCCTGGGCAGCCAATTATAAGTATTGTCCCAGAAGACACCCCTCTTGTAGTAAAGGCTATGGTTCTTAATAAAGATATAGGTTTTGTTAAAGAAGAGCAAAAAGTAGTTTTAAAAATTGATACTTATGATTTTCAGAAATATGGAACTATTAAGGGCTTTGTATCGGTGGTTAGTCCTGACAGTATTGAGGATAAAGAATTAAAAGTTGATGGCTATCCTGTTTATGTGAAAATGAATTCAACTCAGTTACAAACTAAAGAGGGGAAAGTATATAAAATAAAGCCAGGAATGAACGTTCTTGCAGAAATAAATATTGGCAAAAGAAGAATAATAGAACTATTTTTATCCCCTTTTATAAAAAACATTGATGAAGGGCTAAAAGTAAGATAATTTAGCCCTTTAAAAATTTTGTTAATTAAGTTAATTTAACTTTTCTTTTATTTTGTTAACAAATGTCTCTAAAACTTTTATTCTTGCAAAGTATTTGTCGTTTGCCTCTATTATGTTCCATGGAGCTTCAGCTGTGCTGGTTCTAATGAGCATCTCCTCTACAGCGGGGAGATAGTCATCCCATTTGCTTCTGTTTCTCCAGTCGTCTTCTGTTATTTTCCAATGTTTAAAAGGATTTTTCTCTCTTTCTTCGAACCTTTCCAGTTGGGTTTTTTTGTCTATATGAAGCCAGAATTTTAATAGAACTATTCCAAAGTTTGTGAATTGTTTCTCCATTTGTTTTATTTCTCCATACGCCCTCTGCCAGTCAAAATCTTTGCAGAGCTTTTCTACTCTTTCTACGAGAACTCTGCCGTACCATGTTCTATCGAATATGGCGATATTTCCTTTTTCTGGAACGTTTTGCCAGAATCTCCACAAGTAATGATGCGCTAATTCGTATTCATTTGGAGCGCCTATTGGGATTACTGTATAACCCCTTGGGTCCATCGCTTCTGTAAGTCTCTTTATGCTTCCTCCCTTTCCTGCAGCGTCCCAGCCCTCAAAGGCAACAATAACAGGAACCCTTTCTTTCCACAACCTATACTGAAGATCATGTATTTCCCTTTGAAGCGGATGGAGTTTTTCAATATATTCTTCGTAAGTCAGGGACTTGTTCAAATCAATTTTAGAGAGAGAGCTCAACTCGTTTACAGGGTAAAAGTTTTCAAAAGAGGGTAATTCTTCTTTTTCTTTAATTGCTTTGATCTTAAATTTTATTGCTTCAATGAGAGTTTTAAAGATTTTTATTGTAGCATATCGTTTATCTGTTGCTTCAATTATCGTCCATGGTGCAAAAGCAGTGTCAGTTTTTTCAAAAACTGTTTCTGCCGCATCAAGAAACTTTTTGTATTTTTTGTGCAATTTAAGAACATCGTCGGTTACTCTCCAAGACTCATCTTTGTTTTTTTTCAATTTTTTCAATCTATCTTTTTGCTCTTCTTCCGAAATATATAGGAAAAATTTTACTATCAGATAACCATCTGCAACGAGTTGACCTTCAAAAGATAAAATTTCATCAAAAAGATATTCTACAATCTCTGGGGATGTCTTTTTCAAGACTCTATCTGATAACAGAGCCTTGTACCAGCTCTCGTTTACAATGCTTATGTCTCCCCTTTTTGGGATAGTTTTCCAGAATTTGTAAAAATATGGTCTGTTATCAGTTTCAGATGGACACTCGAATCTTTTTATTACGTCATATCCTCTTGGATCAAGTGGAAGCATTAACTTGTTTATTAAAGTACCCTTTCCGGCAGCTTCAAAACCATCAAAAACTATAATTATAGGTAGTTTCAAATCTCTTGCCTCTCTTTGAAGCGCGCCTAATTCTATGCTGAGATTGTCAAACTCTTTCTTATAATCTTCTCTGTCCATAATTTTATTTAAATCGACCTTTTCTAACATCCCTGCCTCCTTTAAACGTGTTTGAAAATAATATTGAAAACAAAGTAAACTATTATTCCAAGCAAAAAGTAAAACAAAAGCGGTAACAAAATAGACCAAAAAAGCCTAAGCAAGATCTGCCACAATGGAAGTCTCATTTACTCTACACCCCTGAAGATATGCCCTTTTGTAAAATAAAGTTTCTCTTTGTTGTTTGAGCTAAAATCAGAAATATTAAGATCTCTAGATTTGCTTAAAAAAGCACTGATAACTTTTGGCACAAGACTCTCATTTGTTGCCCTCAGATCGATTCTTAATTTTAGATTTAGATCTAAAAGGGTATCTTTCTCGTTAATTAAATTTTGGGTATGAGCATTTAATATGTGGGTTCTGCAGCTTTCATCTATAAAAACTGGATACTTAACTTTGTTGTCTTTAAGGCAAAAATCTCTATCTTTGCACAAAGACGAACACTGGCTTTTTGAAAACAATACACAACCTTCTGAAACCATCATTTCCAGATTGCCATACGCAGTAATTTCAATGGGTATATTAGTTTTTAGATTTGAAATTTCATCAAGATTTAATTCATTTGAGACGTGTACCATAGATGCTCCCAGATAGCTCATTAATTGTAGCGCATATGAATTAAAAACGTTTAGGGAGTGATCTATTACAAAGCTTATCCCCTCTGAGAGAACGAACTCAAGCATAGCCGTGTTTGCTACTAGAATAATTGGGTTTTCTTGCTTTTTTATAATCTCGGTTATTACTTCGAACTCTTTTCTTACAATTCTTGGGGTTGAGATTATCATTTGTCCTTTTGTATCTTCTATCATCTTCCCTGCTTCTGTAAAAATTTCTGGCTTATAGGGGAATTTCTCTTTATATCCTTCTGGTCCAAATATGATTGTTTTTGCTCCATTTTCTAAAGCTATTTCTAAATCTTTTAAACAAGACACCCTAAAGACAAAATTAGAATTAATATTTACCCTTTCTGGCTTTTTTATAGTTAGTTTTTCAAGATAAAATTTATTTTCTTTGTTTGGCTTTTCTTCTCTTTCCAAAAGAAATTTCTTAATTTCTTTTATAGAACTCAAGGGCAACATCAGGTTTTTATTGTTTTCCAAGTTTATTTCAAAATAAAATGGATGATCTTGAGTGTTTATTTTTTCAGATAATATCTCTTTTGTAGTAGGATATTTTTTTGCAATTTCTAAATTTATTTTTTTTACTAATCTCTTTTGTTTGTTGTCAGCTTTTACTATAATTTTGTCTGAGTCTAGTTCTATGTTAACTTTTACTCGATATCTCTTAATTGAGCGTCGAAATATTTCATTGGCCCTTTCTTCGAGAATGCCAGATCTAACCCTGAAAACTCTGTCACCTTCGAGTATTTTTGACCTGATTTTGTAATTTGATATAAAAACTTTTTTATCTTTTATGTAAAAGTCATTTGACTCAAGCGTTATGTTTCCCTGAGAAGAAAATATCACAAAGCAATCGTTTTTACTACACTCCCTCAAAGGTTCAAAGTATAGTTTGTTCTCTGAAGTAGTTATTCTTCCTATAAACAAACCTCTGTTGTTAGGCCTTGAACTATCCATAAATGTATTTTCCTTGTTTTTTATTAGTTTCATCTGAGAGTGTCTTCTTTGATGTATAGGTGCTTTTATGTTATAGGTAGTGAAAGTTCTATTAAAACACTCTGCCAAGTCATCCAAATCGCTCTTTGAGGGTTTGAATATTTTTTGATTTCCAGATGAATACATCTCTTGGATAGAGTCTAATGCATTTCTATATATTCGAGTAACGTTTGCAACGTATGTTCTTGATTTTAACCTACCCTCTATCTTTAAAGACTTTATCTTAGTTTTTAGGATTTCTGGCAGTATCGGATAAAGGCAAAGATCTTTCATAGAAAGAAGGTGCCCAGTCTCGATCAGGCTCTCTCCATTTAAAAGAGAATATTCCATTCTACACGGCTGTGCGCACCTTCCTCTATTGCCAGATCTTCCTCCTATTAAACTACTCATAAGACACTGCCCTGAGTACGAGTAACAGAGCGCTCCGTGAACAAATATTTCTGTATCTATAACTTCAGCAATTTCAGAAATTTCAAAGAGGGATAACTCTCTTGCAAGTATAACCCTAGAGACGCCCAACCCCTTTAAAAATTTCGCTCCATGTAAAGAGGTCGTGGTGGTTTGTGTGCTTGCGTGAATCTCTAAATTTGGAAATTCTTCCCTAATCTTATATATTAACCCGAGGTCTTGAACAATTATTGCATCTGCCTTGAGATCGCATAATTGTTCAATTAATTTCATGCACTCATAGAATTCGCTGTCTTTTATTAGGGTATTAACTGTTATGTAACATTTTACGTTTCTTTCATGTGCAAATAGAATTGCACTTTTAATCTCTTCCTTGTCAAAATTTTTTGCGCTGCTTCTTGCTGAAAAATTCTTTGCTCCAAAGTACACTGCGTCAGCTCCTGCAAATATAGCAGCTTTTAAAGTTTCAAAGTCTCCAGCAGGGGACAATAACTCTGGTATTGTGACATCTTTTTTTTCTGAAAAATAAATGTTTTCCAAATCCAATTGGCTCCTCTAATTATATTAAGACCTAATTATATATTCTTTTTTAATCAGTATCTACTTACTCCAGGGCCTACGATTATGCTTTTTCCGCCGGGTTTTGGTATAACTCTTATCTGAGTAGGAACTCTTTCCTGGATATATGTGAGGTGAGATATTATTCCTATTGTTTTGTTTTCTTGATTTAAATTAGATATCGCATCAAGAGCAGTTTCTAGTGTCTCCTCGTCTAATGTGCCAAATCCCTCATCAAGAAACAGCGAATCTACTCTGACGTTTTTACTTGACATAGATGATAGCCCAAGAGCTAAAGCAAGGCTTACAATGAAGCTCTCTCCTCCAGATAAATTTTTTGTGCTTCTAATTTCTCCTGCCTGGTAATTGTCTATTACAGAAAAACAAAGCTTTTCTTTTTTATCCTTTGTGAGGATATATCTATCGCTAATTCTCTTTAGGTGTCTATTTGCGTGTTTTATTAATATGTCAAACGTGATCTCTTGAGCAAAACTCCTAAATTTTTTTCCATCTGATGATCCAATAAGATCATATAATATGTCATATTTTTTTAAATTTTTTTCTCTCATTTCTATTTCCTGTATTAAATTGTTGTACTGTTCCTTTGTTTCGTTATTTGCTGTTAGTTTTTGCTTCAGCATTCCAATATTTTCTCTGATATTTTTAAGTTTTTCCTTTTGGAATTCCAAGTCTTTATTTATCTCTTCCAAAGTTTGGCTGTTTTCTCCAATTAGTTCTCTTATTTTCTCTATCTTTCTTTTTCTTTCAAATATTTTTGAATTAAGCACTTCTCTTTCCAATTCTTTGGCTTCAAGCTCTTTAGATATGAGCGCAATTTCTTCATCCGAAAGAAGCGACTCTTCAAAGTTTGTTCTATCTGTAAAATTATGTTTTCTTAAAAGACTTTCAAATTTACTTTTTTTAAGCTTATACAAGTCTTCTAAATCATACTTTTTCTTCTTTATATTTTCAATTTCTCCATTTAGAAAGGATCTATCTTTTTCTAAATTACTGAAAGCAATTTGGCTATCTTGTAACTCTTTTTCTAAATTTTCTCTTATTTCTCTTAACCTTTTTTCACATAGATCAGGATCATAATTTCTAAGGGTTTTGTATCTTTTTTCTTTTAGATTTCTTATTTCTGAAGTAATTTTATTGAATTCTTCTTGATAATTTCTAATTTCTTCTTCTATATCTTTCAGGTCAAACTGTAATTTCTCTAAGTTTTTTTCTTCATTTCCCAGGTTTAGCTGGTATTTTATATTTATTTCTTTGACTTTTAAAAACTCTTCATATCTTTTTTTGAGATCTAAGTACAAGATATTTAGTTCTTTGGATAAGGCTGTTTCAATGCCAACCTTTTGTAGAATGCATGAAATATTATTTTCTTGAGAATGTTTTTGATCAATTAACTCTTCTTTAGTAGCTTGCAAATTTGAGATCTCAGCCTTTATGATGTTAAGCTTTTGTTCTTTAGAATTGATAGCCTCTTTTAGCGAATTGATATCCTCTTTTAAGGATACAAGTTCTTTATTTTTTTTATTTATATTATTTTCTAAAACCTCATATCTTTCGATTATGCTAGCTAAATTATTTATTTCGATATCGTTTTTTTCAATTTCTATATCTAAAACAGCAAGGTCTATATGGTAGTTGACTTTATTTTCAATTTCTTGAATTTTATTAAGAGATTCATTTTTTGCACTTAACAATCTTTCTTTTTGAGCAAAATTATTTTGAAGTTTATTCTCTTGCAAACTAATTTTTGTACTTATTTCGAGAATATCGTTTTTGAGCTTCTCTATGTTTTCTAAATTATTGTTATATTTTTCGATAAAAGAGTAGTCAATTAAGATATTTTCCCTTTGTTTATAAGGATGATGAGTAGAGCCGCAGACCGGACAAGGTTTACCCTCTTCCAGAATTTCTCTTGTCCTTTCAAAATTTTTTAGAAGGCTAAATTCTTCGAACTTCTTTTTGTTTGCTTCTAAAAACTCTTCGACTAATTTCTTTTCATGTTCTTTTTGTTTTCTTTCCTCTTCTAACCTTTCTTTTTCTAATTTTAAAGATTCAAATTCTTTATCTCTTTCTTTGATATCTAGATCTATCTTTTCCAATCTTTCCTTCTCTGACTTACACATTTCAAGGTATGGTTTCTTTGTTCTTTTACTGTCAAATTCCTTTTTTATTTCGTTAATGTCTTTATACGAAAGCAAACTCTCTATATCTTTTTGAAGGGATGTTATTTCTGATTCAAGGCCTTCTTTTTCTTTTGTCCTTTGAGCTAATTTTTCATATTCTATTTGTACATCAAGCGTTAATTTTGTTTCTTCTTTACCCTTAGAAGACAAATTTTTTTCTATATCAAGAAATCTCTCTTCTAAATCCTTTATCATTTCGATGAAGCTCTTTAATTCTGGAAGGGAATCTTTTAATTTTTCAAGATGGGAGTTCTCTAAGAGGGTTTTGTTAATTTCTCTTATTCTCCCCTTGGTGCTTTCTATTTTATACTTTGTTAAATCTATCTGACTTAATATTTCTCTCTTTTTCTTAGAGGCGTCATTAATTAGTTTTTTATATATTTCTTCTTGTTTACTTAAACTTTGTATATTTAAGTCAATAGTCCTTGCTTCATTTATAAGAGGTCCTATTTTTTCCTTTTTTTCTGCAAATTTTTGCATTTTTTGCATTATTTTTTCTAGTCTTTTCTTTAAGTCTTCTAAATTTTTACTCAAGCCTTTTTCTTTAGCTTCTTTGTTTTCCAAAGAACGGCTTATATCTTGTAATGAATCCTCTAGACTCTTTAACTCTTTGTATTCAGGATAAATAATCCTTGCTTCTTTGGCTTTCTCCAATCTTAATTTTTTTATCTCACAATCTGAAAGCTTTTGGTTGATATCTAAGAGGTCCCTTTCTAACTGCTCTATTTCTATTTCTAAATCCTTTTCTTTCTTTTTAGCGTTAAACCTTTCGTTCAATTGTGCGAGTTCTTCATCACAAATTTTTTCTTGCATAATATAAGAATTTTGTTGAAATATTAGATCCCTTTCCTCTTCGGGACTTAATACTCTGAGAGCTTCAAGTTCTTTTTTTATTAATCCTAACTGTTCTCTCTCTGTCTTTCTTTTTTCGTAAACCATTATAGATATCTCGCTGTAAATCTGGGTGCCTGTAATTTGTTCAAGAATTGCCGATCTTTCATCATAGTTGGCTTTTAAAAAGGATGCAAAGTCGCCCTGTGCTAACAGGATAGACCTTGTAAATTGATCGTAGGTCATTCCTGTAAGTTCAATTACTTTTTCTTCTACCTTGTTTATCCCTGTCTCTATGATTTTGTTATTTTTAACGTCGTGTAACTCTCTTTGTGGGGGTTGTAGTTCTCTAGTCCTTTTTTGAAACCATAATACTTTATACAAACCTTTCTGCGTTTCGAAAGTAACTTCGGAAAAGCATTCATTAGTATTTCTTGACATCAACTCGTTATTATTTCTGGAAATCTTACCTAATCTTGGAGTTTTGCCATATAAAGCAAGGGAGATGGCGTCCAATATGGTAGATTTACCAGCGCCCGTTTGCCCTGTAATTAAAAATATAGAGTTTGATATGAATTCAGGGTGTGTAAAATCTATAGTCCATTCGTTGTAAAGTGAATTTATGTTTTTTAGCCTTATTTTAAGAATTTTCACTTAGCAAGTCCTTTTCGCTCATAGATTTTAGAATTTCTTTAAAAGCGTTTCTCAGTTCAATCTTTTGTTCTTCTGATATTGAGTTTTCGTCTAAGCACCTTTCGAAGATTGAAAATAAATCTAAGCTTAGGTCTATATCTATAGCTTCAGAATCATCTTCTGAAGACCTATTCAGCCTGTTATTTTTAATTTTTAGTATCTCTATTTTATTTGATCTTGGCAAATCTTCTATTTTTTCTTTTAAATTTGGGACTATTTCTTCCCCGCTATAAATTACCTCTAGGTAGTATTCTTTTTCAGTCAATGATAAATTTTCAATTTTTTGTTTTATTTCTTCAAATGAGCCGCTTAAGGATATTAGTTCCTTCTTTTTGGGAATTTCTATACTTTCCACGTTTAGAGCTCCGTTATAGAATTGGGCGAGGAATACAGTTTTTTTCTGTTCATATGGTTTAAAATTCATTGGCAATAAAGAACCAGAATATCTTATTTTTTCATTTTTGCTAACACTTTGAGGCGTATGAAGGTGGCCGAGGGCAATGTAGTCAGCTTCGTGTGGCAAAAACTCTACTGGTATCTGACATAATGACCCTACATAAAGATCTCTAACTCCATCGTTATCCTCTAGTATTGCGGAATTTAAAAACAAGTGCCCCATTACGACTATTGGAATATTAAGCCCTAACTCGGTTTTTTTATTCTTTGCGATCTCAAAGACCAGGTCATAGTGTTTCTTAATTGCATTGATAATTTTTATTTCTCTTTCGCTATATATTTCTTCCTCTTCAGGAAATGTTATGTCCTTTTCTCTTAAATATGGTACTGCACAAACTATTAGTATGGGTATGTTTTCATTATCTTTTAAAACCATAACTTCGTCTTCTAATTTGTCAGAAATTGATCCTATTACGTGAACGTTTAATGCCTTTAATATCTCTTTCGGTGCTGACAAAAAAGAAGGCGAGTCGTGATTACCGGCAGTAATCACCACGTGTTTACATCTTGATTTGGATATATTGTGCAAAAATCTGTAATATAACTCTTGTGCCTGACTACTAGGGGTACTTGTGTTAAAAATATCTCCAGATATTAACACTATGTCGACGTCTTTTTCTTCTACTATTCTATATAGCCAATTTAGGGCAAGTTCAAACTCATCATATCTTCTCTTTGAACAAATGGTGTCTCCAATATGCCAATCAGACGTATGAAGAACCCTCAGTGGCTTTATTTTATTCAAATTTTCTCCTTAACACTTACAGTTTAGAAAATCTTTTAAACTCAGTTTACGTTTATATCCTTTGTCCACTTTATGCCGCTTATATCTATTAATTCTACTTTGTATTTTCCTTTTTCGAGTTTTATATTTTGATTTGGCAAAAGGTCTATCTCAGCTTTAGCCCCAAGTGGCACTACTAAACTATATTTATTTGGCTTTATCTTGTTAAGGTAAAAATTTTTGATTTTGGACTTGTCAACGCTTGTTTCATTTGGATCGAAAGTTTCAACGATATTACCAGAGTTATTAAATACAATAATTTGCCTGACAAATGCCCCATATGTATCTGGTCCATCAACTCTGTAAATAAGTAGCTTTAATTCTCCGTTGTCGTACAAGTTTGCGCCTAAGATTTCTATTTTTGGTTCTTTTGAAAGGTTATACAGTTTGCCGTAGAGGCCGTTGTGCAGTGCTTGATATGTAAAAAGAGTTATAGAGACTGCAACTAAGCTAAAAATTAAGGCAACATTTCTTATCTGAGCACTGTTTAAATCTAGTGGACCAGACGTAAGTAGTTTTAGAATTTTTGAAGTCCTTTTTCTGAAGAGAATATAATCTATAGAAAATTGCCCGCCTCCAAAACACATAACAACTATTCCACAGCCAATTCCTGCAATGCCTATTTGCCACTCATCTACACAAGTCGAGCCCAACCAGCCAGAACCCAGGAGTATGCCAAACGACAATAGAGCTGCTCCGAGCGCAGACAACCTTGTTAACAAGCCTAAGATTAAGCCTATACCTACCAAGCCTTCAATAATAGTAAAAGTAAGTAAGAAGATATAAAGCAAATGAACGTGAGTGATTAAAAATTCTATCATCGGTTTAATGAACAGCGCATGCGGTAAAAAGTGATTGAATGCGTGCCCCATATATGCAGGCGAATTTGGATCGAGTTTTTCTGGTGCATTTACCACTCTCCTTAGAAATGCGCTGAAAAACTGCCAACCTAAAATTAATCTGATAGGAATGAGAAGATCAGATATGCTATCAAATGAAACCTTTTTTTCTGTTTGCATTGTTCAACTCCTTATTTTGCCTCAATGGCGTTTATAATACTGTATTTTGAGCTTCAAGCAGCACGCCTTCTCTTTCGCCTTCCATCCTCCACTTTTTAGTTAAGATTATCAACTTTTCTTCGCCTCCTATCCCTGATATCAAATCTTGTGTTTTTCTGGGCCATAATTTATAGAAACGTAGTTTATTACAAAAATATATTCGTTTAATAAATCAAAACCTTGCTCTTTAATAATATGATACACTAATACAAAAATTTTTTTTTTAAAGAATTGGTTCATAAAAAATCTAAATGAAAATAAAAAGCTTCTTAGAATGAAACAAATCTCAAAAGAAAGAATTGGAAGTAAAGCTTCAAAAAAGATTACTATAAGATATATCCATATAAGGAAGAAGTAAGATAAGTCTTTATATAATTTTAGCGATTTAAATTGATCTGAAAATCTTTGTGGTATGCTTTACTTCTCTTTTTCCTGATAAAAGATTACAGGAATTATTAAGTATCATATCTTTGTTTTGTTTAGTTTTGACTCCTACTTTACTACCATTAAGAAATCAGCCAAACTGTATTACCCTCATTGATTAGTTTAAAGCAATATACCATAATTTGGTGAAATTTCACAATTTATTTATAAAGATCCTTTTTCAAGGCTTTTAGAATTTTAAAGAAAATTAAGACTGATCAAATCTTAAAGAATTAGAACCCTTCTTTCTGCTTGCATTGTAGAACTCCTTAAAAAAATATATAATTCAGTATTATTATGTCTCAATTAATATCATTACTACTTATATTACAAATACTACTTTCTTGATCTAAATCAATTATTTTTTAAGGTTTAATCCTTTACAATGGAACAAAAATCTTTGTTAGTAAAAAATCTTTTAAAAAGGTGGGGTATGAATTGGATGATTGGATAGAAGAGAAAAAAGATTCGTGTTTATCTGAGGGTGGTTACAGAAAAAGATTTTCTTATGACAAAGTAGTCAGATCTACGCATGGAGTAAACTGTACCGGTTCCTGCAGCTGGCAGATTTTTGTAAAAGAGGGAATCATCACCTATGAAATTCAGAAAAACGATTATCCATCTACCCAGGATGGCCTCCCTGAATACGAGCCCAGAGGATGTCCCTGTGGAGCCAGCTATTCCTGGTATGAATACAGCCCTCACAGGATAAAGTATCCAATGATAAGAAGGCCTCTATATGAACTGTACAAAGAAAAGAGAAAGGATCTTGATCCTGTAAATGCATGGGGAGAGGTTGTAAAAAGCTCTTCTCTATATAAAAAAAAGAGGGGTTGCGGCTCTTTTATAAGAATTTCTTTTGATGAAGCGGCTGAGATAATTGCTGCAGCAAACATATATACCATAAAAAAATATGGACCAGATAGGGTTGTCGGCTTTAGTCCTATCCCTGCTAAGTCTATGGTTAGCTATGCATCGGGTACTAGATATCTTTCTTTGATAGGTGGAGCAATATTAAGTTTTTATGACTGGTATTGCGATCTGCCCCCATCCTCTCCTCAGATGTTTGGCGATCAGACAGACGTTCCAGAGTCTGCGGATTGGTATAATTCTACCTATCTTGTTTTGTGGGGTTCAAACGTGCCGCAGACCAGAAGGCCTGATGCACACTTTTTTACAGAAACCAGGTATAAGGGGACAAAGACTGTAGTTATATCCCCCGATTTCAATGAAGCGTGTAAATTTGCAGACGTTTGGCTCAACCCAAAACCTGGAACCGATGCCGCTTTGGGAATGGCTATGGGGCATGTTGTATTAAAAGAATTTTTTATTAACAGAAGAAGCGATTACTTTGAGTCTTATTGCAAGCAATTTTCAGACATGCCCTGCCTGGTAATACTTGAAAAGAATGGTAATTTTTTTCAACCTGGAAGGTTTCTTAGATTGAGTGATCTTGGCAGTGAAGAAAAATTTGATGAATGGAAAACTGTAGTATTTGACAAAGAGATTGGCATATGTGCACCAAATGGAAGTATAGGCTTTAGGTATCAGGACAATGGAAAATGGAACCTTGAACCAAAAGATTCAGCAACTGGCAAAGAAATAAATTCAGAACTTAGCTTGATTGATTTTAGAGATATTGACGCAAAAGTTTTGTACCCGTATTTTGGCGAGACAAAAGAAGTAATTGCAAGGAAAGTTCCTGCAAAAAAGATAACTGTTGGCTCTAAAGATCTTTATGTTTCAACAGTATTTGACTTGCTTGTGGCTCACTATGGGGTCGATAGGGGATTAGACGATGAAAACGTTGCAAAGAATTATAGTGATCTTAATTGCTATACCCCAGCATGGCAGGAGAAGATAACGGGCATAAAGAAAGAAAGTGTAATAAAGATTGCTCGCGAATTTGCAGAGAATGCACTTCTCACAAAAGGAAAGTCAATGATAATAATAGGCGCAGGAGTTAACCACTATTACTATACTGATACTATCTATAGAGCAGCTATAAATCTACTTACAATGTGTGGTTGCATTGGGCAATCTGGAGGTGGTTGGGCCCACTATGTGGGACAAGAGAAAGTCAGGCCGCTTGCAGGCTGGTCAACCTTTGCATTTGCGATTGACTGGTATAGACCCCCAAGACATGTAAACTCGACCTCCTTTTTCTATGTCCACACTGATCAGTATAGATATGAAACCTTGAAGGTTGATGATTTGCTATCTCCTATCGCCAAAAAGGATCTATATAGCTCTCATCCATTAGACTTAAATGTAAAGTCTATAAGACTTGGCTGGCTTCCGGCTGCACCTTATTTGAACGTAAATCCTCTGGATATGTCGGATCTTGCAAAGGCAAAGGAAATGAACATATCGGAATATATAACTGATGAGATTAAAAAGGAAAATATTCTATTTTCCTATCAAGACCCAGAAGATGAGAAAAACTACCCAAGAAATATGTTTGTTTGGAGATCGAACATAATGGGCGCAAGTTCAAAGGGGCACGAGTATTTTATAAAATATCTCTTAGGTGCGAAGTCTGGGCTGATAGAAGAGGAGTTAGACTTAAGCGATCTTAAAGAGGTAAAAGTAAGAGAACCAGTTATTGGCAAGCTGGATCTTTTGGTTACTATGGACTTCAGAATGAGCACTACTTGCCTGTTTTCCGATATTGTGTTGCCCTCAGCTACCTGGTATGAGAAAGAAGATATAAGCACTACTGATATGCACCCGTTTATTCACCCATTTTCGCAGGCTGTCGACCCCTTGTGGGAGTCCAAAACTGACTATGAGATCTTCAAGGCAATCGCAAAGAAGTTTTCTGAACTCGCCAAGGACAATTTGGGGAAAAGAATCGATACAGTTCTTTCGCCACTTTTGCACGATACGCCATCTGAGTTAGGTCAGCCAACTGAGGTAAGAGATTGGAAATTGGGCGAATGTGATATCTTGCCGGGCAAGACATTTCCGGCTATTACCCAGGTAGAGAGAGATTATCCCAATGTTTATAAACAGTATACGTCCATTGGACCTCTTGTCGAAAAGTTAGGAATTGGTGCAAAGGGGGTGTCCTGGTTTTGCAACGAAGAGTTAAATGACTTAAAATCTATTAATTCAGAAAATAACGGTTCAATTGATATCTCATCAGCAAGAAGCGTTTGTGAAGCAATAATGCTCCTTAGCCCTGAGACAAATTCAAGCATTTCGTTTAAGGCGTGGGAAAACATTTCGAAAAAGACCGGGAGAGATCACTCAAAAATTTTGCCACCGAAGAGCTATTCTTTAAGATTTAGAGACCTTCAGATCCAACCAAGGAGAACTATTACCTCCCCTTGCTGGAGCGGGATTGAGTCAAAAGAGATTCCCTATAGTGCAAACTATTTAAACGTTCACGAGTTAATTCCATGGCGTACCCTTTCTGGCAGGATAGAGATCTACCAGGATCACAGTTGGATGAGAGACTTTGGCGAAAATTTTGCAATATATAAAGCTCCGGTAAATATTTTCTCTACCGACAAGTTCAAACTTGATGAGAAAACCATAACGTTAAAGTTTTGCACTGCACATCAAAAATTTGGTATTCATACTACCTTTATCGATCTTCAGATAATGCAAAATCTTTCAAGGGGTGGGCCTCACGTATGGTTGAGCGAGGCTGATGCAAAATCAATTGGAGTAGAAGATAACGATTGGGTAACCTTGTACAACAGAAATGGAACTGTCATAGCTAGAGCTGTCCTCTCACAGCGTATACCAAGTGGAATGGTAATTATGTATCACGCTCAAGACAAGATTATAAACAATCCTATCTCGGAGAGAACATCAGTCAGGGGTGGCGTGCATAACAGCTTGACAAAAATATTGTTAAATCCTTTGCATATGATTGGTGGATATGCTCAGCTCTCCTATTTCTTTAATTACTATGGCACGATTGGCTCTAATAGAGATGACTTCGTGATTGTGAGAAAACTAAATAAGGTTATCTGGACTCAGAAAGAAAGAGGGGGTGATATTCTATGAAGGTAAAGACGCAGTTTGTAATGGTGCTAAACCTTGACAAGTGTATTGGATGCCATGCTTGTTCTGTCACTTGTAAGAACGTCTGGACACAAAGATCTGGTTTAGAATATGCATGGTTTAACAATGTTGAAACAAAGCCAGGCATTGGATTTCCAAAAAATTGGGAAAATCAAGAAAGATACAAAGGAGGCTGGGAGCTTTCGGGGCAAAATCTTAAATTAAAATCTGGATCAAAGCTAAATACATTGTTAAATATATTCTTTAACCCAAACCTTCCTACAATCGAAGATTATTCAGAGCCCTTCACATTTGATTATTCTTATCTTAAGAATTCCGAAGAAGATATCTTCCCAACTCTGAAGCCTATATCAGCTATTACCCATAAAGAGATCGAAATAAAGTGGGGAGTTAATTGGGAAGATGACCTTGGTACTACCTTTGAAAGCAGATCGAAAGACTATAACTTTAAGGATATTGATTCGTCCTTGTATTCATCGTTTGAGAACACATTTATGATTTATTTGCCAAGGCTTTGCGAACACTGTCTTAACCCTGCTTGCGTTGCTTCCTGCCCATCTGGTGCAATATATAAAAGAGATGAAGATGGCATAGTGCTTATTGATCAAAATAAATGCAGGGGATTTAGAATGTGTGTTAGCGCCTGCCCCTATAAAAAGATTTACTATAACTACAAGAGCGGAAAATCTGAGAAGTGTATACTATGTTTTCCACGTTTGGAAGTAGGAAAGCCTACTGTATGTTCTGAGAGTTGTGTGGGGCGAATTAGATACATCGGCGTTTTATTGTACGATAGGGATAGAATAAAAGAAGCTGCAAGCTGCGATGAAAAAGAACTCTATAGAAGCCAGCTCTCGATAATACTCGATCCAAACGATGAAGAAGTAATTTCAAAGGCTATAGAGGATGGTGTGCCAGAAAACTTTTTAGACGCTGCAAAAATTTCTCCCGTTTATAAAATGATTAAGGAATTTCAAATAGCCTTCCCCCTTCACCCAGAGTTTAGGACTCTGCCAATGGTTTATTATATCCCACCCCTTTCACCCATACAGTCAGGACTAATCTCAGAATCGGATGAAGACGTTTTGCCCGATGTCTCGAAGTTAAGAATCCCTGCAAAATTTTTAGCAAATATGTTAACCGCAGGGGATGAAGGCCCAATACTTGAAGCATTGAATAAATTACTGGCAATAAGGATATATAACAGAAATAAGATTCTCTATAAGGATTGCAATGAAGGTTTTCTCGAGAGATCCAATCTTACTGTTAGCCAGGCAGAGTATTTGTATAAGCTTCTTGCCATTGCTGATTACTCTGATAGATTTGTTATACCGACTCTTCATAAGGAAAACTACGATGATAACTATGTGAAAAAGGGTATCGTAGGATTTCCAAAAAATGATTTTGGAGGATAAAAATGACAGAAGAAAACTTGTCAGTTAGGGGCTCACCCAACCAGGGCTTATTTGGAGCGACGCTTGGATTTTTCTTTGGATTTGCGGCTGTTTCGCTCTTTGGACCTACGGCTATAAAGTTTAAGGATATTCTTGAACTTTCTCCTCAAATGCTTGGCTTTTTAGTTGCAATGCCGGCTCTTTCAGGGTCAATTCTTAGGATACCGTTTTCTGCCTGGGTTGACTCTGCTGGAGGGAGAAAGCCTTTTTTGACCTTGATGATTATTGCAATATTTGGGCTCATCGGTCTGTCTGGGCTTGTTTACCTTATTTTTAAAAATCCCTTATACGCCAGTCAAAATAAGACTTTACTTTATTATCTGATCTTGTTCTTTGGATTGTTAAGCGGCTGTGGAATTGCAACTTTTTCTGTAGGCATATCTCAAGTCTCGTATTGGTTTCCACAAAAAAGGCAAGGCTTTGCACTTGGAACTTATGCGGGGTTAGGGAATCTTGCCCCTGGAATATTTTCATTTTTGCTGCCAATTAGCCTTGTAAATCTCGGGATAATCAATTCATATTTTATATGGCTTGGATTCTTGATAATTGGTACAATACTTTACTTTATAACTGGAAAAGATTCATATTACTTTCAGATGCTAAAAATGGGACACAGCAGAGAAAAAGCAATGGAATTTGCAAAAAGCTGTGGTCAGGAGCTTTGTCCTGCTAAAAGTTTGATAGACAGTTTGAAGTTGTCTGCAAAAACTTTAAGAACCTGGTTGCTTGTAGCTCTTTATTTTACCACATTCGGCGGGTTTATGGCCTTGACAGCTTGGTTTCCTACTTATTGGACCCAGTACTTTAAAGTAAGCCTCTTTGTAGCAGGGTCATTAACTGCAACGTATTCAATACTTACCTCTGTTATAAGGATATTCGGCGGAGTTATTGCAGACAAGATTGGTGGCATAAATACATCTATAATTTCGCTCGTTCTTATGGCGGTGGGCTCTTTTGGAATATTGTTTATTAGAAATTTTGATTTTTGTGTATTGTCCATGCTCATTATGGCGATAGGTATGGGGGTGAACAATGCTGCTGTGTTCAAATTAGTTCCAAAAATGGTCTCAAACGCTGTAGGAGGTGCTTCTGGATGGGTCGGCGGATTGGGAGCATTTGGCGGCTTTGTAATACCACCTTTACTCGGGGCCTTTGTTGCAAGGAATGGTTCCGAGGGTTATAGAGAAGGGTTTTTGGTCTTTCTTTTGCTCGCAATTTTCTCGATCGGTATCGATATTGTTTTAAAGAATATGGCTAAAGAGTAAAATATTATGAATTTTTCAGAATTTATGAAGGTACTTTCTTTTCTCTTGAGATATCCAGATGATAACTATAGATTAGAGATCGAAAAATTTGAATCTAATGCAAAGAGTCTAAATTTATACAAATATCTCAAAGACTTTATAGCTTATTATAGAGGTAAACCCACCCTGGATTTGCAGGAATATTATGTAGATACCTTTGACCTCACACCTCAAAATTCTCTTTGTATGTTAGATCACATGCTCTTAAACAACTCTCAAAAGGGTATTGAATTGATTAATATAAAATCTCTTTACAATGAAATTGGTTTTAGTTTAAAAAATAATGAATTGCCTGACTACATTCCTCTATTCATTGAATATCTCTCCCATATAGAAAAAGGAACTGCTTTAGAACTTTTGAGCAAATATGAATTGGCTTTCCAGAGTCTATATTCAAGCCTTTTGAAATCGAAAAGCCCATATTGCAGTTTGTTTGAGATATTTTTAGATAAGGAGGCGTTAGATGAGTTATTTTGATTATCTTATTTTTTTATTTTATCCTTATGTCGTTTTGAGCATATTTGTATCTGTGAGCATATTTAGATTTTTTTACAGGCCCTATAATTGGAAAACAGCTTCAAGCGAGATCTTTGAGGACAAAATATTAAAGTTAGGAAGCAACCTATTTCACTTTGGCATCCTGGCGTTGTTTTTGGGGCACCTATTTGGCCTTTTGACTCCTGAGAGAGTTTTTCAGTTTGTAGGACTATCAAGCGGCGTTCATCAGATGATAGAGATAGCTTTTGGTTCTGTTTTTGGAGCTATAACAATTATTGGAGTTTTGTTACTAATATTTAGAAGGCTTACTAATAAATTAGTTTTAGCGACATCAACTTCGATGGATATCTTCGTTCTATTGTGGATATTTTTTACTCTGTGTGTAGGTATGATGTGCGTAATTTATTCTTTTCTATTTGAGAGAGATGGACATCTTTTGCTGTACCTATCTCAGTATGTAAAAAATCTCTTAACCTTTAGATTTCAGGCAATAAACTATTTAAATATGATTCCTGTGATTTATAGAGTCCATATGTTTTTAGGCTTCACTTTGTTTCTTATACTGCCATTTAGTAGACTTGTACATATATTTAGTGGTTTTGCTCTGCCAATTTATTTAGTTAGAAAGACTCAGATAATAGTAAAAAAATTTTGATAAATCAGGAGGTTAAAAATGTCTATTAAGAAGATTTCAGAAGGCGTTTGGTCTTTGAGGTCTATTGATTGGGACAGAAGGATCTTTGATGAGCTTATTTCTTTGCCATACGGGACTACCTATAACGCATACCTTGTAAGAGGCAGCGAAAAATGTGCTCTTATTGATAGCACAGATCCTACGAAAACGTATGAACTAATAAACGATCTCAAGAGACTAAACGTGAGAGTGGATTATGTAATCTCGAATCACGCTGAGCAAGATCATAGCGGTTCAATTGGTGACGTATTGAATCTCAATCCTGATGCCATGGTTGTAACCAATTCCAGATGTAAAGACTTTCTAATTGATTTGTTACATATAGATGGCGATAGATTTTTGGTGGTAAAGGATGGCGACAAGCTTGAACTTGGCTCAAAAACCCTGCAATTTAAGATAACCCCATGGGTGCACTGGCCAGAGACTATGATAACCCTTCTGGAAGAAGAAAAGATACTTTTTACATGCGATTTTCTTGGTTCGCACATCGCAACCAGCGAGCTTTATGTGACTGATGAATCACTTGTATATCTGGCTGCAAAGAGATATTACTCAGAAGTAATGATGCCATTTAGAAACAATATCAAAAAGAACATTGAAGTTGTAAAGGATCTTGCTCCAAAAATTATTGCTCCAAGTCACGGTCCAGTTTATCAAGATCCAAGATTTATAATAAGTGCTACCGAAGATTGGATATCTGACAGAGTAAAGAATCTTGTTTTGATACCATACGTTTCTATGCATGGAAGTACTAAAATATTGGTCGAAAGACTCGTCCAGTGCTTAATAGATCTTAACATTGAAGTAATGCAGTTTAGTTTAACAAAAACTGATGTGGGAGAAATAGCTACTCATATGGTTGATGCTGCGACTATTGTTTTAGCTACTCCTACAATATTGCTTGGCCCTCATCCTGCAGCTGTTTATGCTGCTTATTTAGTAGCTGCTCTTAAACCAAAAACAAAATATTTTGGTTTGATAGGCTCATACGGTTGGGGTTCAAAGGTAGTGGATATTATTTCTAATGTACTTTCACCCCTGAAACCTCACATAATAAACCCAGTTCTCATAAAGGGGATGCCAAACGATGAAGATCTAAAAAAGATAGACGATTTGGCTAATCAAATACATGAGCTACACAAAAACTTGTAACCCTCACTTTCTTACTCTAACCATATAGCCTCAACTGGGCAGGATTCTTTGGCGCTTTGGCAACAATCATTACAGGTTTCGGAGATGACTTTTGCTACAGCGCCTTCAAGTTTGAATACATCAGGACAAATCGCTTCACAGGTTCCACAACCAATACACAAGGTTTCATTCACATGTGCTTTCATTTTTTTCACTCCTTCTAAAGCTTTAAGACATTGATAAAGCTTATAATATGTTTATAAATCTTACAAATAAGAAATTTTTATTTAAATTCTAACAAAAAAAATTATTTCTATTTGAAAGGATGAAAAATGTGCTTCTTAAATCTTTAAAAAAGAAGTGGTGGAAAAGGGTAGTTGATATGAATCTTCAAAGAGAGAACATAAACGTAGAGATTAGAGGACTTACTCCAAAGGAGGCAATTGGAGAGCCACAAAGAGACGATTTTCCCTTGTTAAAGGGAAAAGAATTTTTAATTCAAGCTAAAATAAAGGAGTCAATTGGTCAAGCGTTTACTTCAACTCCATCTAAGTACGTTGGGCATCTTGAAGAGATAAGTAGATTAAACGAGTCGCAAGAACAAAATAGAGCATTAATTGTTGCAGCTATTAATGCTACCTATAGATTTTTAGGACTCTTAAATAACACTATTCACTGTAAAGATGAAGGACCAGAGCTTTGTGCTAAGAGGACATTAGAGCATTTCAAAGACAACTTTAAAAATTTAAAAATTGCTGTTGTTGGATATCAGCCAGCTTTTGTATCGACCCTTTCGAAACACTTTGATATAAGAGTGACCGATATGGACCCAGAAAACATTGACAAATTTAAAAATGGAATTTTAATCGAGTCATATAAGTTAAATAAAGAGATAATAAAGAAAAGCGATGTGGTTTTTATGACGGGTTCAACCTTAGTAAATGGTTCTATTGATGAACTAATTGGGTATAGTTCAGGCAAAGAGGTTATTTTCTTTGGGACTACATGTGCCGCTCTTGCTTATGAATTCGGCTTTAAAAGGCTTTGTTTTCAGAGTAGCTAAATTCTTTTAACTACATCTTTATAAATTTATCGATTTATATTATAATATAATCATATTATTGGAAATTTTGTTACTTAAATTTAGCTATGATCGTATTTAATTTAAAATTTTGGAGAGAAAAAGTTGCCTGGTAACTCAAGAAATGTATTTGTAATAATTCTAATTCTTTGCGTGGTGTTATATACAGGTTCTATTACATTTGCCTGTACAGCAGTTGTTTTGCATGGGAAAGACATAATTGCAGCAAGAAATTTTGATTGGACTAATGGCCAGGCTTTTGTGGTGAGACACGATAGAGGGGTTAAAAAGGAAGCAGATTTTTTACAGGACAACGATGATGATGACTTTAACAGCGTTCAATGGGTTTCAAAATATGGCAGTATAACTTTTGACGTTGTTGAAACCAGTCTTTTGTACGGTCAGATAAGTATTCCTGTAGATGGAATAAACGAGAAGGGCTTTTGGGTCTCCTCGTTGTGGCTTGATGATAACGATGGAAAGACTTCAAGTAATATAGACTTTAAAAAGGCTTCTATAAACAATTGGAAATTGGTAGAATATCTTCTTGATAACTGTGCAGATGTAAATGATGCATTAAAAGCTATCAAAAATGTTCAGATAATTAACTTTAACTATGCTGATATGTCAGTTAACCTGCACTATATTATGGCTGATAGCTCAGGTAATGTTGCAATAGTAGATATATTGCCCGATAGCAAGGTTATAATCCATAAAAATCCTGAATTTGATATCCTAACAAACAATTTTTATCAGTTAAGTTTAGATAACTTAAAGAAATATAAAGGCTTTGGAGGAGAATTAGTCTTGCCAAAAGATGCTGAAGCAAATAGCGAGAACAGGTTTGTAGAGGCAGCAATTTTATATAACGATTTGAAAAAGTATCATAAAGATTCTATTTGTGATGCATTCAAGATTATGAGAGCAACTGCTCAAAATGACTTATCTGAGTTACCTTATGAGGGGATTACCCAGTGGACAGTGGGATACGATCTAACAAAGAAAATAATTTATTGGTATTCGAGAACCAAGGATGCCAAAAAATTCATAAAAATTTCTGATATTGATTTCTCAAAGCCTCAAAAAATAAAACCTCTTGATATAAACGATGTGCTTGTAGGCAACGTTACAGACTATTTTAAAACGGGGGCAAATTCTTTGCCGAACAAAAAGCATAAATTTTTGTTTTTTTTATTTAATTCTATTTCAAACGACAATCGTTGAATAAAATTTATTTTATGTTATATAATATTTTGTATGTCAAGTCATATTGACAAAATTAATAAATATATTATTTACTATAAAATTATAAATAACTAAGGGGCAAGATTATTTTTTGAACACGTGGGATCCAGAAAATTATGATAATAAAGTGCACTTTGTTAGTGAATTTGGGAAAGAAGTACTCAAACTATTGTCCCCAATGTCAGGTGAGATCATCTTAGATCTTGGTTGTGGAACTGGTGACTTAACTTATGAAATATATAGGTTAGGAGCTATTCCTATTGGGGTAGATTGTTCCACTACCATGATTGAAAGAGCACGCAAAAAATATCCTGAAATAAAATTTTTCGTAGATTTTGCTGAAAGTTTTCGATTAAAAGATCCTGTTGATGCAGTCTTTTCTAATGCTGTTCTTCACTGGGTAAAAAAAGCTTCTTTAGCAATTGAATCAATTTATCTTGCTTTAAAAGGAGGCGGCAGGTTTGTGGCCGAATTTGGGGGCAGGGGCAATGTAGATAGTGTAATAAAAGCAATTTGTAAAGTGTTGTCGAGATATGAAATTGATGCTGCCAAACTTAACCCTTGGTTTTATCCTTCTGTTGAAGAGTATGCTTCATTGCTTGAAAATCAAGGCTTTAAGACAATAGAAGCATATCTATTTGATAGACCAACCAGACTCAAAGGAAAAGAGAAAGGCTTAAGGGATTGGCTTGATATATTTTTTGGAGTATTTTTTGAAAAATTATCTCTTGATGAGAAAGAAGAAGCATATAAATCTATTGAAGAAATCCTTAGGCCTACTTTATTTATAGATGGGAATTGGGTTGTAGACTATGTGCGACTAAGGGTCAAAGCTGTAAAAATATAGACTTTATTTAGGAGGGAAAATGAAGAGAGTTCTGTTGGTTATCGACGTTCAAGAAGTAAGAGAGAGAAAATATAAATATATAATTGAGAAAAATTTTCCTGATAGTTTCGCAAATACAGAGCAATTTTAATTACTCAGGCAATAAGATTTAGTAAGGTTTTAGATACAGAAGAGTGGATTGAAAATATAAAGTTAAGATAAAATTCAAAAGTTTTTTAGTGTTTTTTAAGTTGTTAAATTTTAATAGTTTTTTAAGTAATTTTTATCTAAAGGAGGTTTATGTGCACTCTTTAGTTTTTATCAAACAAGTTCCAGATGCAGCTCAAGTTAGAGTGGACTATCATACAGGCACTTTGATTAGAGAAGGTGTTCCTGCAATAATCAATCCTTATGACGCTCACGCCATTGAGGCAGCTGTTCAAGTAAAAGATAAATTTGGGGGAATAGTTTCGGTTTTAAGTATGGGCCCACCAATGGCTGAAGAGGCTCTAAGGAAGGCCCTCTCCATGGGAGCAGATAAGGCATATCTTCTTTGTGATAGGGTTTTTGCAGGATCTGATACCTGGGCTACAAGTTACGCTTTATGGGTTGGAGCACAAAAGATTATAGAAGAAAATGGACCAGTCAATATATTCTGGGCTGGGAAGCAGGCTATTGACGGTGATACTGCTCAAACTGGTCCTGGTTTGGCAACTCGCTTTAATATACCGCTTGTGACATGTGCTATAAAGATAATAGAAGTAAATCCTGAGAAGGGTTATGTAATAGCTCAGAGACTAATAGAGGGAGGTTTTGAAACTCTTCAGGTTTCTATGCCGTGTATGATTACTACAGAAAAAGAGTTAAATACCCTTAGATTTTCTCCTCTCCCAGATTTAATTAGGGCTGCAAAGTCAGAGATACACGTGCTTAACTCAAATAATGTGAAAATTGATCCAACAAAGTGTGGTTTAAAAAGCTCTCCTACAAAAGTAAAGAGAGTTTTTGTCCCTTCTAAGAGGGAGAGAGGGGAAACTATTGAAGCAAGCATTGACGATTTGGCAAGAGTTTTATTTGAGAAATTAGAACCTGTTTTAAAACAAATGGGTAGAATATAGGAGACTGCGTCATGACTCATAATATTAGCGAATATAAAGATGTATGGGTTTTTATAGAACATGATAGTGGAAAAATTGAACACGTTTCTTTAGAGTTACTAACGAAAGGTCGCCAATTGGCGAAGGATATAGGGTGTAAAATTTGTGCCTTCACTGTAGGCGATAACGTTGAAATTTTTTCTGAAAGATTGGCTGAATATGGTGCCGAGAAATTTTATTTTATTGAAAGTCCTGTGCTTAAAGAGTATAGAACGGAGCCCTATAGAGATAGTCTTCTTTATCTGATTGAAAAATATAAGCCTGAGATAATATTAATAGGGGCTACCACCCTTGGCAGAGATATAGCAGCACCGCTTGCAACAAAACTTGATACAGGGTTAACTGCTGATACTACAGCGTTAGATATAGATTTTGAATCAGATGCAAAAAATTTATTAATGACCCGTCCTACCTTTGGTGGAAACCTTATGGCTGTAATATATTGTCCTGACAACAGGCCTCAGATGTCCACAGTAAGGCCGGGGGTTTTTCAGGCAACGAAAAATCCGATAAATAATATAGAAAAGATTAGGGAAGAATTTGAACTCTTAGAGGATAAAATACCAAAAAAAATCTTAGAAAAAGTTAAGAGCGATTCCGATAAAGTTAATTTGAGCTTTTACGACGTAATAGTGGCAGGGGGCAGGGGTATAGGGAAAAAGGAAAATATAAAACTTCTAGAAGATCTAGCGAGAACTTTGGGTGGTACATGGGCTGTATCAAGAAAGGTAGTTCAGATGGGATGGGCTCCATATTCAAGGCAGGTAGGGCAAACTGGCCAAACTGTTCACCCAAAGATTTATATTGCTGCAGGGATATCTGGTGCTATTCAACATCTGGCTGGGATGAAATCTTCTGAAATTATTATTGCCATCAATAAAGATCCTCAAGCCCCAATATTTGACATAGCAACTTATGGAATTGTTGGAGACGCTATAGAGATTTTACCAAGGCTAACTCAATTTTTTGGTAATAAGCTAAAAGCTGGAGGTTCAAAAAGATGAGAAAGAATGATTTTGACGTAATAATAGTAGGGGCAGGACCTGCAGGACTTGCTGCTGGTTATGTTTTAGCTAAAGAGGGAATAAACGTTGCTATTATAGAACGTGGTATTTTTCCAGGTTCCAAAAACGTCATGGGTGGTATATTTTATAGGAGTTCCTTAGATGACTTGATACCTGATTTTTATAAAGAAGCACCGCTAGAAAGACATATAATTGAGCAAAAAGTCTGGTTTTTGTCGGATGATTCAATGTTTTCTGCAGGGTTAAAGAGCGAGAGGTATAACGTTGAGCCATACAATTGTTTTAGTGTGTTCAGGGCAAAATTTGATAAGTGGTTTGCAAAAAAGGTGTCAGATGCCTCTGCGATGATAATAAATGAGACGGTAGTAAGAGAGCTAATTTTGAAAAGGGGAAAAGTAGTTGGTGTAAGAACTGATAGACCAAATGGAGATCTTTATTGTGATGTTGTGATTTCGGCCGAAGGGGTGAATTCCTTTTTGCCAAAATCTCTTGGTCTGAGAAAGAAGATTAATGCAAATAACGTTGCTCTTGGCGTAAAAGAAGTTATAGAGTTACCAGATAAAGTTATAAACGATAGATTTGGAGTTTCAAACTCTTCTGAGGGAGTTACTATAGAGATAACTGGTCCCTATTTTAACGAAATGAGAGCAATGGGATTTGTTTATACTAATAGGAACTCTTTGTCTGTAGGTATAGGAGCAGTTATAGAAGATTTGGTAAGGCTTAAGATGAATCCTAACGATTTGCTCGAAACTTTAAAAAGTCATCCTGCAATAAAACCCTTAGTTAGTGGTGGCGAAACTAAAGAGTATATGGCTCACATGATCCCAGAAGGTGGATATTATTCAATGCCGAAATTGTATCACGATGGCTTTATGGTTGTAGGAGATGCAGCTATGCTGGTAAACAGCATCCACAGAGAAGGAGCAAATCTCGCAATTGAATCCGGAAAACTTGCTGCAAAAACATATATTGAGGCAAGAAAGAAAGGGGATTTTTCGCAAAGGGCGTTGAGTGCTTATCAGAAAAGGCTTGAAGAATCTTTTGTATTGAAAGATTTAAAAACGTATAAAAATTTGCCAAAATTATTAGAAGAAAAAAAATACCTTATTTCAAAGTATCCGAAATTTTTGATAGATGCTATGTATGAAATATACAATGTAGATAGAGTTCCAAAATCAGAGAAAATAAAGTTAATTTTAAATAAAGCAAAAAAAGAAATTGGATACTTTAGCATTATAAAAGACATATTTAGTGTTTGGAGGAACTTAAGATGAGAATTGAGGATAAGCTTTATTTGATAGGTTACAATATAGATGAAGAAGAAAGCCACCTGGGAATAAGCGATCCAAATGAATGTAAGAGATGCCAGGGAAGACCCTGTACATATGTTTGCCCGGCAGGAGTTTATTCCTATGACGATGAAGAGGAAAAGCTCTCTATTAACTACGATGCATGTGTCGAATGTGGTACTTGTAGAATCGTTTGTAGCTATATTACCTGGAGATATCCAAGAGGGGGATTTGGCGTACAGTACAAGTTTGGTTAGAGTTTTATAAATAGTTATAAAAATAAATCTTATTAGATTTTTTTTAGATAATAACTGAAGTGTGGGTTTTATTTTTTTATGTTATAATAACAGAATATTCTGACAATTATTTTAGGAGAGGGACAATTTATGAAAAGAGAACTAGAAGAGTTTCTAAAACTTAGAGATTTTATTTTATCTTATCCAGATTATGAAAAATGTAAAAAAGAATTTAAATGGCCTCATTTGACGAAATTTAATTGGGCGTTAGATTATTTTGACTTCATTGCATCAAATAATAACGACACTGCTTTATTATTTGTGGACGACGATGGGAGAGAAATCTTTGCAAGCTACGACTTTTTGAGGAAGAGATCTAACCAGGTAGCAAATTTTTTGAAAGAAATTGGACTGCAAAAAAGAGACAGGGTTATGGTAATGATGGAAAATTCTGTTTCTTTATTTGAGATTCTTCTTGGAATAATGAAAGCAGGAGGGGTTATAATTCCTGCTGCTACTATGCTTCCTGCTGAGGATGTTGCAGAAAGGATAGAGACTGCTAACATAAAGTTCATCTTTATAGACAGTGAAATTCTTTCAAAGCTTTCTAAAATTGAGGGCGTTGCGAACAAATATCTAAGTGCTGTTATCAATGTAGGGAATTATTCAAACTCAGTTTTTAATAATAGTAAGGGGAAATCTCCTATTTGGATAAATTACCTTGAAGTTGACAATTTCAAAGAAGAATACTCTCCTTCTTTTATTACGTATTCGACTGACGAGATGTACTCCTTCTTTACTTCAGGAACTACTGCAAAGCCAAAGCTAGTTATTCACAATCACAACTATCCAGTTGGCCATCTAACAACTCTTTACTGGGTAGGTTGTACAAAAGGAGATATTCATTACAATATAAGTGCTCCCGGCTGGGCAAAACATGCGTGGAGTAGCGTTTTTGTCCCCTGGAACGCTCAGGCTACGTCTTTTATCTATAGATATAAGGGCAGATTTAACCCAAAAAATATTTTGTCTAAGATAGAAAAGTATAAAATTACTACGCTTTGTGCTCCTCTTAGCGTCTGGAAACTCTTTTTAATCGAAGATCTAAAAAGTTACAAGTTTTCTTTAAGGGAGATTGTTAGTGCTGGCGAACCTCTTAATCCTGAAATTATAAAAAAAGTTAAAGAAAACATAAACCTTAATTTAAGAGAGGGCTATGGCCAAACTGAAAGCACTATTATGGTTGGAAACTTTAAGGGGGAGCATACTAAAAAAGGTTCAATGGGCAAAACTGCTCCAGGATATAATTTGAGCATTTTGAGCAATCAGCTAGATCTTAAAAATGAAGGCGAAGATGGGCAGATAGGAGTCAACATCTATCCTATTAAGCCTCTTGGAATTTTAAATGCATATAATGATTCAGCCAAAAATGACTCAGTTTTTAAGGGCGGTTACTATCTTTCAGGCGATACAGCTTATATGGATAAAGATGGATATTTTTATTTTGTTGGAAGAACTGATGATGTATTTAAGAGTCTTGATTATAGAATCAGCCCCTTTGAGGTTGAGAGCGAAATTATGGAGCATCATGCGGTTCTTGAAGTTGCAGTGGTACCTACTACAGATGAGAGGGAGATGGTAGTTCCAAAAGCTTTTATAGTTTTAAAACCTGACTACATTCCTTCTCGCGAAATGGCTCTTGAATTGTTTAAATTTATCAGAAAACATATGGCTCCTTATAAAAGGCCTCGCTTTATAGAATTCTTGGATTCATTTCCGAAAACAGTGAGTGCAAAGATAATAAGAAAGGACCTTAGAGAATATGATCAAAAAGTAAAAAAGAAGAAGGTTAAGGCTGAACACGAATATAGAGAGAAGGATTTCTTGGAAGAATTAAAGAGTAGTGTATAGGATTTAATTAATTAATTAAAAAATATAATAAAATATAACGTTCGCCTTAAAAGTTTTTAGACCTTACAAATCTATTCTTTAGCTATTTGTTCTTCTGTAAGCGATCTTATGATATTAAATTCTTCAGGCCTCTTATTCGGAAAAATTTTGCCAAAGTTGCCTTCTAAGTCAGAACTTAAAGTAACTATTTTTACTTCATTGTTCCTCACTACCAACTCTACAGCACCTCCTGATCTTTTGTATGAAAAAGTCAAGCAGAAATTATATAAAATACTTGACTAAATTTATTATATAATTATAATATACATAATTAATAATATATGTTTAGGAGGTTGAAAGGTGACCATAAAGGTTTTAGGCACAGGATGTCCGAATTGCAAGAAGCTATATGACAACACGAAAAAGGCTATTGAAATGGGGCAGATTCCAGCAACTATTTATAAGGTTGAAGACGTAAAAGAAATAATGAAATACAAAGTTATGACTACTCCAGTTCTTGTGGTGGACGAAAAAGTAATTCTTAAGGGTAAAGTTCCTTCACCTGAAGACATATTGAAAACATTATTTAACGAAATGTTAAATAAAAATAAGGGTTAAATAAATTTATGCAAATATTTACCTGGTTTGCCGATTATGTAGCATATAACCTTCTGCATCTTGAAAAGGGACGTCATCTTACTAACGCTATACACTTTTTTATCGAAGATACTTCCAAAATATTTTTTCTGCTTCTGGTTATTATATTCATAATAACTTATATAAGAAGTTATTTGACTCCAGAAAAGGTTAGATCTATTCTTGTAAAAAAGGGCAAAAACGTTTACTTTGCCCACCTTTTAGCTGATCTTGTGGGTATAATAACACCCTTTTGCTCTTGCTCAGCAGTACCGCTGTTTATCGGGTTTGTTGAAGCTGGAGTACCACTAGGCGTTACTTTTACATATCTAATAGCTGCTCCAACAGTTAATGAGGTAGCGCTAGTTCTTTTGTATGGTTTATTTGGCTGGGAAATAGCTGGTATATACATCCTTTCAGGAGAAGTTATTGCTTTTTTTGGCGGCATTATAATAGGAGCTCTGAAACTTGAAAAATATATTGAAGGATATGTTTATGAGAATGTCTCGACAGAGGTAGATTTAGAAGTAGAGGATGTCAAAATAACTTTTAAAGAGAGGGTAAAGGAATCTTTTAACTATACTATTAATCTTATAAAGAAAATAGGAATTTGGGTGATTATAGGTATAGGCATGGCATCTGGAATGCACGGATGGGCACCTACAGGATTTTTGGCTCAGATTGCAGGACCGAATAATCCTTTTGCGGTTCTGGTAGCCGTTTTGGTAGGAATTCCGCTTTACTCTAATGCTGCTGGCATGATACCTGTTGTTTCAGAGTTAATTAGACTTGGTGTTCCTATTGGTACAGCTCTAGCTTTTATGATGTCTGTAACGGCTGTATCTCTTCCTGAGACAATACTTTTAAGACAGGTTATAAAACCGCCGCTTATCGCTATATTTCTTGGAATAGTAACGCTATCAATAATATTTACAGGATATCTTTTTAATTTCCTTATACCATAAGGACTAAGGTGGTGGGGGAATGATTTCTAATGAGTTATTTTTATCAAGTTCATATTCAAGCCTTCCTGAATGAATTGTTGCTCCACTAATGAGTACCACTGTTTCGAGGAATTTCAAACTGCCCCTAACTTTATATTTTGTCTTTTTGCTTCTTATTACTACATTTTTGTTTATGAGTTCAAGAAAAAAGTTTATTGCTTCAATTGAGTCCTGGGAGATATCGCCCAGAGATTTTTTTACGAATCCTGTTAAAAGTTCTTTTCTTTCGTCAACGTTTAACTTTGCAAAAATAAAGCTCTTTTCTTGTGTGGCGCTAAGGATGATTTCATTAAAAGGAGAATATGATTTTATATCGAGTATTGGCGTATCGTCATAGAAGTCTAAACCTGAAACCTTTAGTATATTTCGTTCTCTTTTTATAAGTTCTACAGTATCTAACGCAATAGGATTTGGCCTGACAGGGCTTCTTAAAGAAAAAACGCCGGTCAGTTCAAGGCTGAAATCTCCTCTTGGATAAACCATAAGAGGTTTGTTTGAAGGGGATCCAAAGAGAGCAGCAATCACCAAAAAAGAATTGTTTTCAATGCCTACTAATCCATCTTCGAAATCTTTAAATATATGTATTTCGCCGCTGTAACCATTTACAGGTATCCTCATGCCTCTTTTTATGTTTGATACTACCTTGCCAATTGCTTTAAAAGAGTCGCTCATCTTTCCCCCTAAAAAAATGGTAGCCCTATGGGGATTCGAACCCCAGTTACCGAGCTGAGAACCCGGCGTCCTGGTCCACTAGACGATAGGGCCATAAACTAACTGGCTGGGGAAGATGGATTCGAACCACCACTACATGGTCCAGAGCCATGCGTCCTACCGTTAGACGATTCCCCAATGAAGTGGTGCCGAGGGCCGGAATCGAACCAGCGACACGAGGATTTTCAGTCCTCTGCTCTACCTACTGAGCTACCTCGGCAAATCTTATATATTTATACATTATTTTAATTTAAAATGCAAGTCCTTTTAGGAGAAATGTCAAGGGACACTGATTTTGTCACTACAAAAGTAAATTAATGAGACACTGATTTTGTCACCCCTCTTTCATCAACTAATGATGAATTGTCATTGCTATTTGAATTTGAATTAGAACTTGAATTAGAATTTGAATTAGGTCTTTTAAACTTGTTGATAACCATATGACGCCAGGGGTGGTCTGCAGCAGGTATATAAGGTTTTTTGGTTGAAGTGTTTTTAGAGCCATTCTTTACTTTTTCTTTAGGTGGTATGAGTAATTCTTGTAGTAAGTAATATTTATCAGCGTATAATGCGCTGAATGATCCATCTAGATGAGTTAGAACTTTTACTGTACTTTTAGGAGTTAAAGGTATTACCTTGCCATTAGAATCTACTAATTGATAAATATGACCCAGGTAAGATATATAAGAGCCGTGAGATGCCTTGCGTTCTTGATGCCATGATAGAATCTCTTCTAGTTTGTCTAATGAAGGGCAAGGGCTATAAGTTAACTTGGGGTTATCTGGAACAACAGCGAACCTTTGATTAAACCTTTTAATAAAGTCTGGTAGAAATTCATTTGCTGCTTCAATAGTAGATATACCTGCCATACGCAGTTCAATTGTTAGTCTCTTTTGTAATGTGCCCCAAAGACGTTCAATACGTCCTTTGGCCTGTGGAGAACGAGCGGGTATATGTCTAATCCCTAATTCTGAAATAGCTCTGCCAAACTGAGTTAAGGGAACAGTTTGCCCAGATAATTCTTCTGAAATTGATAACTTATCCTCTTTAGGTGAAAAGAAAATGGTATGACGATCACTGTATATGCTTTTAGGTATTCCAAAGTTCTGTGCTACTTGTTGAATAAGTTTTAAGTAACCAAAAAGACATTCATGAAGTTCAAAATGTAATCCCTGAACCTTACTAGTAGCATCATCAATAGAACCGTGCAAAGAAAGCATTGGTCCTCTATCTTCAAGCCATTCAAAAGGACTGGCGTCTATTTGAGAAAGTAGACCTTCCTGAGGTAAACGTTTACGTGACCTCTTAAGCTTAGATGACCTGTGCGTATGACTTAATGGAATATTATTTTTCTTTAAGATACGATTTACTGTCTTGGATGAAACATCTATGTTATAAAACTCTTCAAGTATTTCAGCTATTTGCTGACAACTGGCATTGTGAAGACTATCCTGAGCTAATTTAACAATCCTTTCTCTAGTTTCTTTAGGTATTCTCTGTTTTGATTCTCTGCCTCTATTTTTGTGAACCAGACCAGTAACGCCTTCTGTTTTCACCCTCTCCTTCAAACGAATAATTTGACGTTTACTTAAGCCTAAAACTTCAGCTGCCTGTCTATTAGTGATATTGCCTTCAATTGCTTGTTCAATTACAAAAACTCTGCGTGATTCCTTAACACTCAAAAATATCTCTCCCATCATAGTGACATTATTACTGTCTTCTTAAGGGGTGACAATATCACTGTCCGTTAACAGTCCTTTTAGGAGAAAATGAAGCCTTTGACAGTTAGAGCAAACAAAAAACCAAAAATTGCTGATAATTCAAGGAATTTAAGCTTTTTATTTACTGCTAAAAAGTGAGTAATATTTTTGTTTTTTGGTACCAATTAATAAGAGAACTTATGCTTTTTGTATCCTTAGCATCTGAAAAAACTATCTTAAAGAACTTGTCATGTGCACACTTTAAACCCCTTACATCTTCTAAGAAATCAACCAAATTTGTTATCCCTATAATGTTGACTAAAAATCATATATCACATGCTGGTAGAATTTGGCAATTTATTTGAATGCTTAATTTAGGCATCAAAATAATTTGAAATAAAATAAAGCTATTCACTTTTTACAATTATTTATATAAAATAAAGCCATTTACATACTTGACGAGATGAGGAGAAAGAAAGCTAATGGGAAAGACTTTTTCAAACGGTTTGTACGACCCCTTTTATGAACACGATGCATGTGGAATAGGTTTTATTGCCAACATCAAAGGTAAGAAATCTTTTCAGATTGTTCAGAGCGCTCTAAAAATTTTGGTCAATCTGGACCACAGAGGGGCAAGAGGATGCGAAGAGAATACAGGTGATGGCGCAGGTATCTTAACCCAGATTCCTCACAAGTTTTTTAAGAAAGTTGTTCCAAATCTCCCCCAAGAGGGAGACTACGCTCTAGCACAGATATTCTTTCCTAAAGATGAAGAAAAGATAAGAGAACTCGAATCAAAATTTGAAGAAATTGTTGAAGAAGAAGGACAAAACGTTATTTTTTGGAGAAGACTTGAGACGGATAACTCAACGCTTGGAAGCGTTGCAAAACTTAAAGAACCAGTAGTAAAACAGGCCTTTATCAAGAGATCAAATTCAGTAAAAAAGGGCATTGATTTTGAAAGAAAGCTCTATCTTATTAGAAAAAGGGCTGAAAAGGAAATAAAGTATGCTGATGAAGACAATTTGCTTTTTTATATATGCAGCCTTTCTTCGCGAACAATAGTTTATAAGGGAATGTTAACTCCTCAACAGGTGCCAGAGTATTATAAAGATCTTAGAGACCCCGATTTTGAAAGCGCGATTTCAGTAGTTCATTCAAGATTTTCTACCAATACCTTCCCCTCCTGGGAAAGGGCCCACCCATATAGATATATAATTCACAACGGCGAAATAAATACCCTTAGAGGAAATATAAATTGGATGAAGGCAAGAGAAAAACTTTTTGCTTCCAAAATATTTCCAGAAATTACCAAGTGTTTGCCAATAATTAATGAAGACGGCTCTGACTCTCAGATGTTTGATAATTGTCTTGAGATGCTATATCTAACGGGCAGAAGTTTGCCACATTCAGTTATGATGATGATACCGGAACCCTGGCAAAACCACGAAAGCATGAACGAGAAGAAAAAGGCTTTTTATAAATATCACAGCTGCTTAATGGAGCCATGGGATGGCCCTGCTTCAATAGTTTTTACAGATGGTCTAATTGTAGGAGCTGTTTTAGATAGGAATGGTCTTAGACCATCGAGATATTATGTAATGGATGACGACACAATAGTACTTTCTTCAGAAGTTGGAGTATGTGATATAGATCCTGAAAAAATTGTTATCAAGGATAGACTCAGACCCGGAAGAATGCTTTTGGTTGATACCGTTGAGGGAAGGATAGTCTCTGATGAAGAGCTAAAAAGGAAAATCTCCGAAGAGAAGCCATATTCTTCATGGCTTGATAAGTATATGATTACTCTTAATGACTTGGAGGTTAAAAATAAGCATCTTTCAAAGAATAATTCAAATTTGTCACTAATTCAATTGCAGCTTGCTTTTGGATATACATATGAGGATATAAGAAAGATAATTGAACCTATGGCGCTTCAAGGGGTTGAACCCGTTGGATCAATGGGTTATGACTCACCACTTGCAGTGCTTTCTAACCAAGAACAATTGCTATATAACTATTTCAAGCAACTCTTTGCCCAGGTTACAAATCCGCCGTTGGACGGAATTAGAGAGGAAATAATAACAGCTTCTGAGATGCTACTTGGAAGTGAAGGAAATCTTATTGAGCCAAGACCAGAAGATTGCAGGCGTCTTTTGTTAAAAAATCCAATACTTACAAATGTAGATATACAGAAGATAAAATCTCTTGATCAAGAAAAATTTAAGTCTGAAACAGTTTCTATATTATTTAATCGAGACTCAGATCTAAAGATAGCTCTTGACAAACTTTTTGAAAGGGCAGATGAGTTAGTTGAAAGTGGAACAAACGTAATTGTACTCTCTGATAGAAGTGCAAGTTTCGATCTGGTTCCAATTCCTGCTCTTCTTGCGCTCTCTGGCTTAAATCATCACCTTATCAGAAAGGGTACTAGAACAAAGGTTAGCATAGTCCTGGAGTCGGCAGAGCCAAGAGAAGTACATCACTTTGCATGTTTAATTGGCTACGGAGCTAGTGCAATAAATCCTTATCTTGTTTTTGATACGCTAAAGGATATGTGCGAAAAATCTCTTTTAGAAATAGACTACGATTTGGCAGTAAAAAATTACGTAAAAGCAGCTTTAAAGGGCGTGATGAAAGTAGCCTCCAAAATGGGCATTTCAACTCTTCAGAGCTATATGGGCGCTCAGATATTCGAGTGTGTAGGAATCGGCAAGGAAGTGATTGATAGATATTTTACAGGAACGCCGTCAAGAATAGGCGGAATAAATTTGGATATAATTAAACAAGAAACTCTATTAAGATACAACAGGGCTTTTTTGCCAAACAATCAAGTGCTACCTTCAGGAGGCATTTATCAGTTTAGGGATGATGGCGAATACCACGCTTATAGGCCAGAAACAATATATCTTTTACAAAGAGCTGTTATGGAGGGCGATTATAAAAAATTTAAGGCGTTTACTGCTTCTTTACACGAAGGGTGTGACGCTCTTCAGAACTTAAGAGGACTTTTTAGATTTAAAAAACAGAATAACCCAATACCAATTGATGAAGTTGAGAGCGTGGAATCTATTGTAAAGAGATTTAAAACTGGTGCTATGAGCTATGGTTCAATCTCGAAAGAGGCGCATGAGACCCTTGCTATTGCTATGAATAGGATAGGCGGCAAGTCAAATACGGGTGAAGGCGGTGAAGATCCGTCCAGATATATTCCAGATGAAAACGGCGACTCAAGAAATAGCGCTATTAAGCAAGTTGCATCAGCAAGATTTGGCGTAGACAGTCTTTATCTTGTAAATGCATCCGAAATTCAGATAAAAATGGCTCAGGGAGCAAAGCCTGGCGAGGGAGGGCAACTCCCTGGCCAGAAGGTTTATCCGTGGGTAGCGAAAACAAGATACTCAACTCCTGGAGTAGGGCTTATTTCGCCACCCCCACACCACGATATATACTCTATTGAAGATTTAGCTGAGCTCATTCACGATCTCAAGAACGCTAATCGAAACGCAAGGATTAACGTAAAGCTCGTTTCTGAGGTTGGGGTTGGTACTATCGCCGCAGGGGTTTCTAAGGGGAAAGCAGATGTAGTATTGATATCTGGATACGATGGTGGAACGGGTGCCTCTCCACGATCCAGTATACGACATGCAGGGCTTCCCTGGGAGTTGGGGTTGTCTGAAACTCATCAGACGCTTGTTTTAAATAATTTAAGGGATAGAATAACTATTGAGGTAGATGGGAAGCTTATGTCTGGCAGAGATATTGCAATTGCAGCGATGCTTGGGGCTGAAGAATTTGGATTTGCTACCTTGCCGCTTGTAGCGTTAGGTTGTGTGATGATGAGAGTTTGTAACCTTGATACCTGTCCTGTGGGCATTGCAACCCAAAATCCAGAGTTGAGGAAGTACTTTAAGGGAAAGCCTGAATATGTAATAAATTTGATGTATTTCTTAGCAACAGAATTAAGAGAGATTATGGCCCAGATGGGATTTAGGACTGTAAACGAGATGGTTGGCAGAACTGATTGCCTTGAGATTGTAGAAACAGATCACTGGAAAGCCAAAACGCTTTGTCTTGATTCAATTCTCGCAAAACCGCCAGTAGACTCGTCAGTTGGAAGATATTGCACTAGAAAACAGGATCATTCAATTGAAAAGTCTTTGGACTATAGAGTATTACTAAAAAAGTGTAAAGGTGCAATAGAAAGCAGAGAGCCTGTCGAGATCTCTTTGCCTATTAGAAATACCAATAGAGTAGTTGGGACAATTTTAGGCAGCGAAATAACTTCAAGATATGCTCTTGAAGGTTTGCCTGAAGATACTATAAAAATAAATTTTGTAGGTTCTGCAGGCCAAAGTTTTGGCGCATTTTTGCCGAAAGGAATAACTCTTATTCTTGAGGGTGATTCAAACGACTACATAGCAAAAGGCCTAAGTGGCGGCAAGATAATAGTGTATCCGCCAAAGAATTCAAAATTTGTAGCGCATGAAAATATAATTATAGGAAACGTAGCGTTTTATGGAGCTACTTCAGGAGAGGGATATATTAGAGGAGTTGCAGGTGAAAGGTTTTGTGTAAGAAATTCAGGAGCAAAGGTCGTGGTTGAAGGTGTAGGCGATCACGGTTGTGAGTATATGACGGGCGGCATAGTTGTTTGTTTAGGGAAAACAGGAAGAAACTTTGCTGCTGGAATGACTGGTGGAATAGCTTACGTGTATGACATAGACAAAAGCTTTAAAACAAGAATAAACGTTAATACTGTATATGTAGAGTCTATAGAGAATTCTTCTGAAGAAGAGAAAGTCCGTTCAATGATCGAAAAACACTTAATGTATACAGACTCTTCACTTGCCAGACAAGTTTTGTCAGATTGGAGAGAGGAGAAAAAGAGGTTTGTAAAGATAATACCAAAAGACTACAAGAGAATGCTTCTTGCAATCGAAAAAGCTTATGCCGCTGGTTTTAGTGGAGATGAAGCTTTAATGGAAGCTTTCTATGAAAATATCAAAGATATGTCAAGGATTTCTGGTAACTAAACACAACTTAGGAGGTATTTATGGGAAAGATTGGCGCCTTTCTTGAACAAAAAAGAATAACTCCTTCTGAGAGAGCTCCTCTTGAAAGGATTAAAGACTTCAACGAGTTTAAAATACCTATGAGCGAAGAAGATATAATCCTTCAGGCATCAAGGTGTATGGATTGTGGAATACCCTTTTGCCACTCAGGGGTTCTTCTTGGAGGAATGACTGCAGGGTGTCCCCTTCACAACCTTATTCCAGAGTTTAATGATCTAATTTACAGGAGAGCATGGAAAGAGGCATATAAAAGGCTAATTTTTACCAACAACTTTCCAGAGTTTACAGGAAGAGTTTGTCCTGCTCCATGTGAAGGCTCTTGTACAGAAGGCTTGAATTGGGAGAGCGTAACTATAAAGAACAATGAACTTGCTATTATAGAAAAGGCTTTTTCAGAAGGCTTTGTTGAGAAAAGGGTTGTTAAGAGAAGTGGTAAAAGAGTAGCTGTCGTTGGATCAGGCCCATCGGGTCTAGCTTGTGCTGATACATTAAACTCTTATGGACACGAGGTCTCAGTTTTTGAAAGAGCAGATAGAGTTGGTGGCCTTCTAATGTATGGCATACCAAACATGAAACTTGACAAAAAAGTTGTAATGAGAAGAATTGACTTGATGCAAGAAGAGGGCGTAAGGTTTTTTACGAATAAAGAAATTGGAGTAGATATATATTTAAAAGATCTTGTAAAGGAATTTGATGCTGTAGTCCTTTGTTGTGGCGCAACCAAGCCCAGAGATCTAAAAGTTCCTGGAAGAGAGTTAAAGGGGATCTATTTTGCTGTAGATTTTTTGAAGTCAAATACCAAATGCCTTTTGGACAGCGACTATTCAAACTTGATATCAGCAAAGAACAAAAACGTAATTATAATAGGAGGGGGAGATACAGGTACTGATTGTGTTGCTACAGCTATCAGACATGGATGTAAAGACGTTATACAAATAGAAATACTTCCTGAACCACCAAAAGTTAGATCTCAAAATAATCCATGGCCTGAGTGGCCAAAGGTTTTAAAGGTTGACTATGGACAAGAAGAAAGAATAGCTCTTTTTGGAAAGGATCCGAGAATTTATCTTACCACTGTTACGAGTTTTGAACCTAAAGAAGACGGCGTTAGTCTTGGATGGGTTAATACTATTAAGGTAAAATGGGAAAGAGACGATAGAGGTAATTTTATACCAAAGCACGTTCCCTGTAGCGAAGAAAAGTTAAAAGCTGATATGGTATTGATCGCTATGGGATTTTTGGGACCAGAGGATAAAGTTATAAAGGAACTTTCCATTGAGCAAGACCACAGATCTAACGTCAAAGCACAGTTTGGAGATTTTAAAACAAACGTAGAAAAGGTTTTTGCAGCAGGAGATATGAGAAGAGGACAAAGCCTTGTCGTTTGGGCAATAGCAGAAGGAAGAGGCGTTGCAAAGAGCGTAAACGAATTTTTGATAACAAAATAAAATAATTGGCTTTTTTGTAAATTTTTGTTAAATTTTAAATAATATAGTTTAATATATTATTATCACTAATAACTTTGATTAGGGAGTGTAGATATGGCTGAAATTTCTATGAATGACTTAAAAAATGCTACAAACATTTTAATTGATGGAGCTGTATATCAGGTTGTTTACTTTCAACACGCAAGAAAAGCACAGGGCGCTGCATATGTCAGAACAAAGCTAAAAAATCTAAAAACTGGCGCTGTCCTTGAAAAGACCTTTAGGTCTGAAGACAAGATAATAGAGGCAGATGTTGAGAGAAGGCCATTTCAATTTTTGTACAAATCAGGGGATACCTATCACTTTATGGACTTAAATAACTACGAACAGTGGGAGTTGAATAAAGACGTTTTAGGAGATGCTGTAAATTATCTTAAAGAAGAGCAAAGCGTTGATGCAATAGTTTATAATGGTACGCTTTTAAATATTGAACTTCCGACTACTGTTGATCTAGAGGTGGTTGAGACCGATCCTGGCGTAAGAGGCGATACTGCACAGGGCGGCTCAAAGCCTGCTACCCTTGAGACTGGAGCTGTTATAAGTGTGCCTTTATTTATAAATGTGGGAGATGTGGTAAGAGTGGATACCCGAACAAATCTTTATATTGAAAGGGTAAAGTCATGATTAATTTTGATCTTGAAGAAATAAAAGAGTTAATAAGGGCTATGCAGGAAAACTCTATTACTGAGCTTTGTTTAGAATCCGAAGGAATAAAACTAAATCTTAAGAGAGAAAGTGACCGAAAGGGTGTAGTTGATATTGGTGGCTTTAGTTTGCCTACTTCTGAAGAAATTAAAAAGAATAGTTTAGAAGGTATTTCACAGTCTAAATCAGAGGGAGTTTTTATAAAATCTCCGATGGTTGGCACATTTTATAGATCTCCTTCGCCTAACTCTCCGCCCTTTGTAGAGGTTGGAGACTACGTAAAAAAAGGTCAAGTTGTATGTATTATTGAAGCAATGAAACTTATGAACGAAATAGAGTCCGAAGTAGAGGGAACTATAAAGGAAATACTAGTAGAAAACGCTATGCCTGTCGAGTTTGGTCAGCCTTTGATGGTTGTTGAACCGCAAAATATTACTTAATCCTTATATTACGATACTTTTAGAGGTGAATTAATGTCTGAACTAAGACTGTTATTTGTTAAATCTATTGATTTTAGTTACTTTGCCTTATGAAAAGGATATTGATTGCAAACAGGGGTGAAATTGCTCTAAGAATTATTAGAGCACTTAGAGAATATGGGTACTTTTCTGTCTTAGCTTATTCAGAGGCAGATAAAACGAGCCTCCCAGTGAAACAAGCTGATGCAAGCATATGTATAGGACCTGCTAGCGCAAAGGGAAGCTACTTAAACATTCCTGCTATAATTTCTGCTGTTGAGGTTACCGGATGTGACGCTGTTCATCCAGGTTACGGCTTTCTTGCCGAATCTCCTCAATTTGCAAGGGTTTGCAAAGATGCTGGAATTACCTTTATAGGGCCATCACCCGAAGCTATGGAAAAGGTTGGAGACAAATCTGTAGCGAGATCTGTGGCTATGAGCGCAGGAGTCCCAGTGGTTCCTGGTTCAACGGGTTTTGTCAATTCAAAAGAAGACCTTTTTAGGCTTGCAAAAGAGATAGGTTTTCCGTTAATATTAAAGGCTGCGGCAGGAGGCGGCGGAAAGGGTATGAGAATAGTACAGAGTTTCAAAGAACTTGAAGACTCCTTTGAAACTGCCTCAAATGAAGCCAAAACAGCATTTGGAAACAGTAATTTATACCTTGAAAAATATGTTTCAGAGCCAAGACATATAGAGATTCAATTTGCAAGGGACAAATTTGGAAACTGTATATCTCTTTTTGAGAGAGAGTGTTCAATCCAAAGAAAACACCAAAAGCTTCTTGAAGAGAGCCCTTCTTGTATTATTAGTCCAAAGCTGAGAAAAGATTTAAGCGAGGCAGCTCTTGCTATAGCCAACCAAGTAGGATATGTGGGAGTTGGTACTGCAGAATTCCTTGTCACTCCTGAAGAGATGTTTTATTTTATTGAAATTAACGCAAGAATTCAAGTTGAGCATCCTGTAACAGAGATGGTAACAGGAATTGATCTGGTAGAGTTACAGCTATTGATTGCTGAAGACAGACCAATTCCATTTTCTCAGGATGATATAAAGATTATGGGACATGCTATAGAGTGTAGAATTAATGCTGAGGATTCTCGCAATAACTTTCGTCCGTCTCCGGGAAAGGTTACCCAATTTATTCCTCCAGGTGGTCCTGGTATAAGGTGTGATACTCATCTTTATTCAGGATTTGATATTGTTCCTTACTATGATTCGCTTATCGCAAAGGTTATCGCATACGCTCCTACCAGAGAAAAAGCCATAAACAGGATGGAAAGGGCTTTGTATGAGATGGTAATAGATGGAATTTCAACTACCATAGACTTTCACAGAGAGGTTTTAAAGAACGCATTCTTTAGAAAAGGGGATTATTATACGAATTTCGTTCAAAGAAGAATGGGCATAAAGTGAAAAAATCCTTAAGATATTTAAGAGAGATGGTTTTAAAAATTTTGTATGAACTTGAGATAAACAGTCAGAGCACGATTAATGTCCTTATGCAAAGATATGCCGAACACATCCAGCCAGAAGACTTTGAATTTATAAGGGTAAGAGCTGAGGGCATAATTGAAAATAAAGATGCTATTGACAAATTATTAGACGAATTGTCTATTGATTGGCCAACTGAAAGGATGGTTGTTACCGATAGACTTATTATGGAAATTGCAGTTTTTGAAATGAATTATTTAAAATTATCTCCTTCAATTGCCATTAACGAGGCAGTAGAGCTCTCAAAACTTTACGGAACTGAGAAATCATATAAGTTCGTAAACGCTGTACTGTCTAAAGTAGCAAACATTAGCAAATCTTAAATTATAACTTAAACTTCTATTTAACTCTTTTGTGATTTACAATAAGTTTATGAGGAGGACTTTATGCTCTCAAAGAGAATTATACCCTGTCTTGATGTAAAGGATGGAAGAGTCGTAAAGGGAATAAGCTTTATAAACCTAAGGGATGCTGGTGACCCTGTGCTACTTGCGAGAACCTACGATAGAGAAGGGGCTGATGAGTTGGTTTTCTTAGATATTACAGCTTCAAAAGAAAAAAGGGATATAATGCTAAAGGTTGTTCAGGATGTTGCAAAAGAAGTCTTTATTCCCTTTACCGTTGGTGGTGGCATAAAGTCTCTTAAGGATATGGAAGATCTACTTATGGCTGGTGCCGATAAGGTTTCGATAAATACTTCAGCAGTCTATGACCCTGAACTTATTACAAAGGGCGCTACTACGTTTGGAAGGCAGTTTATGGTGGTGGCAATAGATGCAAAAAGGGAGAACGACTCGTTTAGAGTTTTTACACACGGTGGCTCAAGACCCACAGACCTTGATGCCGTTGAGTGGGCAAGAGAAGTAGAAGATAGGGGTGCTGGAGAAATACTGCTAACCAGCATGGATCAGGATGGTAGAAAAACTGGTTATGATATTGAGCTTACCAAAAGGATCTCTGAAGCTGTAAACATTCCTGTTATAGCTTCTGGCGGAGCGGGTACAATTGAACACGTGATAGAAGTTTTTAAAAAGACCAGAGCTACAGCTGCGCTTCTTGCTAGCGTTCTCCACTTTGGCGAGATTAGAATTAAAGACATAAAGATTGCTATGCAAAAAGAAAAAATACCGGTAAGGCTAGACTGGTAAAGGAGGCTTTTATGGAACTTGACAGGTATGCCCAAAGCGAGATGAAGGCAATATTTTCTGAAGAAAACAAGATTAACCTTTGGCTAGACATTGAAATGGCGGTTTTAAAAGCATGGGAGACAGAAGGGGCTGTCCCTGAGGGGACGTATAAAGCTGTTCGCTCAAATGCAAAAGTAGATATTAAGAGAATAAAAGAGATAGAAAGCGTAGTCCATCACGAAATTATTGCATTTCTTACTGCTCTTGCAGAAAACGTTGGCGAAAGAAGCAGATTTATTCACCTTGGACTCACATCCTCTGATATTCTTGACACTGCAACTAGCTTGCAGATAAAGGAGGCAAACAACCTTATCTATCAAGAATTAGAAAAGCTCGAATCCGTCTTGAAAGATCTGGTTATAAGGACTAAGGATATTTTGTGTGTGGGCAGAACTCATGGGGTTCACGCTGAGCCCATTACCTTTGGGTTCAAGCTTGCTGGATATTTACTTGAGCTAAAAAGAAATAAAGAAAGGCTTCAAAACGTGTCAAAAGAAGCTGCAGTAGGAAAGATTTCTGGTGCAGTAGGAACCTATGCGCACCTTAACCCAAATATAGAGCGCCTAACCCTTGAACAACTGGGACTTAAACCTCTGGAGGTATCCACTCAGATTATACCAAGGGATATATTTGCAAACGTATTTTCTGCATGGGCATTAATAGGATCCTTTATAGAAAGACTTGCTCTTGAAATTAGACATCTGCAGAAGACTGAGGTATTAGAGATGGAAGAGCCGTTTTATGAAGGTCAAAAGGGTTCTTCTGCTATGCCGCACAAGAGAAATCCAATACTTTGTGAGAGGCTTGACGGGATGTCAAGGATACTTAGAGGCAACCTTATAGTATCCCTTGAAAATACCGCGCTTTGGCATGAGAGGGATATATCCCATTCCTCTGTGGAAAGGATGATCATACCAGAAAGCGCTATATTGACTCATTATATGATTAAGACTATGATTAGAATCTTAACTGATTGTAAGATATATCCAGACAATATGATGGAAAATCTTAACTTCAGAGGCAAGCTTATATGTTCTCAAAGACTTCTTTTAGAGCTTGTAAGAAAGAATATGTTAAGAGAACAAGCATATAAAATAGTTCAGACGCTTGCGATGAAGGCCTTTAACGAAAAGATGAATTTTGAACAAATAGTTAGAAGCGATCCGGAAATAAAGTCATACCTAAGTGAAGAAGAGTTAAACGAGGTATTTGACTACAAATATTTTGTCCGTTATGTAGACGAAATAGTTTCAAGAGTAATATAACTAAAACTCTTAAAGGAGATGATTTCGTGGAGCTTTTGTATGAGGGAAAAGGAAAACAAGTCTTTTTGACAGATGATCCCGATCTGGTTGTCTTTAGATTCAAGGATGAAGCTACTGCTTTTGACGGGGTAAAAAAGGAATCTTTTGGCGGCAAAGGAGAAATGTGTGCAACTATTACAGAAATCTTAATGAATCTTCTTGAAAAAAATGGCGTAAGGACACACTTTGTAAAGAGGCTTTCTAACAACGAAATGTTAGTCAAAAGGTGCTTTATGCTACCCATAGAAGTAGTAGTTCGCAACTATTCTGCTGGTTCAATTGCAAAGAATCTTGGCCTTAAGAAAGGTATAAAGTTTCCATTTCCTATCAAAGATCTCTTTTATAAAAGCGATGAGCTTCACGATCCTATGCTAAACGACGATAGGGCAGTTGCGCTTGGGTTTGTTACCTTTGATGAACTTGACGTATTATACAATAGTGCTCTCAAAGTCAACGAGGTTCTTTCAAGTTTTCTCTTGGAAAAAGGAATTATATTAGCTGACTTTAAACTTGAGTTTGGTAAATTTAAGGATTCAATATTGTTAGCTGACGAGATTACTCCTGATTCGATGAGGCTATGGGACAAAGATACCCTTGAACCCTTTGACAAAGACAGATTTAGATTTGATTTGGGCGATCTACTTGCTGGCTATAGGCTATTTTTAGAAAAGATAACTAAATAGTGTAATTCTATGACAATAAAAAGGGCATCTTCTTTAGGCTTTTGTTACGGAGTTAGACTTGCTCATCAGAAAGTCCTTGATGCACTAAAGAAATATCAAAAAGTTAACACGCTTGGACCGCTGATTCACAACGAGCGCGAAGTGAAGAGACTTTCTCAACTCGGAGCAATTGCTATAAATTCTCTTGACGAAGTCAGTGCTCCTGCAATAGTGTTAAGAACCCATGGAGTAAGGCGAGACGTTCTTGAAAGAGTAAAAAAGCTTGGTATAGAGGTAATAGACGCAACGTGTCCTCACGTAGCAAAAGCACAAAGCATCGCCCAAAAGTTTTATAATGAAGGCTTTCGCGTAGTAATATTAGGAGAAGTTGAACATCCTGAAGTGCAGTCAATTTTGAGCTATGCGCCAAATGCAACTGTAGTAAACGAAAACCTTGAGAAGTTTAGCTTTGACAAAAAGGTTGTAGAAAGGGTAGGATTACTATCCCAAACAACGCAACCAATTGAAAAATTAAAGTTAATTGCATCAAGGATGGTGGAGCTATCACAGGAGCTTGTAGTAGCAAATACGGTGTGCTTTGCTACCAGAAAAAGGCAGGAGGCGGCAAAGGAGCTAGCAGATGAAGTTGAAGCTATGATTGTAATAGGTGGAAGAGCTAGTTCAAACACAAAAAAGCTATTTTTGGCTCTGAGTTCATACGATATTGACGTCTATCAGGTTGAGGGAGCTGCTGATTTGCCTGAAAACGTGTCAAAATATAAAAAAATTGGGATAACTGCAGGAGCATCTACGCCCGAGTGGATTATTGAAGAGGTAGAAAGTAGGTTAAAAAGCTTATGAGAAAACTCCCTATTGTAGTTCTTGCAGGCAGGGCAAATGTTGGAAAGTCTACGCTTTTTAACAGATTGCTCAAACAAAGTTATTCAATGGTATCATCTGTGCCCGGAACTACGAGAGATTTTCACGAAGGAATCTTCAGATATACCGATTCGACAGCCATAACTTTAGTAGACTTACCAGGCGTTCTTGAGGGAGATTACCTTTCTGAGCTTGCTTTTGAAAAGTCTAAAAAAATTATTGAAAAGTCTGATCTAATCGTTCAGGTTGTAGAGGCAAGGGGACTTACCAGTACAGACGAAGAAATAGCTTTGTATCTGAGAAAGTTTAACAAACCCATGATCCTTGTGGTAAACAAATGCGAGGGGAGAGTTGACTTATCAGATTTTTATTCTCTTGGAATTGGAGATATTGTAGAGATAAGCGCCTATCACGGTCTAAACGTATATCAACTTGAAGACTTAATATTTAGCAAGATAACAGGACAAAAGTTCGAAGAGCCAACTCCTATTGTATTTGGCATATTTGGCGCTCCGAATGTAGGAAAGTCATCTCTTGCCAATGCAATTCTTGAGGAAGAGAGATTTATCGTTTCAGACTTTGCTGGGACAACAAGAGAAGTGGTGGCAAAGTCTTTCAGAAGACTTGGGAAAAGTTGGCTTTTACTAGATAGCGCGGGCATAAAGAGAAGAAAGTCTTATGATAAAGAGCTTGACGGCTTGAGTGTCTCAAGAAGCATATCTGCTATGAAGGCTCCTATGGGGATTCTTGTTATAGATGCAAGTCGTTTGGTCACTCACCAAGACAAAAGAATAGCCAGTTTGATGATTGAGAGAACTGGCGCTTCAATAATATTTCTAAACAAAAAGGACCTTATCCCTCACTCTTCTCTTGGAGTTGTATATAATAACGTAAAAAGCGATCTAAAGTTTATGGATTCTCCTCTAATTTTTGGTTCTGCCTTAACAGGAGAAAGCGTTCACCTTGTATTAGAAAATCTTAAAGACCTTTGGGAAAAGGCCATGACTTCTTACAACAAGAAGGACATTTTAGAGGCAATAAGAAAAGCGGTGTCACTAAGGCCTATAACAGTAGAAAACAAAACTCTTATAATAAGAAATATTAGATTTGAGTCAAAATTTCCTCTGGAAATTGATATCAAATCAAACGTTCGTTCAGATCTTGTTCCAAAATCCTATTTAAGATATCTAATAAATACAGTAAAAAAGGATCTTGACATGAAAGGCATAAACTTGAGAATGGAGTTCAAAGATTAAATATGAGCCTTCAGAGCCTTTTTTCTTATTTAATTTTTTTAACTCTATCTTATCTGATAGGTAGTTTGCCATTTTCGCAATGGATAGCGCTTTCAAAGGGATGTGATTTAAGAAAAGTGGGAAGCGGCAATGTAGGGGCTACCAACGTATATAGGGTGCTTGGTTTAAGATATGCTGTGTTTGCAGGGCTTCTTGATGCTATGAAGGGGTTTTTGCCTGTTTTCTCTGCAAGATTTATTTTTTTTCCAAATTCTGAGATATTTGCTATTTTGGTTGGATTTGCTGCGATGTTTGGGCACATAAGCTCACCCTTTATGAACTTTAAGGGAGGAAAAGGCGTAGCAACTGGTGCAGGCGCTTTTTTGGGGCTTGATCCAGGAGCCTTAACTGTTGGGTTTATTGTGTGGTTTATGACCCTCAAGGGAACAAAAATAATGTCTCTTGCATCTATATTTGGAGCATCAAGTGTGTTAATATATGAGATATTGATAGGTTCTATATATCTAAAAGTCGTATCTTTAATTGCTTTTTTAATAATATTATATAGACACAGGGATAATATCAAAAGATTGCTAAGAGGTGAGGAGTTAAGGCTGAAGTGATAGCTGTTATAGGTGCGGGAACATGGGGAACGTCCTTTTCTACGGTGATTGCAAATAGAAGTGACGTTTTGCTATTTGCAAGAGATGAGGAAGTCGTAAATAATATAAACTCTCTTCACGAAAACGTAAGGTATCTAAAAGGCATCAAGCTACCCTTAAATGTCTTTGCAACTAGTGATAGGAGATTACTTTCTGATATAGATGATGTTGTCTTCTCTGTTCCCGTTCAATCTATAAGACAGGTAATAGAAGATTTTAAGCCCTTTTTCAAAGAATCGGTTAGAATCCTAAATCTTGGCAAGGGGATAGAGATAAGTACTTTAAAAAGGGTGTCTGAAATATTTAAAGAGCTCTTGCCTAACTCAAGATATTCAGTCCTTTCAGGCCCAAATTTCGCAAGAGAAGTGGCTCTAAAGGAGTATTGTGCAACTGTGATTGCATCAGAGCTTGAAGAAGAGAGTGAATATTGGCAAAAACTATTGATCTTTCCATACTTTAGAGTGTATACTACAGATGATGTGGTGGGAGTTGAGATTTCGGGAGGACTGAAAAACGTGATTGCTATAGCTGCGGGAGTTGTTAAAGGTTTAAAATACGGCGACAATTCGAAAGCTGCTCTCATAACGAGGGGATTAGCTGAGATTACAAGATTTGGTTTGAAATTGGGGGCAAGACAGGAAACCTTCTTTGGACTTTCTGGAGTAGGCGACCTCTTGTTGAGTTGCACCTCTTTTCAAAGCAGAAATTTTAGGGCTGGTGCTCTTCTTGCTGAGGGCTACTCTTTAGAGGATATAAAGAAAAAGTTGGGCAGCGTTATAGAGGGCATTTATACGTCTGAAGCAGCTCTTAAGTTATCTAAAAAATTAGGCGTTGATATGCCGATCACTCAACAAGTCTTTGCAATCGTAAATAAAAAGGCTTCTATTAGAGATGCAATTGATTCACTTACTTCTCGAAAGCCACTAAAAGAATTCTACTAAATTTGAAAGGAGGTGAATTTTTTGAGAAAGACAGATCTTATTAATGCAGTTGCTGAAAAGTGTAAGGGTATGACCAAAAAGGATTGCACAGTTGTAGTGGAAGCCGTTTTTGATTCTATTAAGGATGCCCTTAAAAGAAACGAGAAGGTTCAGCTAATTGGTTTTGGTACCTTTGAGGTTAGAGAGAGAAAGGAGCGAAAGGGCAGGAACCCAAGAAGCAAGGAAGAGATAGTTATACCTGCCATGAAGACTCCAGGCTTTAAGGCCGGAAAGGCTTTGAAGGAGGCGGTCCAACCAAAAAAAGCTGAGAAAAAGCCTGTTAAGGGCGCAAAGAAAAAATAATAGATATTTAAAAAAGGGAAAAGGGGAGGAGATTCTTTCCTTTTCCTTTTTAAATTGTGTTGTCTTTATTGCACAAAATTATTCCTTTTGTTATTATTCATGAATATGACTATCTTTAAAGGGAAAGAAGAAAAAATTTGCTATAGGTGCAATACCAAAAATCCTCCTGATGCGTTTTTTTGCAGGAACTGTGGCGCGCCTTTAACAAGAGATGCCCTCCTCCAAGATTCTACAAAAAAGTTGAGAGTGAAAAAGAACTCTATGGCTACGACGTATGCTTTGTTTTTGATAGTTGCTCTGATAATAGGCTTAGCTGTGGGTTTAGTATCTTCTCTTAGCGTGTTTAAGAAGTAAATTTTACTAAATTAACTTTAACTTCTTAGCTTTATGTCTATCTCTATGTTTGCTTCAAAGGTTCTGTCCCATGGAAGAGAAAATCTTACATCTGTAATGTCAAATTTTATCGGGCTACACATCATAAGCTCTTCTGAAATTCCAGGAAAGTATTGAAAGAATATATTTTTTGCTATGTTTATGCTGTCTTGTGTCATCTTGAAATTTGATTGGTTGTTTTCTATCAATATATTGTTTATTTGTTTCCTTATAACGTTTTGATAATAGTAATCATAAATTATTCTCTCTATCAGAAATCTGAAATTTTTTTTAAAGTTTCTGCTAGAAAGGTAACTAACTGCCTGAGAAAGAGCACACCCTGTGGTATTTGCAGCTGTATTCCATCCTGCATATGCTATTAGCCTAAATATTAGGCCGCTTGCAAGCAAAAGCTTGAACATCCTTTCATCTGTCATGTTCATGTTTGAAACGTCTGCAAAGGCAACGTTTTTCCCCTCCTTAACAAGGGATCTTACTTTTTCAAAAGCTGCTTGCTCATATCCGTCTTTGCCAAAGATTATCATATAAAAGTCTGGTTCACTATTTTTCAACTTAAGGTTTAGTAGGTTTATCTGAGACAAAAGATTTTTCCCAAGAGGCACTGTCTCAAGAGGCATTATTTCTTCTTCGACTTCTTCTGGAATAAAAATAGTCTTTAAGCTTATATCTTTATCTTTGCCAAATCTCGTTACCAAAATCATGCCTATTTCATCTGAGCCTTGTACTATTTTGGTATTTTTTGTGGCAATCATACTAAGCCTCTTCTTCTCTTCATATGCTACGCCCCTGTCAGTTGAGTCGTCTTGAGCAAGAACTAAGAGATCTACTTTATCAGAATTTTTTATTAGCGTTCTATCTACAAAATAATTGATCTTTCTTGATTCTATATAGTCTCTTAGCAAGTCTGGAGGAACGTATGTCAAAAGAAGCTCTCTTTCATAGAAGTTTACAGGATTCTTGATGTCTTCATCTGAAAACTTCATTATCTCTTCTATTTTTGTAGCATAAAAAAGCTCCTTTTCATCCAAAACTGTGGGCATGAGTCTCATAAGGGATTTGAATAGATAAACGCTGTCAAATAAGTGTGAGCTCTTAAGACCAAGAAGTCTCTTTGTGTACCACATGGCATCTTCCTTTGACATCTGTGTCTCTCTCGAAGGAACAAGCCCTCCAAATATCATTGAGTCAGCGCTAACTATAGCACAATCTGCCCAACTTTCCACTAAAAAGGCCAGTATTTCCTGACTTGCAGCCTTTTTCCTTCTCTCAGAAAGTATCTCCACCGGAGGAACTAGCAGCTTTATTCCCAGGATATCTGCTAATCTCTTTGGGTAGATAAAATTTGGCGGTCTGTTGTCCAATGGCACATAACATGCAACTCTTTGTGAAGCTATGCTAAAATCACTGAAGTATATATTATTTATTAGAGGTGATATCATAAGTATCTTTAGGAAATCTCTTCGAGAAAGGGATGATTTTGAAAGGATCCTTTTTATAACGCTTTCTTCTTTAGGTGACACCATAATGACCTTGCCCGTATTTTTTGAGATCGGGAAGCTCTTCCCAAAAGCTCAATTTGACATCCTGGTGGGAGAAAGATCAAAGGAAATGTTTTCAGCTCTGCCAAACGTGGGTGAAGTCTTCTTGTACACCTCTGAAAACAGGGGAATAAAGGGGAAAATCCCTTTGATAAAGGCTATTTCAAAAAAAAGATACGACCTTGTCATAGACCTTAGACACTCCATTCTGCCAATATTTGTGCGTTCCAGACAAAAAATATTTACGACCTTTAAGCCAAAAATCCCTGGCATTCACGCAACCGAAGAGCACCTCAGAAATGTTTTCAACAAAGGTGCTGAAAATTTTATGTTCGACTACTCTGATAAGATTATAATTGACAAGAAGACTATTATCAAGTTTGGCGACGTTTTTGACAAGATATTAGGTTCAGTTGGCATCGTGCCAGGTGCCACTTGGCAGCCTAAGGCGTACGGCATTGAGGGATTCGTCAAGGTCGCAAAAATGCTGAAAAGTAATGACTTGAATCTAGTTTTACTCGGATCAAGCGAGGAGAGAGATCTTTGTGACAAGATCTCAAAGGAAGTAGATTCACTTAATCTGTGCGGAAAGACTAATCTTGTTGAATTGTTCTACATCATAAAAAATCTCTCAGTTCTTGTTACCAATGACTCGGGACCTATGCACATAGCATCTCTTTTGAATATCCCCACAGTTGCGCTCTTTGGGCCGTCTGATGAGAGAAGATATAGGCCTTGGGGCAAAAAGTATAGGTTGTTGATGCACAAAGAGATTTGCAGAAAGTGTCTTTATCAAAGATGTGACAAAGGCGGAGAGTGTATGAATCTGATAACGCCTGATGAGATAGTCGATGCTACGATAGATCTTTTAGGATTTTGATATTAAAATTAAAATAACGTTAATATAAGGTTAAAAGGATTTTTATCTACTTGACAGAATTTTCTAATCTAAAGTAAACTAATATAAGCTCATTTCAGTTTAACTTTGACAACTAAATATAGTTTTGCTTCTCCCAAAGCTTTGAAAGGCTTTTTAAAGCCTTCAAAGAGCCTTTTACAGATGATCTCAATCTGCAAAAAAAGGAGGTGAAATCCCCCGAGTGCAAGAAGTGATTCTGTAAAGAGGCTAATATACGAAACAAAAAAAATTAAACTTTCCTAAAGGGGGAAATGCAAAGATGAGAAAATTCGCTATGTTTTTTGTAGTCGCATCTCTTCTCGTCGCCCTTGCAGTTCCCGCTATGGCAGGACCATTCTCTGATGTGCCAGCTAATTCTTGGGCATACAAAGCAGTGCAAGATTTAGCAGCAAAGGGATTGGTCATTGGTTATGGCGACGGAACATTTAGAGGCGACAGACTTGCCACCCGTTATGAGATGGCAATGGTAGTTGCAAGAATGCTTGATATGTATGAAAAAGGTCAAAATGCACAGGATCAAAAAATCCAGCTTAACGCTAACGACATCGCAACACTTATGAAGCTCGCTGAAGAGTTTAAGTCAGAACTCGCCTCTCTAAACGTCAGAGTTGCAGCACTTGAGAAGAAGGCAGCTCTTGACACTGTAAACTTCACAGGAGATGCAAGGTTTAGACTTGCAAGCGAAAAGCTAACTTATTATGCACTACCAGCAGGAACAATAGTTGCACCAGTAGTAAGTAGTAGTATAAATGGATGGATTGGTGGTCAAGCGCTAGCAGCACAGACAACTACACCACCAGATAAAAAGAACGATTCATTTATGCGCTATAGAATCAGGTTAAACGTTGCAGCACCAGTTGCTGACAACATCAGCTTCAACGCAAGGCTTACAATGCAGAAGAACGCAGGTGTAAACGGGACAAATAATTACGCTAACCCTGTGACCGCTGCAAATTCAGGTTACATGTTAGATCAGAATACTCTATTCGTAGAGAGATCTTACATCACATGGACTCTGAACCCATATCCTGTTACATTCGTCCTTGGCAGACTTCCTACTATGGATACAGGCAGATATTACAATGCGCTCTTCCTTGATGCCTCAGTAGAAGGCGGTTTGGTAGTATTCGACATGTCAAACTTCCTTCCATCAACTTCAGTTTCAGCTGCATGGGTAAAGCTCTTTGACGCAGGCAACGTTACGTCAGCTCAAGAAGCTAGTGGTCTTAAAGATAAGGACGTATATATATTAAACCTCAAGACAAAGCTCTTTGACACCTTTGGTTTAGAAGCAGACTACGGTTATATAGACAAGTTTACGTATTTTGGTGCTCTTTCAGGAGTTCCTGGCGTAACATCTGGTGCAAACGGCATCTATGGCAAGTATGACTGGTGGGCAGTAATAGGTAACTGGACTATGTACAACGTAAACATGTGGGCAGGATATAGCGGCACATCCACCGACATGCCAAGAGAGGGAGCAACGGGTCCAGATCTTAGTGGAACACACTCTGTAAACGGCGGAGCATGGAGAGTAGGAGCAACTATTCCTCTTCCAGTCGGCGCTCTAACTGGTGACTTCTTCTTTGGCGACAACAAGTACTATAACCCATTCCTTTTTAACACATGGGATGCTGGAAAGTATAAGGATTACTACAATGTATACTATCAACTTCCAGTCGCAAAGAACGCAACCTTGACTCTTAACTACGACTATTGGAAGGGTAAGAGACCTTATAACACAGATTCAGTTAATGGCTACTACTATACTTTCAACCCAGATCAGATCAAAGACGATACAAGATACTACATTCAGATGGACGTAAAGTTCTAAAGAACTTTTTTAGCCCCCGAGCAATCGGGGGCTTTTTTATTGATAAGCAAAAGTATTTTTATCTTAAGATTTTCTTATAGTCTCTCTTCCTTCACTAAACTACTCTTTTTGTGATAACATAAGTAAGCTTATCTAAAAGTGAGGGGCTCTTTATTGAATAATCGCAGGATAATTCTTATTTTTTCGTTGTTGTTCATATTCGCATTAAGCCTATTTATTTCTGGATGCGTCCAAATAGGCATAACAAGCCCTGCGCTAAAAATTGCTATTGTAGTCCCTCTTTCGGGGGAGTTTTCTCAGATTGGAGAAGAGGAGAGAAATGGAGCCCTTCTTGCAATAGAGGATGCCAATGCTGCAGGAGGAGCGCTGAGCAGGAAATTTGAGCTTGTCCAGATGGACGATAAGGGCGATCCAGTAGAATCCGCTATCATTGCCCAAAAGATTTCTGCTGATTCCTCTATTCTTGGCGTTGTTGGAGGGGCGAACGCAGGGGACACAATTTTGCCCGCTGAAATCTATGCGAAGAACAACGTAGTAATGGTAACTCCTTCTACTACAGCCGCAGAACTTACCGCTAAAGGTTATTACAGCGTCTTTAGAATCTGTGCCAGTGACACTTTAGAGGGACCATATGCTGCTAACTTTATAATAAATAATCTGAAATTAAAGAGAGTTGCAATAATAGAAGACAGCAGCGCCTATGCAAGAGAACTAACAAACTCGTTTAAAAGTGAATTTTTAAAACTTGGGGGAGCAATTCTTACAGAGGAAAAGATAGTCCAGGGAGACAAGGACTTCAAGGTTCCTCTTGAAAAGATAAAGGTTCTTAATCCTGAGGTAATTTATTTTGCAGGGATGTATCCTGAGTGCGCACAGATCGTAAAAGAGGCAAAAGAAATGGGAATAAAGTCCATATTCTTTGGTGCTAATGGCATAAGAGATATCGAATTTGTAAAGATTGCAGGGATAGCATCAGAGGGCACAATGGCTACGTCGGTGGGCTTTCCATTGGACAAGTTTTTAAAGGGCACTAATTTTATTCAAAGATATAAAGAAACTTTTAAAAAAGATCCCACTGACTACTCGGTCTTTTCATACGATGCAACTTTATCTATAATAGACGCTATTAAATTAGCGGGTAAACCGGACAGGAGTATCCTTGCAAATGCAATGCACAATTTGAAATATGATGGTATATTAGGTAGTACTTCTTTTGATAAAGAAGGCAATACTACTAATAATCTTGTTAACGTGTATGTAGTAAAGAACGGTAACTGGATAAGTTTCAACTAATATGAGGGGAGTGATTTTACAATTTTTTTACAACAATTGGTAAATGGAGTAACTTTGGGGGCGGTATATGCCCTGATCGCGTTAGGCTATACTATGGTCTACGGCATACTTGAGCTTATCAACTTTGCACACGGAGAGATCTTTATGATGGGCTCCTTTTTTGGGCTCCTTTTTTGGTGGATTCTTGAGATGACAGGGTTCTCAAGGATTATCCCGATTCCTCTTATTATATTTCTGATGTTTATATTTTCTATGGTAGCCACAGCCTTTTTGGGAGCCCTTCTGGAATTTATCGCATATCGCCCGCTAAGGAGCGTGACTAATAGACTCATTCCACTGATCAGCGCACTTGGAGCATCGATTTTTTTGCAAAACTTTGCTATGCTAACGTTTGGCTCTACAAATAGGGTATATCCTGCGATATTTCCAGATGTTGGTTGGGATTTATTTCACGCAAGGATAAGTCTGATTCAGGTATTTATTTTTATTACGTGTATTTTAATGATGGCGGGATTGACCGTTCTTGTAAACAAAACCAAATTAGGTCGTTCAATGAGAGCTGTGGCACAAGACTACGTTACAGCAAGCTTAATGGGCATAAGGGTTAATAGAATTATTACGATCACCTTTATGATAGGTTCATCTCTTGCTGCTGCTGCAGGAGTGATGTATGGGATGTATTATGGTGTGGCAAAATTTGATATGGGATATCTTGCAGGTTTGAAGGCATTTACTGCTGCTGTTCTTGGAGGCATAGGTAACATTCCTGGCGCCATGCTCGGAGGTTTTTGTCTTGGTATTATAGAAAGCTTTGGTGCCGGATACATATCTTCTGAATACAAAGATATGTTCGCTTTTCTTATGCTTTTGTTTATTCTTCTGCTTAGACCATCGGGTTTACTAGGCCAGCAGGTACCGGATAAAGTATGATGAACTTCAGATTTAGAAGAACCCTTAGATCTCTTGCAAGAAATTGGAACAATCTTGATATGCGCCTCAAGTGGGGTATACTCTTTGTAGTTGCGCTTGTCTATCCGTTTCTTGCTTCCTCTCAATATTACGTACACATTATGAACCTTGCTTTTATCTATGTGGTCCTATCTTTAGGGTTAAACATTGTATGCGGTTTGGCAGGACTTTTAGATCTGGGATTTATAGCCTTTTATGCTGTAGGAGCTTACACCTATGCAATTTTATCAATTAAACTGGGCCTTAGCTTTTGGGAAATATTGCCGATTGCCTGTTTTGCAACGGCTCTTTTTGGACTTTTGGTTGGCTCTGCTGCTTTTAGATTAAGGGGTGACTACTTTGCAATCGTTACTATGGGATATGGCGAGATAATTAGAATCCTTGCAAATAACCTTACCTTTTTAACCAATGGTCCCATAGGAATAGCGGGTATCCCAAGACCGACTATCTTTGGATTCAAATTTGAGGACCCATTTCAGTATTACTTTCTCGCGCTTTCCTTTGTGACTATTTCGATATTCTTAACTTACAGGTTTCAAGCATCAAGAATAGGGAGGGCTCTTGAAGCTATAAGGGAGGACGAAATTGCAGCTGTTTCTATGGGAGTAAACCTTAAGAATTTCAAATTAATCTCATTTATAATAGGTGCAATGCTTGGTGGCTCTATAGGAGTCTTTTTCGCAAGCTATGCTACCTTTGTTTCGCCTGAGAGCTTTAGCTTTATGGAATCGGTTATGGTTCTTGCAATGGTTGTGATCGGAGGGATGGGCACTATAGAGGGTCCAGTAATAGGCGCTCTCATTCTTGTCTTTTTGCCTGAGGCTCTAAGAAGCCTTTCTGATTACAGGATGCTTATATTTGGCGCTCTTATGGTATTTATGATGATTGTAATGCCAAAGGGCTTTATGGGGTGGATAAAACCAAGGAGAATCCTAAAGGTTGCAGAGGAGGAGAATTCTTTTGTTACTAGAGATTTCTAATGTTACCAAACAATTTGGAGGGCTTATCGCTGTAAATGACGTTTCTATGGAGGTGAACGAGGGGGAGATAGTTTCTGTTATAGGACCTAACGGTGCAGGAAAAACAACGCTCTTTAACTGTGTTACAGGCGTGTATACCCCTGAAAGGGGAAAGATCCTTTATAAAAAAGATGGAGTAGTAAGAGACATTGTAGGGGTTCCTGCACACAAAATTGCATATCTGGGCATATCAAGGACCTTTCAGAACATCAGGCTTTTTAAAAATATGACAGTTCTTGAAAACGTCCTTGTTGGTAGACATTCAAAATTAAAATCTAAAGTATGGGAGATACTTTTGACCCTACCGGCTTTTATAAAAGAGGAAAAGGAAAGCGTAAGATTGGCAAGAAATCTGTTAGATTTTGTGGGTCTGTTAAATAGAGAATCGGAGATCTCGGTAAATTTGCCGTACGGGCTTCAAAGAAAGCTTGAGATAGCAAGGGCTTTGGCATCTGAACCGAAAATACTTTTGCTTGATGAACCTGCCGCAGGAATGAATCCATCTGAGACTGAAGAGCTTATAAGGCTTATTAAAAAGATTAGAGAAATGGGGGTAACAATAATTTTAATAGAGCACGATATGTCTCTTGTTATGAAGCTCTCAGAAAAGATAATTGTATTGGACTTCGGACAAAAGATTGCTGAAGGAAGTCCTGTAGAGATTAGAAACAACCCAAGGGTAATAGAAGCATATTTAGGGAAAGAGGAAGCAGAAATTGCTTAAAGTAAACAATATAGTCTTAAGATATGGCGGCATATTAGCTTTGAAAGGGGTGTCTCTTGAAGTAAACAAGGGGGAGATAGTGGCTCTAATAGGTGCTAATGGGGCAGGGAAGACTTCTGTTTTAAAAGCTATTATGGCAGTTGAAAGGGTTTCAAGCGGCGAGGTGTATCTGGACAACGTTCTTCTGACAGGACTTTCTACTGACAGGATAGTAAGCATGGGGCTGTGTCTGGTTCCTGAGGGCAGAAGGATTTTTACTAGGATGAGCGTTCATGAAAACCTTTTAATGGGGGCCTTTCTTAGGAAGGACAAAAAGGGCATTCAAGACGACATAGAAAAGGTTTTGACGCTTTTCCCCAGATTAAAGGAAAGACTGAATCAAAAGGCTGGGACTCTGTCAGGAGGAGAACAACAAATGCTTGCAATTGCAAGAGGAATGATGTCAAGGCCAAAGTATCTATTTTTGGATGAGCCATCTTTAGGACTTGCTCCAGTTTTGGTTGACGAGATATTTAAGATTATAAAGGAAATTAACGAATCAGGAACAAGTCTTTTAATTGTTGAGCAAAATGCGGTGAAAGCGTTAAAGCTAGCAGATAGAGGATACGTGATAGAGACAGGAAACATTACCATATCCGGGACCTCTGAAGAACTCTTGAATTCTGAACATGTGAGAGCGGCCTATCTTGGAGGACATTAAAAAGCCGCGACACAAAGCCGCGGCTTTTTAGTATTATAAAGCTTTTTTTATTCTTTGCTCTTCCAGAGACCGTGAAGGTTGCAATACTCTCTTGCCATAAGGTTTTTGGGTTCTGTAGGAAGCGAGAAGGTGGCTTCTGGCTTATCGTTAAAGTTAAGTCTTTTTATCAGAACATATGAATCATCAACGTGAAGTTCTATCCACTCAATCCAGTGGGTGCTGGTCATTGGGTGAGGAGTAGAGCCTACCTTTACCAGTACTTCCTTTCCGTTTCTCTCTATAACAGGAACGTGTTTTTCAACTACAGCATCTACGGTATTTTCCTCCATAAGCTTCATTGGACTCCCACAGCAGACGAGCTGTCCAACACCAGAGTGCAGAACCATTACTATATTACCGCATGTCTCACACTTGTAAATTTGCAATACTTCTGTGGCCATTAATTACACCTCCTAAGTGATAATTAATATTATTATAACAAATTGTAGCAAAAGTCTTAAAAAAATGCTCTAATGGATTAGATAAACAAATTTTACCAAATTAGATTTTTCCTTTGAAATGTCTTGCCAAATAGATTCTAATTTGTTTTCCCTTTCTTTATCTTTTTTGGAAAGGTTTATTGCTATTATCAAGTTTTCTTTGTTATTTAGTATTTCGATCCCTTGAACGCTACTAGCAAAGATCTTCCATATCCTCCTTCCTACAGTTTGAAGCATCTCAAGGAGTTCATTTTCAACTACAAAGTTACTTATTTCGGCTCTTTCTTTTTCTATGGTGTATCCTGAAAACCCTAAAACTTCAAGTACCTTGCCATGGTCCTTTGAAATTTGATAGTTTTCAAATAGATCCTTTTCAAGTCCCAATTTCTTTATAAGTCTTGTAACCAGGTCTTCTAGCTCTTGAATTCTTAACTTTAGTATTTCAATTTCTCTTTCGTTCAATTTTTCTCTCCTCACTGTGTTAGTTATTTTTAATTTTGTATATTTTCAAAAGTTCGTTTGTGTTAACGAACAATACGTTGTCCTTTTGGGCACTATTTAATAGGGCTTCTAATTGATTTTTTCCTAAATATGGATGAAAGAAAAATGAAACTACACCTCTTGAAAAGGCTCTATGTTTCTCAAGTTCGTTGTAAACTGTTTTTTGGGTGAAGTTATACCCGTCATAACCAAAATCTTCAGGTATCCAGTAAAGCCCCCTATAAGTTGATGGATATGTTAACATTTGGTGAACTATTAAGGGGTTATCGAATTGAACTTCGTCTACCAGAAGAACCCTTTCATAAATCGTCTTTATGCCCTCATTTTTGAGTGCTTTGTAGAGAATAGGTGTAGCCATATAGTGAGGAGTCTCCCATCCATCAACCTTAAGGCCAGCTTCCTTTATTATGTTTTCAGCTTCCCTAACTCTGTTTTCAAGTTGTTCAAGAGTAATTCTACCTGGAAACGGTTCTTGGGTTTTGTTGTCCCAAAATTCGTATCCTATAGCTGTTACTCCAGAAAATTGGTGTGTAAGGCCATGAATAAATATTTGGGCACCGTGAGATTGAGCATTCTTTAAAATTGCTATCAATTTTGGATCGTCTGTTAATTTTACTTTAACCTTTTTTGCTGGGTTTACAAATATTGGTATTACACCAATAGAAAAATGAATCCTCCTCTTTTCAAGAAGATCTATTACTCCTTCTAGTTTTTTAATGTCATACATTGGATGTACGTCTTCTAATCTGATGAGCCCTAAAGGCCTTGGCTCTTCTGACACTCCAAGAAATCTCGCCAACACGTCACAAAGCGCCATGTATCTTTTTCTGTCAGGCCCTAAAAAAGGATGGGAAGCCATAAAAAATAGATTTTTTGATCTTAAAAGTATGGGCGCTACTGAGCCTTGATTATTTTCTGCTTTAATCAGAACTTCAGATTTTTCTGGATTTATGGGCGTTACGTAAAATGGTTGTGTGTCAAATTTAAAACCTTTATATAAGACTTTATCAAAGCTGAGCTCCTTTTTAGAATATCGAAAACCTACTTTGTTTTTTCCATAACCTTCGAGCAGTGTCTCTTCGTTTGAGCCAATCCACCACGTAATTTTTTTCCCTGACTTTGCTCTCCAGACGAGTGGCTCTGGTATGAATTGCATTGCTCTTGTGCCTTCATAAAAGAGCATTTCTGGATCTTTTGCTACATAAGGTGAATCTATACTAAATCTTTCTGCTTTGATGTTTTTTACGCCTAATATGTTTTCAATCCATCTGGATTGCATCTGATCTACACTCGAATACCAGATTCTCTTCTGATCGCAAAATATCAAAGCTTTTGGAATTTTACCTGTGTTAAGGTAAGGGCATGCGATCAATATTATTAAGAAAAAAATGCCCAGCAGTTTATCTAACGATAAATACTGAGCACTTTGCATGATGACTTATCTTATCCGATACGCTCCCCATCAGAAATCCTTCAAATTCATTTAACCCTCTGCTTCCCAAGACCACGAGATCGAAATTTTCACTTTTTACCCTTTCAAGGATCATATTTGCAGCATTTGCTATGTCCATAAACGTAGAAACGTTCTTTACTCCGTTATCTTCTAAATATTTTTTGGCATCTTCAATTATTTTTTTTCCGTTTTTTTCAAGGTCTTCGATCATTTGCGGCATAAAAGCTACTTCTGCTCCCATTAGATCAGGTAGCATTGGTGGCATACATATGGCATGGCAGATTTCAACTGAACTGTCAAAGGCTTTTGCAAGGGAAATTGCGGTGTCAAGAACCTTTTGAGTGTGAACAGAACCGTCAATTGCAGCAAGAATTTTTTTATACATTGTTTTATTCGTGTACGTGATCGTGTGGATGAGTGTGTGGATGGGTGTGAACGCTTCCATCGCTATGAACGTGTTCATGAGAGTGCATGTTTTCTACAGTAAAGGTGTCTTCTTGATACAAGCTTTCCTGGGCTCTTTCTAGTGCTGCGGTTGTAAGTTTTAGATGTTCAACTGCTTCCTCCAGACTCTTTTCCATGCCATCGAAACCAAGCATACTTCCCATCATCTGCCAGCGAGCTATCTCTTCTCTAAGAAGTTGAATTCTATTTATCAGGTGTTTGGTTTCAATCTTCATTACCGTCATGTACGATTCGTTATTCGAACACATAATATGCCTCCCTAAATGATTTTATTAATATAGTATAGCAAATAATATAGCAAATTTACCTAATTGATTAAGCTTTTATGTATTGATACCCAGCTTTAGAAAGATTTACCATTTCTACAATGCCCGAAGGGACTATTTTTACGAACTCTAGTACGTTATCTAAAGCAGTGTGGGTTTCTCTCAGGGCGTTTTGTGAAACCATAAATTTTACTCCTTTTTTGTGCAGGTTAACCATCTCATCTTTTAAAGAATTTTCTCTATCCTTTGTAAAGAGTTTTACTCCATCGCCGTTTGCAATAAATACAATTTGTATCCCATCATCCTTATAAGCCTCTAGTAAATTTTTCGCGCTGAAAAATGCCTTAGAAAGCCTAACGCTGTCGTCAGTGTCAATATGAAATACTACGCTGTTCATAAATATTTACCCCCTTATGTATAAGTTATATTTATTATACAATAAAAAACACTTGAGCTACTATTATATGGGCATTTTCCAGCTAATAAAAAAGCCCTCCCAATTTCTCAGGAGGGCTTGTGGGAGTTTTCTTTAGAAGTTTACGTTTAGCTCAAATTCGAATTCGTTGTAATTGTTTGCTTGAGATGGGTTGAAGGTATAGTAATATCCGTTTGTTGTGTCAGTGTTATAAGGTTTTTGACCCTTTTGGTATATGTAGACAAGAGAAAGGTGTGCGTTCTTTGCAACTGGTATTAGATAGTAGAAGTCTAAATAATCTTTATATCCTGTGCTTACTGTGTTGTTGATAAATGGATTGTACCACTTGTTGTTTCCAAACCACAAATCAGTTCCAAGTGTGCCGACGAGGAATGGCATATCTCCACCAATTCCCCATGCGCCGCCGTTTACGCTACTTATGCCGCTAATATTTCCGCTGCCGTCAAGAACTGGCATATCAGTTGATGTCCCTTCATAACCTAAATACATGTCTACTCCATATATGTTCCAACTTCCAAGCACCAACCACCAGTCATACTTTCCATATTGACCGTTGTTTCCCGTTGTAAGAGCAGTAGCACCTGCAACAGGAAGACCGGGTGTACCAGTTTGATTAGCACCTGAGTACAAACTGCCATAATAGGCGAACTTGTCTACATAGCCGTAATCTGCTTCTAAGTTAAAGGCATTAAATAACTTTGTCTTAAGATTTAATATGTATACGTCTTTATCCTTATATCCATTTGCTTCTTGAGTAGAAGTAATAGAACCGTCGTCAAAAAATTTTGCCCAGGTAGCTGAAACGGTTGTGGATGGCAAGAAGTTTGACATATCAAATATTACTTGACCACCCTCAATGCCTTCGTCTAAAAACATGTTGTTGTAATATTGACCCTGATCCATAGTTGGCAGCCTGCCGAGTACGAACGTTATGGGATACGGATTGAGAGTCCATGTAATATATGATCTGTCAACGAAGAGCGTGTTTGAATTATCCATGTAACCAGAAGTAGCTGCTATTACGGGATTATTGGATCCTCCTGCGGTATTGTGGCCTGCATTCTTTTCAACTACAAGCCTGCCGTTGAAGCTGATGTTGTCTGCGACTGGCGCTGCGATGTTTAGCCTGATCCTATACTTCATGTAGGTATCGTTCTTTGTGTCCTGCAGCCCTGGATTGCCTGCATTGGTCATGCTTGGCGATACCGTGCCTATTATTGCTCCGTTTGTACTGGTATTATAGTCATAAATATCTTGCGTCACTGTGTATGTGTTGGCTTTTAAAGGACTAAGAGCATAGTAGTCCTGACTTGCAGTATTTAGTCTAAACTGTGCATCTCCTGTGAAGTTTACAGTGTCAAGAGCTGCCTTCTTCTCAAGCGCTGCAACTCTGACGTTTAGAGAGGCGAGTTCTGACTTAAACTCTTCAGCGAGTTTCATAAGAGTTGCGATGTCGTTAGCGTTAAGCTGGATCTTTTGATCCTGTGCATTTTGACCTTTTTCATACATATCAAGCATTCTTGCAACTACCATTGCCATCTCATAACGGGTGGCTGTTCTTTCGCCTCTAAATGTTGAGTCCCCATAACCAATGACCAATCCCTTTGCTGCTAAATCTTGCACTGCTTTGTATGCCCAAGAATTAGCTGGCACATCAGAGAATGGTCCTGCCATAGCGGGAACTGCAAGAAAGGCGATTAGAGATGCGACTACAAAAAAGAAAGCTAATTTTCTCAACTTTTAAAATCCCCCTTTAGGAAAGTTTAATTTTTTTTGTTTCGTATATTAGCCTCTTTACAGAATCACTTCTTGCACTCGGGGGATTTCACCTCCTTTTTTTGCAGATTGAGATCATCTGTAAAAGGCTCTTTGAAGGCTAATGCCATTCAAAGCATTAAATAGTGGTGAATATTTAGTTATCAAAGTCCTTTACTACTAACACCAGACAAATAATATTATGTTTATACAACTTTGTCAAAAATATTTTGTATTAAATACAATTTATTTTTATTTAATGCTTGAGGTTTTTTAGGAGGATTAAAAGTTAATAAGATCCAAAAAATTAATTTATATATAATTTTTTTTATTTTTCTATAGCGATTATTTTTTAAAGATATCAATAATACTTTAATATTATTGGTGTTCCAAAATTTAATTAAATTAATTTTTATTAAATAAAAACAAAAAAAGCCCTCCCGATTTCTCGGGAGGGCTAAAAAAGTTTTTAGAACTTTACGTCCATCTGGATGTAGTATCTTTGATCCTTATCGATCTGATCTGGGTTGAAGGTGTAGTAATAAGTACCATCGGTGTTATAAGGCTTTTTGCCCTTCCAGTAGTCGTAGTTAAGAGTAAGAGATGCATTCTTTGCGACTGGAAGAGTGTAGTATACGTTGTAATAGTCCTTGTATTCTGTGGTGCCCATTGTGTTAAGTATGAATGGGTTAAACCACTTGTTGTTGCCAAACCAAAAGTCGCCTGTAAGTGCACCGACTGGTAGAGGAATGGTAGCTCCTACTCTGAATGCTCCGCCGTTTACAGTGCTTGTGGCGCTAAGATTTGGACCGTTTGAAGTAGCTGATGGCATATCGGTAGATGTGCCATTGTAGCCTGCCCACATATCTACGTTGTAGATATTCCAGTTACCTATTATTGCCCACCAATCATACTTGCCATAAACTCCATTTGATGCTGTTGTTGAACTCATAGGTTGATAGGCCGAAGCAAAATATGTTAGCTTGTCTACATAGCCGTAATCTGCCTCTAAGCCAAAGGTGTTGAAGAGCTTTGTCTTGAGGTTTAATACAAATACATCTTTGTCCTTGTAACCATTTGCTTCTTGTTGAGAAGTAACCGAGCCTGCATCAAAGAGCTTTACCCATGCAGCTGAAACTGATGTGGATGGAAGGAAGTTTGACATATCAAATACTACCATGCCACCTTCTGTGCCTGTGTCCATAAACAGGTTGCTGTAATAAGCTCCTGCATCCATAGTAGGAAGTCTACCAAGGACGAATGTTACAGGATATGGATTCAAAGTCCATGTGATGTAAGATCTCTCTACATAAAGAGTGTTGTTGTCGTCGTTGTAACCGGTAAGTGATGCATACAATGGGCTACTGTTAGAAGAACCGTTACTATTTACGCCAGCATTCTTCTCCATTGTAAGTCTTGCGTTGAAGCTGATGTTGTCAGCAACTGGCGCTGCAACGTTTAGTCTGATTCTATAACGCATAAATGTATCGTTCTTTGCATCTGCTGGTGCTGCTGAAAGGTTAGCGCCACCATTTGGATAAGAAAGATTGCCTACTATGCCGCCTGCTGTTGAGCCTAAGGTGTCCCCTGTACCTAAGTCTGGTGACACAACATTAGGTGTTGAACTACTTGGTAGTGCATAAAATGTTTTCTTTTCGCTGCCAAGTCTAAATCTTGCATCTCCTGTGAAATTCACAGTGTCAAGAGCTGCCTTCTTCTCAAGCGCTGCAACTCTAACGTTTAGTGATGCGAGTTCTGACTTAAACTCTTCAGCGAGTTTCATAAGAGTTGCGATGTCGTTAGCGTTAAGCTGGATCTTTTGATCCTGTGCATTTTGACCTTTTTCATACATATCAAGCATTCTTGCAACTACCATTGCCATCTCATAACGGGTGGCAAGTCTGTCGCCTCTAAATGTTCCGTCGCCATAACCAATGACCAATCCCTTTGCTGCTAAATCTTGCACTGCTTTGTATGCCCAAGAATTAGCTGGCACATCAGAGAATGGTCCTGCCATAGCGGGAACTGCAAGGGCGACGAGAAGAGATGCGACTACAAAAAACATAGCAAATTTTCTCATCTTTGCATTTCCCCCTTTAGGAAAGTTTAATTTTTTTTGTTTCGTATATTAGCCTCTTTACAGAATCACTTCTTGCACTCGGGGGATTTCACCTCCTTTTTTTGCAGATTGAGATCGTCTGTAAAAGGCTCTTTGAAGGCTTTAAAAAGCCTTTCAAAGCTTTGGGAGAAGCAAAACTATATTTAGTTGTCAAAGTTGGCAAAAACATTTCAATTGCTAGATATTATACACCTTTGTCAATTCTTGATCAACTAATCTAATATTATAATAGCATTAAACTACAAAGAACTTTGCAAATTTTATCTCAACTTATCTGGGTTAAAATTTTAATGTAAATTTAGTGTTTAATTGATATAATTAATCCATGTTTAAAGACTATAGGGTAAAAGCTTTGAATTCCATAAAAGTTGCTTCAAATCTATTTCGTATCTTGTTGGCTCTTTTTTTTCTATATATTATTATGTCTTCTCAAGGATCGAAAAAACAACTCAACCGTTAACTTAATATTAACATTGTGCTGTGCTATAATCATTAAAGCTGTATTAGAGTTAGATTAGACTTTCAAATAACTTTGAGGGGTGAACAGTTTTCCTTACAAAAAAGGGGCTTTCTGATGAAAAGGTGTTGGTATTAAACTCTTCGTTTTATCCTCTAGGAGTTAGTTCCTGGAGAAAGGGAGTTTTGCTTGTTTGGAAGAAAAAGGCAGAGGTAATTGAATATAATGGTCATTTTTTGAGGGATGACTTAAGGCTTCCCTGTGTAATACGGCTTGATAGAAATATCTTTTTGCCACACAAAGACGTTGCACTAACGAGGAAAAATATAATTGCAAGGGATCAAAATACATGCCAATACTGTGGCAAAAAATCCTCGAACCTTACGGTTGATCATATAATTCCTAAATCCAGAGGAGGAGAGCTTTCCTGGGAAAACGTAGTAGCTGCCTGTCAGGCTTGTAACCTGAAAAAGGGCAATAGAACTCCGGAAGAGGCCAACATGAAACTTCTTAGGCTCCCAAGAAAGCCAAAAATTCCGTCAAATCTCCTTGATATCGTTAGATTTGCAAAAAGCCAATATCATGAATGGATAAAATATATACCTAAAAAGTATCTTTCTTAATTACCAATTTTCTATCTGTCTTAGCGCTTCGTACAAAACTATTGCTACGCTATTAGCAAGATTTAAAGATCTTGCCTCCTTTTTCATTGGAATAAAGTATGTTTTTTCTTCAAACTCTTGAAGTATGTTTTTATCAAGACCCATGCTTTCCTTTCCGAATATTAAGATGCTTTCTTTAGAATAGCGTCCTTTTGTATAGATATTTTTGCCAGATGGGCTAAAAAGAAAGATATCATTTTGGTCAAAAACAGCTCTTGCCTCCTCGAAAGTGGGATAAAATGTGAAGTCAAGATGTTTCCAGTAGTCCATCCCAGCTCTTTTTAATTTTTTGTCGTTTAATATAAAGCCGGTAGGTCCTACTATAATTAACGAGACTCCGGTAGCTACACAGAGTCTTCCTATGTTACCTGTATTTTGTGGAATTTCAGGTTCAACTAATACAACCTTCATTTTACTTCTGGGCTACATACGATATTATTTTAAATTTCTTCTCCTGCTTTACCAAAAATAATTTAAACAATTTAGTCTTCCTTGTTAAGATCCTTTTTGATGTTCTGAACTTACTTTTATATATTCTACATTTATTCTACAATTAATGTGCTCAGTTTTACCCTGCGTCTGGACTGCAGAACCTATAAATTTTGAAAACTCAGTGATACTAAACACACAATTATATCATAATACAAAATACTAAAAAGCCAAAAGAAGAAATAAGATTATTTAACGATTAATTAAATAGATTTATTGTAACTGTTAGTAGCTTTTGTTTTTCGTTTTTGATTATTCACAGTATTCTATATAATATAGTAGAATGTTAAGATCTCTAATTATTTTAAAGGAGGTGAGCCCGGCTGGGCCATAAAATGAAAAAAATAGAAGCAATTATTAGACCCTATAAACTTGATGAAGTAAAGGCTGCTCTTACTGAAATGGGCGTGATGGGAATGACGATCACAGAGGTAAAGGGCTACGGACGCCAGAGAGGTCATACTGAAAGATATAGGGGTTCTGAATACGTAGTTGACCTTTTGTCAAAGATAAAGATTGAAGTAGTAATTCCAGAAGACGAGGTAGAAGGCGTAGTTCAGACCATTATAGATTCCGCAAGAACAGGCGAGGTTGGAGACGGCAAGATATTTATAAGCTCAGTGGATGAGGTTATTAGAATAAGAACTGAGGAAAGAGGGGAGGCCGCTGTTTGAAGTATTACCCTCAAACGTTTGAGAGAAGAGAAAAACTTTGCTATATTGGTGGCATTAGCATAAAGGTTCTGGTAGAAAAGTATTCAACCCCTTTATATATAATGTGCGCTCAGACTGTAAAGTCGAGAGTCGAGAGCTTTAAGGAAAGTTTCAAAAAGTACCTTCCTTTTGAATCAAGAATAGCCTTTGCAGGGAAATCGCTTTGTGTTACTGGCTTTTTAAAAAAGCTTAAGGAACTTGATATGTGGCTTGACGTGGTTTCTGGAGGAGAGTTATACACTGCAATTAAGGCAGGTTTTGATACAAAAAGAATATATTTTCACGGGAACAACAAATCCTTTGAAGAATTAGAATTTGCAATAAGGTCAAATGTAGGTTACATAGTGGTTGATGGCTTTTCTGAAATAGAAAAGATTAGAGAGTTGTCTAAAAAATATAGTTATATTCCCTGTATGATTAGAGTCTCTCCTGGAATAGAAGCTCACACTCATGAGTTTATAAAAACTGGCAAGATAGACTCCAAGTTTGGCTTTCCCATAGGAGAAGATGCCATAAAAGCTGTAAAAGAACTATCACTAATTGATAGTGTAAGCTTTAAAGGAATTCATGCTCATATTGGTTCTCAAATATTTGATTCAAATCCGTACATCGAGTTAGTTAACGTGATGTTTGATTTTGCAAATAAATTAAGTGATGAGGGTTTTAGTTTAGAAAATATAAATTTTGGTGGAGGATTTGGGATAGTATATACGAAAGAGGACCATCCTCTCTCTATTGAAGAGTTTATTAAAGATATATCCTTTGAAATAAATAAAAATATGAAAAAATATAATATGAAAGATATATCCTTTACCGTAGAGCCAGGGAGATCTATAGCAGGACCTTCGGGGATAACCGTTTACAGGGTTGGCTCGATTAAAAAGATCGAAGGATTTTTACCATATGTGGCAGTTGATGGCGGTATGGCAGATAATCCAAGATATGCTTTGTACAGGGCAAAATATCACGCAGAACTTGACGAAAAGACTGAAGCGTTTCAGGAAGTAAAGATAGTTGGCAGATTTTGCGAATCTGGGGATATGCTCATTGAAAGAATAATGTTGCCTGAAATTAGTACAGGAGACTTACTGATAGTTTTTGCAACTGGCGCATACAATTATTCGATGGCAAGCAATTATAATAGATTTGGTCGTCCTGCCATGGTGATGGTGGAAGACGGAAAGGATACTCTTCTTGTGAGAAGAGAAACTTACGATGACATCGTCTCTCTCGATATGTAATTTTGAGATGCTTAATATGTCTTGCGAAGACTTTGTGAGCACTTTTATTAGTGTAATTAGTGAATTAGAAAGGAGCTTATATGAGATTTTTAAATATAAAGTTTATTGTGCCTGTTATTTTGATTCTTGTTATCGCAGGCGCTTTATTATGGCATTTTTCACATAGAGTTGAACACGTATCCTTTGCCCAAGTTGACAAACTAAATACCGATAACATTACGGATCAAATAAGGTCAAAACTAACTGGCGATGTTCTTGATATTAAGTCTGCATCTGATGGTTTTGTGACTGGAGCATGGGTTGCGCTGAAGGTAAACCCTCAAAGCGATAAATCGTTTGAGTTACAAGCAAAAAATATATTTTCATCTTTGTTTTCAATTTCAGGCCTTGATTTTGTAGAGATAAGCTTCATAGAGAGGCCTGCTCCGCATAAATACGGCTACGGTGAATTATTTACTGCACTTTCCACTAAAAGTGCATTTAAGGACAATGAGCCTCTTGAAGATTGCGGTTACTTTTGGTCATGGAATAATGGTAAGCCTTATTACAAGGGCAAGGATCCGTTTGGCAAGGTAAAAGAAACTGCTTCTTTAAAACAGGGCGAGAAAAGGGTTTATTTGACGTTTGACGATGGTCCATTTCCCCTATATTCGCTTTTGCTTGCCGATTTGATAAGACATTATGGCCATGCTACTTTTTTCTTGGTTGGCAAGATGCTTGAAGTAAGGCCTTATATAGGAAAGATCTTGCAGGATTGGGGCATTGAAATTGGATACCACTCAGAAGATCACTACAACTTCAACAAATTAGATAATGCTATGGCAAAGGATGAAATTACTCTTGAAACCGCTACCTTTAAGGCTGCAGACTTAGATTTGTCCAAAATCAAATGGTTTAGGCCACCCGGTGGGGACCTTGACAGCCAGAAGGAAGAACTCGTGAAAGATTTAGGGTTAAAAGTAGCCTGGTGGAATGTAAACACGGCAGATTATATAAAAGAAACCAGCAGAGAACAGATTGCAAACTCTTATCTTTCTGGACTTAAGGATGGAAACGTTTTCCTTGGGCATCAGGGTCTTTTAAAGACTATTCAAGCTCTTGAAGTAGTTTTGCCTATTATGAAATCAAAAGGTTATAGCTTTGGAAGTTTATGAAAATTTTTAGGAGGATTTGATTTGGCTCTTTTTGGTACGGATGGTATAAGAGGAAAAATTGGCTCAGATTTGAACGCTAAGCTTTGTTTTGATGTTAGTAGGGCGTTTGGATATTATTTAAGAAAAAACTTGCCTGGCTTACCAGTTCTGCTCGGAAAAGATACTAGGTTTTCTTCAGATATGATTGAGTCAGCTATTTCTGCAGGGCTTAGTTCTCAAGGAGTTGAGGTAATAAAATTGGGTATAATAACTACTCCAGGACTTCAATATTTATGTTCCTATAGAGAGTGCGCAGGCATAATGATAACGGCATCTCACAACTTAGCATCTGATAATGGCATAAAGCTCTTTTCCAAAGGTGGTCTCAAACTTAGTCCTGAGGAAGAGTCTTATGTTGAAGGTTTTATGAATAGCGATTTTAAAGAAGAGCCTCCAGCAAGAATTTATGAAGAGGGCAAGTTTGCTGAAGTCTATCTTAATTATTTAAAGGAGAGGTCAAGAGGTATTATTGTAAAGGGCATTGTTTTAGATTGTGCCAATGGTTCTACCGTTCGCTTTGCACCTGGGATTTTCAACCACCTTCACCCAGATTTTTTGTATACTGCAGGCTGTTATCCTGATGGATACAATATAAACCTTAATTGTGGGAGCACTCATCCTGATGTTATTTGCGATCTCGTAAGAGGTTTAAACAAGACTTCGACAATTGGATTTGCTTTTGATGGTGATGGCGACAGGGTTATAGCCTGTGATGATAGGGGAATAGTAGTTGACGGCGATGATTTTCTTGCAGTGCTTTCTTTGTGGCTAAAGGTAGTAATGGGTAAGAGAAAATTTTCTGTAGTGGGAACTGTTATGACGAATAGAGGGCTTGAAGAATTTTTGAAAAAAGAAAATATTCTTTTCTACCGATCTAAAGTAGGGGACAAAAATGTACACAGCATGATGAAAGAAAAGGGTGCGCTTCTCGGAGCAGAGACCAGTGGACATGTAATTATAGATGGTGAGTTATGTGGCGATGGAATGTTGGCTGCGATATACCTATTAAGAGGTGTTCATGAGCTTGGACTTAAAAAACTCAATCTTTTTAAAAAGTATTATCAAATTATGAAGAGTATAAGATTAGAGTCAAGAATTTCTTCGCTTAGTCAAGAAGTAGTCGAGGAAATAGAGGAATTCCAGAAGAACTTTGATGGCAGGATAGTAGTGAGACCTTCTGGGACTGAACCTCTTGTAAGGGTTATGGTAGAGTCTAAGAGTTTAGAAGAGGCAGAGCTTGCCTGTTCGGACATCTGTAATATGATTGGGAAAAGAGAATTTAAAACTGTCAGCCAATAAACAGGAGTTTTAGTTAAGTGGCTTTTAGGTAAAAATTATTTAGGAGGAAATTAAAAGATGTCAGATAAGACAGATCAGGAAAGAAGCATTGATTCTGCAATATCTCAAATAGAGCGTCGATTTGGTAAAGGCTCAATAATGAGACTTGGTGAGGCTGAGCCACCAAAAGTAGATGTTATTAGTTCTGGTTCTATGGCTATTGATATTATTTCTGGAATTGGCGGACTTCCTAGAGGAAGAATTATAGAAATTTATGGTCCTGAAGGTTCTGGTAAGACTACAGTAGCTTTGCACGCTATAGCGGAAGCTCAAAAAGCTGGTGGAGTAGCAGCATTTATAGACGCTGAACACGCTTTGGACGTTTATTACGCTGAAAGAATTGGCGTAAATCTTAAAAATCTTCTTATATCACAGCCTACTACGGGAGAAGAAGCCCTAGAAATAGCGGACACGCTTGTAAGAAGCAATGCCATTGCCATTGTTGTGATAGATTCGGTTGCAGCTCTTATACCAAAGTCTGAGCTTGAAGGAGAAATGGGAGACGTGACAATTGCCTTGCAGGCGAGGTTGATGTCACAGGCCTTGAGAAAGTTAACTGGTACGGTTAACAAATCAAAGACTGCGTGCGTCTTTATAAATCAACTAAGAGAAAAAGTTAGCACAGGATATACTTCTGGTCCAATAGAGGTTACGCCTGGCGGAAGGGCTCTAAAGTTTTATGCCTCTATGAGAATAGAAGTTAGAAGAGGAGAAGCCATAAAGAGTTCGGTAGGCGAAATTATTGGCGCTAAGATGAAAATAAAGATCGTAAAGAACAAACTTGCCCCTCCTTTTAAGGAAACAGAGCTGATATTAATCTACGGTCAAGGTATAGACAAAACGACCGATCTGTTTGAGACGGCGCTTAATCTTGGATTTATAACTAGATCTGGTAGCTTTTACTACTTTAAGGATCTAAGACTCGGGCAAGGCAAGGACGCTTCAAGAGCATTGTTGGATGAAAATGCAGATCTGAGAAATGAGCTTATGCTTGCTGTCAGAACCTATTTTGAGCCTGATACAAAAGCAGCGACAGATGAAAAAAATTAGCGGCTAATATCTATCAAAATTCTTTGATGATAAAGTGAAAGGGGTGATACCTTAAATGGAACATGGTCTTTTAACGATTATTTTACTGATACTTATAATAATTGGCGTTACTGTTATATTTTATTTATATAAGAAGACTAAGGAATTAAGGTTAGAAGCAGAAAAGCTTAGCAAGGAAGCTAAAGAAGTTCTTCAAAATAACATTAAGGAAGCTGAAAACAAAAAGAGGGAAATACTCCTTGAGGCGAAAGACGAGGCTATAAGGTTAAAGTCTGAGGCGGAAAGAGAGATAAAGGAAAGAAGAATTGAAATAAATAGGCTTGAACAAAGGCTTTTGCGAAAAGAGGAAAATCTTGAGAGAAAGCTTGAAAACCTTGAAAAGAAAGAGGAGCAAATAAATCAAAAAAAACTTCAGATAGATGAACTGAAGGCAAAGCTTGAGAGCCTCATACAAGAAAAGATGATTGAAATTGAAAGAATATCAGGACTTACTTCTGAAGAAGCACGAAATATTTTACTTGCTGAAGTAGAAAAGGAGCTTGATGTAGAGATAGCAAACAAGGTTAGGGAAGCCCAGATGAAAATCAAAGAGGAATCTGAAAAAAAGTCAAGAGAGATACTATCTCTTGCTATTCAGAGATGTGCTGTTGATCACACTATGGAGTCGACTGTATCTGTGATAACGCTGCCAAACGACGATATGAAAGGCAGAATTATAGGAAGAGAGGGCAGAAACATACGCTCTTTTGAGGCTGAAACAGGGGTAGAACTGATAATTGACGATACGCCTGAAGCAGTTACAATTTCTAGCTTCGATCCTATCAGGAGGGAGATTGCAAGAAGATCTCTAGAGAAACTAATATTAGACGGTAGAATACATCCTGGCAGAATTGAGGAGACTGTTGAAAAGTCAAGAAAAGAACTGGAACAGGAGATAAAAGAATACGGTGAGGCTGTTTGTCTTGAGATGGGCATAGCGAACTTTCATCCTGAAATAGTAAGGCTTATAGGAAGACTGAAGTTTAGAACCAGTTATGGTCAAAACATATATCAGCACTCTATAGAAGTCGCTCATCTTGCTGGGATAATGGCATCTGAGCTTGGACTTGATGCAGCTTTAGCAAAAAGAGGTGGGTTGCTTCACGATATTGGTAAGGCAGTAGATTTTGAAATGGAAGGATCTCATGCCCTTATTGGCGCAGACCTTGCAAAAAGATATAAAGAAAGTCCTGTAGTAGTAAATATGATTGCAGCACATCACGGTGAAGTGGAACCAATGAGCCTTGAGGCTATTCTTGTTCAGGCTGCCGATGCTGTTTCAGCTTCAAGACCAGGTGCGAGAAGAGAGTCTCTTGAGACCTATATTAAAAGATTAGAGAATCTTGAAAAGATTGCACTCTCATTTGAAGGAATAGATAAGTGTTTTGCTATACAAGCCGGTAGAGAGATAAGAGTTATAGTAAAACCAGATCAAATTGATGATATTATGACTCAAAAGCTTGCAAGGGATATAGCAAAACGGATAGAAGAGTCATTAGATTATCCTGGAGAAATTAAGGTTTGTGTGGTAAGAGAAATCAGATCGGTTGAATATGCTAAATGAAGATATTCTTTATTGGTGATATTGTAGGTAGGGCTGGAAGGCAGATACTCAAAGATGCTTTTAAATACCTTGATCTTAGATCGACGTATGACTTTATAATTGCAAATGCAGAGAATGCCGCTGGTGGTTTTGGTATTACGAATAAGGTATTGGATGAATTGCTTCAGTTAGATATTGACTGTCTTACAATGGGTAACCATACATTTGACAAAAAAGAAGGCGAGCAGGTTTTATTGCACAACAAAGTGATAAGACCTGCCAATTTGCCACCAAACGTAGTGGGTTCTGGTTACGGCATTTTTAATTCGAGGGCAGGAAAGGTGGCTGTGGTGAACCTTCTTGGAAGAATATTTATGCAGCCGGTTGACTGTCCTTTTAGAACTTTTGATCTCTTGTATTCAGAGATTAAGAAAGAAACGAACATCATTGTTGTTGATTTTCATGCTGAAGCTACCTCTGAAAAGGTTGCTTTAGGACATTATTTAGATGGAAGGGCTAGCGCTGTTATTGGGACACATACCCACGTGCCTACAGCAGATCTAAAGATCCTTCCAAACAAAACTGCTTACCTTACAGATGTTGGCATGACGGGTTCAACTGCTGGGGTAATAGGCTTTAAGAAAGACCCTATAATACAAAAATTTTTAACTTATATACCAAAAAAGTTTGAGGTTGAGGTTGAAAATCCTCAACTTCAAGCCGTTTCTATTGATATAGACGAAAGTGGTAGAGCAAGGTCTATTGAAAGAGTCTTTTACCCAGAAGAAGCCGCTTTTGAGGGAGAACTTCTTGATAATGATTAGAGAAAATTTTGTTCAAGAAAATATGGAAAAATTTAGTTCTCAAAGTAAGAATTGTAGTTCTTTTTTTCAACTTATTTCTAATAAAGGTATAAGGCAAGGCCAATTCAACATAAGAGGAAAGGTCGCTAAAACTCCTTTATTTATGCCAGTTGCTACAAGGGGAACGGTAAGAGGAGTTAGCCCCTCTCAGCTTAAAGAGATTGGTTTTGAAATGATACTTGCTAATACATATCACCTTCACGAAAGGCCTGGTGAAGAGGTTATAAGTAAACTAGGGGGGCTTCACAGATTTATGAATTGGGACGGCCTAATACTTACAGATTCTGGTGGTTATCAGGTTTTTAGCCTTTCAAATTATAGAAAGGTTACTGATGAGGGTGTAGTATTTAGATCGGTTTTGGATGGCAAAGAGATCTTTCTTACTCCCGAAAAGGTCTTAGAAATCCAAAAAAAGCTAAATTCTGATATTGCAATATTTTTAGACGAATGTCCAGAATATCCTTGCAGTGCAAAAAGAGAAGAAGAATCTCTAATAAGGACACTAAAGTTTGCCCAGAGTTCTATTAAAGTAGAGAAAAATCCCGGGCAGCTCTTTTTTGGTGTAGTACAGGGTGGTATGAACTTTAAACTAAGGCAAGAATGTGTCCATGCTTTGTTATCCCTTGGTGTAGACGGCCTTGCTATTGGAGGTCTTTCAGTTGGCGAAGAACCATCTCTAACCAAGGAGGTCCTTCTTGCTACGCTTGAAGTGATTCCCCCGGATAAGCCAAGATATTTAATGGGCGTTGGATCGGACATATTAGAATATATAAAAATGGGCGTTGACATGTTTGATTCAGTTTTTCCTACCAGAATTGCAAGGCATGGCAGCGCTATTTTGTATAATAAAGGGAGGATAAACATATCTAATAAGAGATTTAAAGAGGACGAATCACCTTTAGATGAGGATTGTGATTGTTATACCTGTAGGAATTTCTCAAGAGCATATCTAAGGCATTTATTTGTATGTGGGGAATTACTTGGCAAAACTTTGCTTAGTATTCATAATTTGACTGTCTTATACAAGACTGTGAGGGCCTTGAATTCCTGAAGTGACTTTTTGATCGTGAAAATTAGTTTGAAAGGAGTTGGAAGGATTTGAAATTTAAAGGATTGAGGTGGGGCATCATATTTATAGTGCTTGCGGTTGCAATTGCTATAAATTATCTAATGCCTCTCAAGGAAGGCCTAGATTTGCAGGGCGGAATGGAAGTGGTCCTTGAGGCTCAGAATACAAAAAACATCACTGTAAACAAAGAAGTGATGCAAGGAGTCAAGGCGGTTATTGAAAATAGGGTGAACGGACTTGGTGTCTCAGAACCTCTTATACAGCTAAAAGGAAACAACTCTGTTCTAGTTCAGTTGCCTGGTATCAAGGATTATCAAAATGCTTTGAACGTTATAGGAAAGACTGCTTTTCTTGAGTTTAAGGAACCAATTTATGATACGGCAACAGGTCAAATTACAGGGTGGAAGACGGTCTTGACAGGAGCTGATCTGCAAGATGCAAAAGTTGGGTATGACTCAAATAATAGACCTGTGGTAGATATAACGTTTAATTCTGAAGGCGCAAAAAAGTTTGCTGAAGTTACAGCAAACAATATTGATAAACCTCTAGCAATCTTTCTTGACAATAAGGAAATATCCGCTCCAATAGTAAAAGAAGCTATAACAGGTGGAAAGGCTCAGATATCGGGCAACTTCACCCTTCAAAGTGCAAAGGAACTTGCGATTCAAATAAAGGCTGGTGCCTTGCCTGTTCCTGTGAAGCTGGTTGAACAAAGGGTGGTAGGCCCTACTATCGGGAAAGACGCAGTTGATTCTGGCTGGAAGGCTGGCTTTATAGGGCTTTTACTTGTTGCCATATTTATGGTTTTGTACTATAGACTGCCTGGTTTAATTGCCGATCTTGCACTAGTTTTGTATGGGGTTATTGTGCTTGCTATATTCAAGTTTATACCGGTTACCTTGACCTTACCCGGTATTGCAGGTTTTATATTGTCTATTGGTATGGCAGTAGATGCAAATATATTGATATTTGAGAGACTAAAGGAAGAGCTCAGAAAGGGCATTCCCTTGATCTCGGCAATGGATTTAGGCTTTAAAAGGGCCTTGCCTGCCATTATTGATTCCAATGCCAGCACGCTCATTACTACAGCAGTTTTGTTTACGTGGGGATCTAGTATAATAAAGGGTTTTGCTGTTACTCTTGCTATTGGTGTAATTGTAAGCTTCTTTACTGCTGTTATAATATCTAGGGCTTTGATGGATCTTGTGGTTCACATTGAGTTTTTCAAAAAGTTAGGCTTTTACGGTGCAAGAGTTGGTATTAACGCTTCAATTACTGATGAAGTTCCTGATGAACCTGGCGTATTCTCTTCTGAAGTTTCAAAGTCAAAAGCGAAAATGTCTAGTTCTTTAGTACAAGAAGTTAAAGAGGATGAAGGAGAAAGGGGCTCTGCTGAAGTTTTTTCTTCTGGAGAAAAGGAGAAAAAACAGGAAAAAGTTTTGACCTCCAGGAAGGACAGAAGAGCTAAAAGGAGGAGGAAATAATGAATATAATTGGACTTAGAAAGTGGTTTTACGGTTTGTCTCTATTAATAATTTTACCGGGTGTAGTTTCTCTTATATTATTTGGTCTCAAGCCATCAATTGACTTTACTGGCGGAACTATGATACAGATGAGACCAGAAAATCCAGTTAGCATAAGTATTCTAAGATCTGTATTAGAATCAAACAACCTTAAAGACACAATGATCCAACAATCTGGTAATTCTTTTATAATCAGGACAAAACCTTTAAGCATTGAGGAGCAAAAGGCTCTTGTTTCAAGCCTTGAATCAAAGTTAGGAAAGATTAGTTTTGACAAAATTGATATGATAGGGCCTACAGTTTCTGCTGAGCTTGTTAGACAGGCAATTATCTTGGTGTTTGTAGCAGCATTTCTAATAATAGTGTATTTGTCTTTTAGGTATAAACCTGTTTTTGCTATATGTGGTGTAATAGCCCTATTGCATGACGTACTAGTCATAACTGGGCTTTTTTCAATCTTTGGCGTTCTTTTCCATGCTGAAGTTGATTCCTTGTTTGTTACGGCCGTTTTGAGCACTATAGGTTATTCTATGCATGACTCAATAATTATTTTTGACAGGATAAGGGAAAATATGAAATTTATAAAAAAGCACAGTTTTGAGGAAATTGCCAACTTTAGCACGCTACAAACAATTTCAAGGTCAATTAATACCTCGTTTACTGTTGTGCTGGTTTTACTGTCTCTACTTATATTTGGTAGCCCTGTCATAAAGTGGTTTATAGTAGCCTTGTTGATAGGCATTATTAGCGGAACTTATTCTTCAATATTTAACGCTACGGCTCTAGTAGTAGATTGGACGAATTTCAGAAAAAAGATGAAAGAAAAATCCAAATAGAGAAGGACAAGTGCTTTTTGCTTTTAAAATTAAAAAAAGAAGAACACTTTGCATATATAGCAGCATTTTTAACCTTTGTTAGCGCTTTAATTAGAGTATATGCAGGTTATTTAACTTCATCTCTTGCTATCACTGCGGAAGGATTTCATGCACTTACTGATGTTGTTTTAAGTTTTGTAGCAGCAATTGCTTGCATTGGGGCGAGAAAGCCTGCCGATAGGACTCATCCCTATGGTCATGGAAGAATAGAGGATCTTTTTGTATTATTAGAGGCTCTTGTTCTCCTGACTCTTGCTGGTTTTATTCTTTTTGAAGCAATTACACGAATTAATAAGCCAACATTTAAGATGGATCCCATTTCAATGGCTTTTTATGCTTTTACTCTTATTTTAGTTTTATTAGGATCCTTGTTTGAAAAATATGGTGCAAAAATTTTTGATTCAAACGTTTTAAGAGCTGATTCTATTCATCTAATGGCAGATGTATTCGTTGGTTTTGCAGTTTTAATAGGCCTCTTGGTAGAAGAAGTTTTTTCTTTGCATTTTTTGGACGCTTTCATGTCTATTTTAATTGCTCTGTGGATACTTAAAACTTCATTGTCACTGGGCTTTAGATCGATATCCTCAATAATGGAAACAAGAGTTGTAGAGGTAGAATCGTACTTAAAATCTCAGTGTACGAATATACCGGGATTACTATCAGTTCATGCAATAAGAACGAGAAAGTCTGGAAATGGAGTATATCTTGATCTACACTTAGTTTTCCCTGCATGTTTTACGCTTTATCAAGCAAACAAGTGCGCGGAGAAATTGGTGTCCTGTCTGAAAAGGAGATTCGAAAATCTTGATATAGTTTTTAGATTAGATGCATGTGTAGAAAATGGTTCTGATTGTAATAAAAATTGCAAGAGATATAACGAAATGTGTATGTTGAAAAAAAATTTAGACAAAAATAATAAGTGTCCTTTAACGAAATAATTGTTTGCAGTGGCCTGTCAAGTATTACAATAAAAACATAATAAAGCGAGGTATAAAAAATGCTAAATTTGTTTAAAATTCTAATTATACAACTAAGATATTGTTTTTTAATTATATTTTAATCAATTTTACATAAGCTAATAATATGAAAAAGATTATATTTTGTGATTTTGACGGAACAATAACTAAAAAGGACACTGTAGACGAATTCCTGAGGGAATTTGCGTTGCCAGAGTGGGAAAAAATAGAACTTCTCTGGCAAAAAGGCGCTATTGGTTCAGATGAATGTCTCAAAAGACAAATTGATTGTGTAGAACATATTACTTTGGAAGAGATATACAATTTCCTTGATCTTGTAGAAATAGATAACAGCTTTGTAGATTTTTATTATTTTATAAGAGATAAAGATATCGATCTAATTGTTTTGAGTGATGGATTTGATTTGTTTATTGAATATATATTTAAAAGGTTAGAGTTAGATATAAGATTTTTTTCAAACTCTTTAACCTATAAACAAGGGAGATTGAGTATAGATTTTCCTTACAGGGACAATTTGTGTCAGGTTTCGTCTGGAATGTGTAAGTGCAAAATTATCGAGAAATATTCGAATGAACAATTTATATATTATATAGGCAATGGCAGATCTGATTTTTGTCCTGTAAAGTTGGCTGATTTTATATTTTCAAAGAATGAACTTACTAGATTTTCTTTTGAAAAGGGTTATAATTTTTATAATTTTGATAGCTTTTCAGAGATTAAGGACTTAATTTCTTATCATATATTAGATAATAAGTTTTTTTACAAGAATTATAAAAATTTTAAGTCTATTTTGAATTTGCTTTAGGCAATTAATTTTTAGGAGGAAAATTGATGACAGATCAGGAACTTTATAGATTAGAAAGGGATTTTTGTTCCTTTGGGGATACAGTTCATTACGTAAAAGAACCTAAAATATTTCGCAGCGCTGAGGGTTCGTTTATGTTTGATTCTTCAAATACCCCTTTTTTGGATCTTCAAATGTGGTATAGTGCGTGCAATTTTGGATATAAGAACAAAAAGATTAATGATGCCTTGATAGACCAGATGAATACTCTTCCACAACTTACTTCTCAATATCTTAGTGAACCAAAAATTCTTCTGGCAAAAGAGTTATCTTTGGCTGTGCAAAAAAGGTTTAATAAGAAAGGGAGGGTTCACTTCAATGTTGGAGGGTCCCAGGCCATTGAAGATGCGCTTAAACTTGTGAGAAATTATACTGGTAAAAGCTTGATGTTTGCCTTTATGGGCGGTTATCATGGAAGAACTCTGGGAGCTTCTGCTATTACTTCTAGTTATAGATACAGAAGAAGGTTTGGACACTTTTCTGATAGAGCCTATTTTCATCCTTATCCCTACTGCTTTAGATGTTTTTATAAGAAGACTCTAGATAACTGCGATTTTTATTGCCTTAAGATGTTTGAAAGGCTTTTTGAAACCGAATACAATAGTGTCTGGGACCCAAAGGTTTCAGAGTGCGAGTATGCAGCTTTCTTCATTGAACCGATCCAGGGGACAGGTGGATACGTTATACCTCCAAAAGGCTACTTTGAAAGGCTCTCCAAAATTTTGAGAGAGAGAAAGATATTATTAGTTGACGACGAAATACAAATGGGATTTTATAGAACAGGCAAGATGTGGGCTGCAGAGCATTTTGGAATCTCTCCTGATATAATAACTTTTGGAAAATCCTTAACAAACGGGATGAACCCTCTTTCTGGACTATGGGCAAGAGAAGAGCTTATTAGTCCTGAAGCCTTTCCGCCAGGTTCTACTCACTCTACTTTTGCTTCAAATATATTGGGAGCAAGGGCTGGGCTCGAAGTTATGAATCTTATAAAGGAAGAAAATTTTGAAAAGGAGGTAAATAGGAAGGGTAGGCTCTTTCTTGATGGATTAGAGTATTTAAAAAAGAAATATAAAACAATAGGACATGTAGAGGGGCTTGGTCTTGCACTGAGAATAGAAATCTGCGAAGAGGATTCCTTCACGCCAAATAAAGCACTTACGGATACAATTCTTGAAGAAGGCTTGAAGGGTGAAATAGAGATTAAGGGCAAAAAATACGGTCTTATATTGGATGTTGGAGGATATTACAAAAATGTTTTTACGCTAGCACCTTCATTGTATATTACCGATGAAGAAATTAATCTTGCCATAGAACTTTTAAATAAGCTTTTTTCTAAAGTATCGGTTTAAAAAATTGATTAAAGATATAGAATTAAAATCTGGGAATAAAAGAGCTGTAATTTTGTTTCATGGCTTAACAGGGACGCCATTTGAACTTTCAAGGTTTGCAAAGTATCTTTTCTCTTTAAAGTTTGATGTATTTGTCCCATGTTTGCCCGGTCATTGTGCTAAACCTTCTGCACTCGATCGCGTGGTATGGCAGGATTGGTCTTATTTTGCGCAAGATAAGTACAAAATGATATCAAAAAAGTACAATGAAGTGTTTATAAGCGGAATATGTCTTGGAGCGCTACTTTGTCTTGAAATTAGTAGAAGATTTCCAGTTAGGGCACAGGCCTTGCTCTCTCCTACCCTTGCTATAGATGGATGGAATATCCCATGGTACAAATTTTTGCTTCCCCTTGCTTTCATTCCTCCCTTTATTTGGCTTTATTCTTACAAAGAATCTGAGCCATACGGAATAAAAAATGAATCTGTTAGGCGCCAGGTCTTAAGGATTATGCAAAATAAATCATCAGGCGTATATGAGAGTTACAGCGCAATTGCAATTAGAGAACTTTTAAGATTTTCAAAAAGTGTAAAGCTTTATCTAAAAGAGATTAAAACCCCAACTCTTGTTATTCACTCCACTCAAGACGATCTTTGTAATATAAAGAACGCTAAAGACTTGTATAATAAGTTGTCATCGAAAGACAAAAAGTTTGTCGAATTGCACGATTCATATCACATGGTAACACTTGACAACGAAAGGGATATGGTGTTTAAAGAGTGTAGTGATTTTTTTATAAAATATTCAGAGGCGGTGGATGAGCAAGACTATTAAGTTTAATGTTAGATATTTTCAGATATCTGTACTCTTTTTATACATTATTGTCATTATTTTTGGCTTATTACCCGATAGCGGTCAGTTTGGAAAATATCTTAAAAATTTGTCAGGTCAATTTGGCATTGCCTTTCTTCTATTTCTGACGCTATTTTTAGTTGATTTAAAGCTTAGCCGAAGTATAAAGACCTTTTTTTCTGAGATTAGCCTTTCTGCACTAATATCCTTATGTGTTGTTTTTTTATTAGGTCTGTATGAAATACCATTTACCTTGTGGCCTACAAATACAACTCCAATCCCAAAAATCTCTTATAAGTTTGTTCCATTTTTAAAATTCTTTTTTGGGCTACAAGGAGCTACAACCTTTTTAGTGCTCTTTTTGTTCTTTTTCATTCTGCTAAAGCTTTACTACTATAACAAAAGATGGCCTACTTTAAAGCCATCTTTGCCAAGTTTTTTAAAAAAAAATTATCAAATAGATAAAAAAAAAGATTTAAACAAAGAGATTCTTGAAACAAAAATGGATACTGTCCCTCAAACTGAGATTAAAAATCGGTCGTTGAGATCGTTAAGAACAGAAAAAAAATATTATGATTTAAGTTCTCAACAAGAGAAAAATAGCAAAAAGGTTTTTGAAATTACCAAGGAGACTTATGATTTGCCAGATTTATCTCTATTTAAACCCCCTGTTTTAACCAAATCAAGTCTTGATCACTCAAAAGTGAAAGAGAAATTAATAAAAGTTTTTTTTGATTTTGGCATAGAGATTAAAGTAACAAGCTTTTATGAAGGTCCAACTCTTCTCTTTTACGAGATTTCTCTTCCTCCTGGCACAAAACTTCAAAAGGTAATATCCCTTGCTGATGAGGTTGCATTAGGTTTGGCTACAAGCTCTGTTAGAATTGACGGTCCAATTCCAGGTAGGGGCACTCTTGGAATAGAGATTCCTAAAAGCAAGAGGACTTCTGTAAGGTTGTCTGAAATTTTGACAGACAAAAGCGTGAGAGACAATCCATCAAAGCTCTTGGTAGCACTTGGCAAAGATGTTCTTGGAAATAGCGTTGTTGCGGATATATTTGAGCTTTCTCATACTCTTATTGCAGGTGCAACAGGTGCGGGCAAATCAGTTTGTGTGAATTCAATATTAATGAGCTTGCTTGCAAGAAATACGCCCAGAGATCTCGAACTTCTTCTGATAGATCCAAAGAGAGTAGAGCTTTCTTTATATGAAGGAATACCTCATCTTAGAACTCCTATAATAGTAAATGCAAAGGATGCGGCCAAGCTTCTTAAAGTATATGCTTTAAACGAGATGGAAAAGAGATATGATCTGTTTGCAAAAAGAGGCGTTAGAAACCTTCAGACGTTTAACGAAAGATTTCCTGAAGAGAAGTTGCCATATATTATCATAATAATTGACGAATTTGCCGACCTTATGAAGCTTGCTTCTCAAGAAGTGGAAGAAGTAGTGTTTCGTTTAGCACAGATGGCAAGGGCTACTGGAATTTACCTTATACTCGCCACACAAAGGCCATCTGTTGACGTAATAACTGGCACAATTAAGGCAAACATACCTTCTAGAATTGCTTTTGCAGTTTCAAGTTCTGTAGATTCGAGGACAATTCTAGATTTTGGTGGAGCCGAAAAATTGTTGGGCAGAGGTGACATGCTTTATTATCCACAAGGAGTTCTAAAGCCTATAAGAGTCCAGGGCTGTCTGGTAGACGATGAAGAAATAAAGGCTCTGGTGGATCATTGGAGAAGGTACCCTTCTATACACAAAAATCCTTTGGAAATAGAAGAAAATCATGAAGAGGTCGATCTTGAACTTGACGATTTGTTTGATGAGGCAAAAGAGATTGTGATATCTACCAGAAGGGCTTCTACTACTTATCTCCAAACCAGACTAAAGATTGGATTTTCAAGAGCTGCCAGAATAATGGAACAGCTTGAGAAAAAGGGTATAGTATCAGCTCCGAAGGGAAATTCTGGAACACGGGATGTGATTGTAGATAAGTAATATGTTAAATCAACTTGAGCCATCTGAACTCATTGATCTTTTTGTAAAGTTTCCTCCATATGATTTTAAGGCGAGAAAAAATGAGAAAGGAATTATATTGTTTGAGACTCTTTTTGATATTTTAACTACAGCTGAGGATTTTCTTGCTAAAAGATTAAGAGCTTTTGAAAATCTTCCAATATTAAAGGGTTTTTTTAAGCCACCTGCGACTTTTGTAGGTACTACTGTATCTGAATATCTTGTTTTGCCAGAGTTAGATAAGAATCAATTTATTGATTCTATATTTGATGGTTGGAATACTGAATACCTTATTGTAAAGGACATTCCAAAGAACTCGCCACTCCTTTCAGAGGAAGAGAATGCCTACTCTGACAATCTGGTAAAGCTTCTTGAGAAAAGAGGTTTTGTAATACTTACAGGTCAGGCTCTTGCATATAGGTTTATTGATTTTACTAGTATTGACGAATATTTGATGAAATTTTCCCAGAAGAGAAGGTATGACTTTAGGAGAAAGTTAAAGAAAAGGTCTCAACTAAGGCTTGAAATTGAGGATTCTGGGAATTTTGATAATAAGAGGGTAGTAGAGTATTATTCGATGTACGAGAGCGTTTACAACAAAAGTTATGTTCATTTTGACAAATTAACCCTTGACTTTTTTAGTGAGTTGTTAAAGAGTAAAACTCTTGGTGCAAAAATATTTTCGTACTATATAAAAGATACCAATGAGCTTATTGGATACAAGATATGCTTTCAGGGTAAGGATTACCTAATAGACAAGTATGCAGGGTTCAAGTATCCTGAAGCGCTGGACTTTAGCGTTTATTTTATCAGCTGGTTTGATAACTTGGAGTATTGTATTAATAACAAGTTCAAAAAGTTTATAATAGGCTGGACCAATCCAGAAGTAAAGGCTTATCTGGGAGCTGATTTTAATTTTACGCTTCATGCTGTATATCCAAGAAATCCCTTAATCAGAAGGTCTTTAAAGTATTTGTCCAGATTTTTTGAGTCTGATAAAAACGAATTGGAAAGATTTCTAAGAAAAAAGTAAATATAAATTCTATATTTTCTTTAAAATATCTCCAAAGTGTGATAACCTTTAAAAAAAGAGAGGTGATAAAAGATTAAGAATAAAAAACTAAAGCTAAAAAAGCTTATTGATAACCTTGAAGAGTCTGATATGGAACTTGCTGAGAGCTATCTAACATTTTTGGCGTATAGGCGAAGGCTTTTAAAAGATGATTTTGTAAAGTCCTTTGATGAAGCGCCCTATACTAAAGAAGATGATATTATTGATGAACTGCTTGATCAAAAATAAAAATAAAGTTAGGAGATATTAAAATTGCAAAGGACCTTTTGTTTGTTAATGACTGGACTCCCTTGTTCCGGCAAGACTACTCTTGGCAAAAGGCTGTACGAGAGCCTTGTTCAGAGAGGTCTAAACGTTGAGTTATTTGATGGGGATAAGGTTAGAGAATCTATCTCAAGGGATTTAGATTTTTCAAGATTTTCAAGGATAGAAAACATAATCAGAGTGGCAAAAATAGCAAGGGATCTTATGGACAAAGGTTCATCTTGCATTATTTCGATGGTTGCGCCCTATTATGAAGCAAGGTTCAAAGCTAGGGAGATTGTGAGGACAAACTTTGTAGAAGTTTTTCTTGATGCACCTCTTGAGGTCTGTGAAAAAAGAGATGTAAAAGGCATGTACAAGAGGGCAAGAATGGGAGAAATAAAAAATTTTACTGGAATAGATGACGTATATGAAGTGCCTCTTAACCCTGACATTAGAATTAGAACAGGTGTCTTAGACATAGATGAAAGTCTTAAAGAGATAGAGAATTTCTTGATAGAGAATTCTTTCATAGTTGAAGCTGTATTCAAGAATTAGGTTTTTAATTTGAAATGGAAATTTTTAAGAGGTATTTTACTGCTTGATATAGATTTTTAAACTCGCTGCCTTCTTTTCCAATTTTTAGTCCTATTATTTTAGCATTTTTTGCTGTTTGCATGTCACTTTCAGTATCTCCTATGAAGTATTTTGGTACATTAATGTTAACTCCCTCCTTTTCTAATTCAAAAAGCGCTTTTACTATCATGCCAGTTTTTGGTTTTCTGCATTCACAGTTTTCTATAATGTCGTGCGGACAATAGAATATCTTGTCTATTTTAGCTTTAGATTTTTGAAGTGAATTTTGCATAAAGTTGTGGATCTTTTGGAGGTCTTCTTCTGTCATTAAACCCTTTGCTATGCCTCTTTGGTTTGTGATCAAGACTGTTATAAAGGATTCATCATTAAGCAATTTTATTGCCTTTTTCGAATATTTGATAAATTTAAATAAGCTAACTCTTGTAACGTATCCGTCTATAATTCTTTCGTTTATAGTGCCGTCTCTGTCAAGAAAGACTATGCCCTTAGGGTTTTTTAAAATTTTTTGACTCCTCTTTTAAATTTATTTTTAAAATGTCGATATATATAATAACTATACTATAATACAAAATATCGTGAAGGAGAATTATATGAAAGAATCTCTTGTTACTGTTGCAATGCCTGCATACAATCACGAAAAATATGTACAGGATGCAATAAAAAGCGTTGTAGATCAAACTTATGAAAATATAGAATTTATAGTTATTAACGATTGTTCCCAAGACAGTACTCACAGCAAGATATCAGAGATGATTAAATTATGTAAAGATAGATTTGTGAGATTTGAGTACATTAACTCAGATAAAAACAACGGCATAACAAAAACTCTAAATAAGTGTCTAAAGTGGGCCAAAGGCAAGTATTTTTCGCTTCTTGCTTCAGATGATATATTTTTTCCGGACAAGATTGAACTATTAGTTCACGAACTTGAGAGATTGCCAGAAAACTATGCAATTGTATTTGGCGATGCGACTTATATAAACAAGCAAGGTGAGGTAATGAAAGTTAGAAAGGGTTCAATTGAAACAGAAAATGTTATAGTTGCACTTGCCTCAACTAGAAAAGATTTTAATTACCTAAACGAAGATGAATTTGGCACGTATAAAACTCTTTTTTCGGGTTATTTACCTACTGCATCTTGGCTTGCTAGAACTGAGTGTATCCGTGAAGTTGGTGGATTTAATGAAGAATGTTTTGTAGAAGATATGCCTCTTTGGATAGCGCTTTCAAAAAAATATAGATTTAAATTTTTTAATAAATCGGTTGCAGGGTATAGATTGCATTTTCAAAACACATCTTCTTCATTTCACAACAAAATGCTTGTTAATTTATTTCGATTTTTGGAAGGTGAGAGAGAATATTGTATTCAGAATAATTTATATGATTTTTGGAAAAGGATGATGATTTTCTGGTCAAAAGACATTTTAAAAAAGGAAAACATGCCCTTTGAACAAAAAAAATATGTAATTGATATATTAAGAAATTTAAAACTTGAAAGGAAAATATAAGGAGCAAAATTATGATTAAGATTCTTGGCGTTGTAAGCGATCATACGGGTTGTCCTTACTATAGGATGAAGCTTCCCTCAAAATTTGTCGAGAGATATTTTTCTAAATCTGTAGAGTTTAATATAACTGACGAGATGAATGAAAGCTTGATGAGAGAACATGACTTTATTGTAATTCAGAAGACTCCATATCCTGAGAGATTAGAAGAATTTAGATATATAAAAAAACTTAGAAAGAAACTGATGTTAGAGTTTGATGACTTTTATCACGATGTCCCCCCATTTAACCCATCAAGGGACTACTGGCTCAACAGGTACAAGTATTACAAGAAAAGACCGCTTGATTTTTTTGAAGATATGCTGAAAGAAGTGGACAAGGTAATTGTTTCTACTAAATTCTTAAGAGATTTTTACGAGAAATTCAATAAAAATATTGTAGTAAATCCAAACAACTTAGATCCAGATATCTTTTTGAAGGTCAATCCTGCAAGGCAAAGAGGGGTAGATAGGATAAATATATGCTGGTTTGGTTCATCTTCTCATGTAGGTGACTTCGATATAGTAGGAGGGGTTTTGAAGGAAGTTGCGCTAAAATATGAGAACGTCTTTATTCATATTGGAGGCGATCTACAAACCTTTTTGAACCTAAAAGTTGACGAAACAAAGAAAATATACCATCACTGGCTTCCATTTGACGTCTATCCTTTTCAGTATTCAGATTTCCAAATTGCTGTTGCCCCAATATTGGACCTTCCTTTCAATAGGGCAAGGTCTCCTTTGAAATACTATGAATATGGATGTTCTAACCTTGCAGGGGTGTACGACAGACTTGATCCATATGAACTGGAAGTTGAAAATGGAAAGTGCGGCATTCTGGCAAAGGGAGAGAATGAGTGGTTTGATGCAATTTGCAAATTAGTTGAAGATGAAGAATTAAGATATTCTATTGCTAAGAATGCCAGAGAAGACGTTTTGAAAAATCACATATGGTCTGAAGAGAAGGCGAAATTTTATCTCACACAGGTTATTGGCATAGATGAAGAAGATATTTATCATCCAAAAGAAGTTTTTCCGAAGGCTGATTACTCCTTGAAAAAAGATGAAATTTTTAGCATCTTTTACTTTTTTTACCCCGTAGACGAAGCCTTGATTGAAAACGAAATAAAGATTCTTGAAGAGTTTACAAAGGATTTTAATGCAGAGTTAAACATATTAAGAATGCCAGAAAAGATTCAGAACGTCTATTCATTTATCGAAAAAAATATAAAAGGAGAACACTTTGCTATAGTTACTCCAATCTTTTTGCCGTATGAATCTGATTTTGACGTCTTTAGTAAACTTATTAAAGAGTTAGAAGAAAACGATTTAGATATAATCTCTCCTACTCTGGTAGATATGACCGGAAAAATTTTGTCCTGTGGAATAGCATTTAAAGAAATGGATGCCTTAAAAGGACCGGTCGCGCCAGGATATTTTCTTGCTGAGTCTTCTTTGTCATTTCCTGATGAAAGGACTCAGGTGATGAGTGCTCTTCCATTTAAATTTCTTGTAGGTAAAAGAAGCTTTATTGATAAGGTTAAAAATGTAGAGACTGCAATTTATGAAAACAACGAGTATGCATTTATAGAAAGCCTTCTTAAAGCAAGGGATATTCTTTGGGCTGGCGTTTCAAAGAGGTGTAAAGTAACCTATGCCTTTTCTGAGAGGATCTCAGAGCAACTTCATGCTTATAGGATAGGATTGGAAAGAGACGATCAGAGAAAGCTTTTTTCAAGAGTCGAGATACTGCCTGATTTTTACATTCACACGAAGTGGTATGCTCCAAAGCAATGGGATACAAGAATTTACAAATACGGCCTGACAAATAAGGACAGAGTTTTAGAGATGAGTAGCTTTGAAAGAGGCAACAAAATATTGTCGCCGTATTTTAGTAGTGATATAGAACCAGATTTTTTAAGCGTTTGTGTTTTGAAAGAAGAAGAGTCTAATCTTGAAAGTTTTTATAAAACATTACGCTGGCAGCAGTTTCCTTTATTCCAAGCTATAGAATTTACAGATTCAAAAAGCCTTTTAAATAGAATAATTCCTATGAAGGAAAAATATTTTATTATTACAAACATAGATGTCAGGTTTCACCCCTGGTTTATGTCCTACGTTTACGGTGTTGCAAAGGAGCACTCACCCCAGTTAATAACGCTGGATTATATTTTGGATAATGAGCCGATTTGTACGCCTATTCTTTCAGTAGAATTTTTAGAAAGCTACAACTATGTGGGGAAAACTTTTGTCGTCGAAAAGGATCTCTTAATAGACGTTTTGGAAGAAAGAATTTCTGATATGCCAGATTTAGACTCTTTACTTGAAGAGTTTTTGGAATCTGATTCTCAAGAAAGAGAAAACGAGATAACAAAAAAGCTTGAAGGAATATTGCCAGATTTTTATTACGATATATTGCTTAGAATTTCCGAAAAAAATCCAAAGACTTTTAGAATTCCAATGCATCTAATAAGAACTTCAGTGTCAGGGGATTTTGGTGCCGAAAAGGTAGCATTAGAAAATCATTTAAAAAGAATAGGGTTTGAATTTGAAAAAATAGAAGAAAATGACGGCTGTTTTAGAAATTACCCAAAGGCCACTACAGATTCTATTGAAGTGTTTGTCGTGGGAGAAAACGTTGATGAAGATGTACTAAATTGTATTTCCAAGGACTTTAAAGTAACAAGAGTTTCAAATTTCAGACAGCTTTTCAGCGCAGCAAAAAGGTCAAATTCTGAAAACATGTTGGTCGTAAAAAGCAGTTTAAGAAGTATTAACAAAGATGCTATACTCGGGCTTAACTCCTTTCTTTCGAAAAAGGGTGTTGGTATTACCTCTTTAAAAGCGCTCTATAGCCAGAACAATTTGGTAATAGGTATAGGCATAGTAATTTCTAAAAATAGATTATTTTATGCAATGAACCTCTCAAATTCAAATGAAGAGGGACTTACAAAGAGAGGTACTTTTGCAAGCAACTTTATCTCTCCGGTGAGAGAGATATTTGCCATAAAGAGGCCTTTATTTTTAGAATTAGGTCCAATTTCAGATACGCCCTTTTCTCAACTTGAACTTTCGCTAAAAGCGCTTGAGATGGGGAAAAGAACCGTAATTCTTCCTTATTTTACGGCTACTTTTGAAGAGCCTATTACGTCTAATAAATTTGAGTATTCTAAGACAAAAGTATCTTTAGCAGGTAGAGAGCTTTCAAGAATTCTTACAAGGTATAAAGAATTTATTGTTAACGATGCTGATCTGTACTTTAATCCAATGCTTAACTTTTCATTTAACGACTTTGAGTATTAAATTTTTCTAAAAAACTTCCGATACTATGTTTAGATGAAAAAATACTTGGTAGGGAGGTGAATGAATAGAGTAACTTGACACAAGCTTTTTGATTTATCCAGGGAAGAAAAATTTAAAACATGGAGGTTTAAAAAATGGCTCTTTACATTAACACGAACGTGTCTGCTATGCAGGCAAACTACAATCTGTCTCAGACAAGTAACGCAATGAGTTCAAGTCTTGAGAAGTTGTCTACTGGTCTTAGGATTAACAGTGCTGCAGATGACCCGGCAGGACTTACAATTTCAAACACCCTTCAGGCACAGATCAAAGGCTTAGGTCAGGCAATCCAAAACTCAAATGACGGCATAAACATGATTCAGACTGCTGCAGGTGCTCTTACTGAGGTTACAAACCTTATTCAATCCATGAGAACTCTTGCTGTTAGCGCATCAAACACTGCTGTAAACGATGTAGCTTCAAGACAAGCCGATCAATACCAGATTAACTCTGCAATTTCCTCTTTGAAAAACATTGCAGCTACTACAGCATTTGGCAACGTAAAGCTCCTAAACGGTAACTTTGGCTACAATACTCAGATTACTACGCCAAATGACATAACAAGTATGGGAGTAGCAGCAAGTGCTACAAATGTTCCTTATATCGGTAACATTTCAATGCAAATTAAACAGCAGGCTACTCAGGCATATATGACAGGTGCTTTTAGTACTGGTACTTATGCTTCTGGAACCGGAGGGACAGTTACCTTTTCAATCAATACACTTGATTCTGCAGGAAATATTATAAATACGCAGGCTATTACAGCAACTATCGGCAGTGCTGATACAAGTGCTCAAGCTCTACAAGATATTGCAAATGCAATTAACCAGTTTAGTGGAACTACAAACGTATTTGCTGCTACTAGTTCGGCTGGATATGTAGACCTTGGATCAGTAACTTATGGCAGTCAATTTAAGTTTTCTGTTTCCCCTGTTACGCTAAGTAGCGGTGTATCTGGTCTTGGCGGTGCTGTAGGAACTGCAGGATTGACTGCAACAGCAGGTCAGGATCTACAGGTATATGTCAATATAGGTTCGGGTGCTGCATCAGCAGGAGATTTACTTACTGCCAAATATATTGCAGGAAATAGCAGCGGAACTTCAGGCCAATTTGTACTAGCAGATACCGCATCTACGAACAAGTTCAATGGTTTTTATGCAAATCTTGCAGTTACCCAATCCGGTTCAGGAACTGGTATAAGTGGTACAGTCGCAGTTGCCAGTGCTGCAAGTGGTGAATTATCTGCTACTTTTGCGACTACTGCCAATCCGAACTGGACTACTGCGCAAGGTGTACTTAATACGGGAACGGGTGTTAACGTAGGCGTTCTCGCGAAAAACAGCGCTACCTTCCAGATAGGTGCAAATGCAGGACAGCTTGTTAGCATGGTAATCAACAACCTTACTCCAGATGCACTTGGATTTAGCGCTGGTCTTGGAGAAAGTGTTTCTCAAATAAACGTCCAGACACTCTCTGGCGCACAAAATGCGATACAGGTTTTGGATGCTGCAAACACAGAGATCTCAGTTATTGCATCCAGCCTTGGTGCCTTCCAGACAAACACCCTTCAGTCAAATGTCAACTCGCTTTCTATAGCACAAATTAACCTCTCTGCATCTAATGCTGCAATTCAGGATACCAACATGGCTGCTGAGATGACCAACTTTACAAGACTTCAGATTTTGATGAAATCTGGCATAGCAATGCTATCGCAAGCAAACCAGATTCCATCTGCTCTATTAACGCTTTTGCAATAATATTTTTGCCCGGGGGTTCCCCGGGCATTTATTGTTTTTTTATGCTTCATATTTTAAAGGGTATAAAAAAACAATAAAATATACTATTTAGGAGGAAAAAAGTGGATGCTAGTAGCAAGAGTCAATTGAGCAAAGCTGTTCAGACACAGCCAGAATTGATAGCTATTCAGCAATCACAGATGGCAGTTAGTAAAATAGGAAACAACCAAGCTTCAAATAATCAGGCTGAAAATATGCTAATTGGTCAGAAAGCAAATCCAGAGTCCAGTAATGTTGAAATAAATCTTAAGAGTCTTAAAAGCATAACAAAGAGCCTAAACAATATAGCAAAAAATCTTGATATAAAGAGTAAATTTGAAGTATACGAAAAGATGAAAGGAGTTTATTATATCAAGGTTTACAACGCACAAACAAATGAAACTATAAGCGAGTTTCCACCAAAAAAGTATCTTGATATGATAGCAAGTTTTATAAATGGCTCTGGAAATTTATTAATAGATAAGAAGGTGTGAGAAGATGTCTAGTGTGAATCCTGTTTCGTCCTCGAATTCAAGTTCGCTTTTGAATAACGTGAGTTTAGGAAATGCATCAATTGTTGGTTTGGCATCTGGGATTAATACTACTGCACTTATTAATGCTATGACCCAACAAGATGAAGGAACGCTAAATCAACTTCAATCAGAACAAACTACTTTGCAAGCAAAAATATCTGCCTGGAACAACCTGCAGAGCCTTTTTACAAAACTTCAAAGCGACGCTACTTCTCTTGCAAACCAAAACAACGTTTTATCCGCTACCGCTACCAGTTCGAATACAAACGTTCTTACTGCTACTTCATCAGGTGCAACTCAACCGGGCTCATATGTATTAAACGTTACTCAGCTTGCAACTGCTCAAAGTTCAAGGTCTCAAAGCTTTTCGTCTGCAAGCGCTACAATTGGGGAGGGTACTTTCACTATTACCCCAAATAACGGATCTACTCCTCTTACTATAAATATTACCTCTTCTAATAATACCCTTCAGGGGTTGGCTGATGCGATAAACAGCGCATCTGGCTCTCCTGTTACTGCAAATATTATCAGCAATTCCAACGGTACCTTTTTGGTTTTGACGTCCAATAAAACTGGCGTGGCGAATGGTTTTACTGTTACCGGTAACGTAACCAATGGCGGAACTGTGGTTAGCTTTTCTGGGGCGACAAGCCCTACTGATTATACTCAAGGAGCTACGCTCACTGCAGCTCAGGATGCACAAGTTCAACTTGGAACCACTAATCCAATTACAATTAATAGTAGCTCTAATACGATTACTACAATAGTGCCAGGCCTTTCTATAAACTTAGTAGGAGTAGGGCAGTCTACTCTTAACGTTAGTTATAACGATTCTAACGCAAAAACCCTGATAAATAACTTCATTACTGATTACAATAACATTATAGCCTTTAGGAACCAATATGCCTCGTATGATCCAAACACAAAACAGGCAGGGATTTTGTTTGGAGATCCAAGTTTCAATAATTTCATGAATCAATTAACAGGGGCTATTTCTTCTGCTGCCAAGGGAAATATATCTCAAGGAAATCCTGCTTCAATAGCTGACCTTGGAATTACAATTTCTACCGATCCGTCTACTATGGGTCAGCTTAGTTTTAACCCCTCCACCTTTGACAGCGCATTTAGTTCTAATCCTCAGGCAGTAGCAAATGCGATGATAGGACTAGGTACTACAAATAATCCAAATGCTACGGTGATAGGCTTTGCCCCTCAGACACAAGGCGGCGTTTATACGGTAAACGTTACCGGTTGGGATCCCAATGGAAATGCTATTGCTACCATCAATGGTCAGAGTGTGACAGGACAAGGCAATATAATAAACGGTTTGAGCGGTACCCCTGCTGATGGTTTGGGGATAAGCGTGACTTCTGGTTTTACAGGAAGTTTTCAAGTAACTATGAACAAGGGTATATTCCAACAAGTCTTGGATGTGTTGACTCCCATCACTCAGCCATTTGGTCAATTGTCTACTGTAGTTACTAACCTTAACAATACCAATACCGCACTTCAAAATCAGATAAATCAACAAACAGCCTTTGTGCAGGAAAGAAGAAATTTGTATCTAAAGCAATTTGCCCAAATGGAGGCGACACTTGCAAGCCTTGACTTGCAAAACATGTGGTTGGGATATCAAACAGCTTCACTTTCGGGCTCAAGCGCTTTGTCAGGAACTTTGTCTTCTGCTGGCGGTTTGAGTTCGGTTACAGGATCTGGCTCAACTTCAGGATCCTCTGGGTCCACAAGTTCTTCAGGTTAATGACTTTAAGTTAAATTATAATGTAGTTATTATGAAAAAGGAGGAAAAGGATGACGCCTTATGGCTCGCAGGTATATAAAGCAAATGAAGTAGAGACGTCCCCACCATGGAAAGTTCTTATTATGTCATATGAGACTATTATAAAAAACTTAAAAATAGCAAAAGAAGCTATCAAGAGAAAAGATTTTTTTGTAAAAAGTAAAAGTATATCCAAGGCTCAAATGATAATACTTACTTTGGTTTCAATGTTAGATCAGAGTCAAGACAAAGAAATTGTGGGATCTCTTACGTCTTTATATTTTTATTACACAAAAGAGCTAACAATAGCAAATGCTGAGAATTCTGTTGAGAGGATAGATAACGTAATTAACCTTATAAATACCTTAAAAAGTAGCTGGGAAGAAGCTTTTTCTAAGATGGGACTCTTGGCAAAGTGAAAGAAGAACTGCTTTTTGATAAGTTTAGGAAATTGCTTCTTAAAGAAAGAGAACTATTAAAGGAAAATAGGCTCTCTGAGGTTGACAGTGTTATAAAGGAAAAGAGTTTAATAATTAGAGAGCTTGATGATATAAAGGCTAAACGTGGCCAATTTAAACCTGAATCGTTAGATATTTTAAACGAATTGAAAAGGCTTCAGGGGGAAAACATCGAAATATTAAATAAAGAAATTGAAAGAGTAAAACAAGATCTCAAGAATTTGAGATTTGAAGAGGACTCAAAAAGAGAATATTTGCAGTCAAATTTAGTTGAAGATAAGAAAAGAATTTTAGATCAAAATACATAGTTTAGATAATAAATATAATTTTTCTTCCGAATAGTCACTTTCCTGTGTGATATAATAGCAATTAAAGGCGCGGTTTATTTTTTGCCCAAAAATTTTGTTGGGAGTTAATTTCGATGATAAGAACTAGAGTTGAAAATCTTAAGGAAGGTGACGTATTAGCTTATCCTGTAATTGATGAAGCAGGCCGGGTTCTTATCGGAGCAGGTATACCACTGAAAGCTATTGTTATAAAGCGGCTTAAGGAATTAGGATTTAACTACGTTTATGTTGAAGCGCCTGGTTTTGAGGATGTTGAGCGCCTTGAAATGATATCCCAAAATACAGAACTTGAAATTATAAAGACATCAAAGGATGTATTTGGCAAGATAAAGAGAACTCAAGAATTAGACCCCCAGAAGATTCAGCACCTGGCTGTTACCGTCATAAATGAAATATTGAGCAAAAAGAACATTGCCATAGTAATAGACGATTTGATGGTATCTTCTGATTATCTTTTTAGGCACCTTGCTAGAACTATGCTTTTTTGTTCTATTTTGGGTATAAGTATGGGATATAGCGAGAATAAACTCAGGGATTTAGCAAAGGCTGCGTTTTTACACGATATTGGGTTTGCATTCATAGACGAGAGCATCAGGAACAAGAAGGGAAAGCTCAGTCCCGAAGAAATAGAGACCATAAAGCAACATCCGAAGCTTGCAGATGTCATTCTTTCAAAAAATAAATTTTCTTCAGCTGTTCGAAAAGCAGTTTTGCAGCATCACGAAAGGTTTGATGGGAGCGGCTACCCATCAGGGTTAAAAGGGGAAGAGATCTTTGAGCTTGCAAGGGTAATTGCCGTTATTGATGTTTTTGAAGCAATGACATCTGATACTCCATATAGGAAAGCTCTTTTCCCAAGCGAGGTATACGAGTACGTTATGTCTCAATCGGGTAAGCTCTTTGATCCAGAAATTGTAAAGCTCTTTTCAAAAAAGATAATAATATATCCAACTGGCACATCGGTAATTCTGTCAAATAACCTTGTTGGAGTAGTAAAGTCAATAAACCCCTCTTACCCTTTAAGGCCTGTAGTAAAGGTTTTTGCAAAAATGTCAGATGACGGAACTGTAACTTATCTCGAAAGAGATATGGAGATTGATTTACTTAAAACCTTAGACGTTGTTATAGTCGGCTCTACTGATTTGTACGGGAACATTATAGATTACGAGAGAGATATTAGTGTTAGTTATTAGTAGAAAGGCAGGTCAGAGTTTTGTTATAAGCGATAATATTGTTGTAACAGTGGTTTCTATTGATAAAGATGTGGTAAAGATTGGAATTGACGCTGCAAAAGATATTAAGGTGCTAAGAAGTGAACTACTTGACAAGATAAAAGATTCTATGAAAAATTCTGTTTTTAAAGAGAAAGATATGAATAGTTTATTAAAAGTTTTAAAAGATGAAAATAAAAAACTCTAAAGTTTTAAAGAACGTATATTTGGGTAAAGAGTGCTTTGTTGTTCCTGTGAAACAGCAAGTTGAAAGTGCTGAGTCTGAAGTTTTATCAGATAATGCTGAGAAAGATAAAGAATTAGTGAATAAAGAGGATATAATAAATCAGGCGATGTCTGAAATTGAAAGGCTAAAAGAGGATGCCAAAAAGGACGGCTTTGAGTTAGGATATAAAGAGGGCATGAAAAAAGCACAAGAAGAGATGGAGATTAGAGAAAAGGAAAGACTTCAAATATTTAAAGAAAATATATTACGGATAGAAAAAGAAAATAGAGAATATCTTGATAGAATTGAAAAAAGGCTTGAAGAGGAAGCTTTTGATATAGTAGTGAAGTCAATAAGTCAGATTTTACACTCTAATGTGCTGAAAAATATAGATGTTCTGAAAGAGCGAATCAGAGCCTTTTTAAGGGAGATCCCGCCTAACGTTGAAATAATGATAAAGGTTTCTGAGGATGACATAGATAAATTTGATGGCTTTGAGTTGCCAGTAGAGGTTGACCCAGTTTTAAAGAGCGGGGATTTTATGATAAAAACTGATTTAGGCTTTCTTGACGGAAGAATAAAATCTCTGGAAAATGATTTTCTCAAGGAATTAGAGAGGATCTTCGAATAGATGTGAAAAATCTCAAAGTTTTAAAAGATTTTATAGAAGATTATAATTATTTGCCCTGGAACGGGACAATTGATAAGATAAGTGGTTATGTAATTGAATCAATTGGTCCAAAGGTTTCAATTGGGGAGATAGTATATATTGATTCAGGCAAGAGTCAAATTCCATGTCTTGTTATCGGGTTTTCTTCAAATAAGGTTTATCTTACGCCATTTGATGCTATTGAAGGCATAGAGCCGGGCTCAATTGTAAAAAAGACCGGTAAGCAACTTGGCCTGTGGGTGGGAAAGCACCTTTTAGGTCAAGTTTTAGACGGTTTGGGAAGACCGTTGTCAGATGAATATATACAAAGAGATGACATGTCTCAATACAGATCAATTGAAAATAAGTCTCCACATCCTCTGAAGAGAGGGAGAATAAGAGAGCCTATATCAACAGGCATTAGAGCTATTGATGGGCTCTTGACTTTGGGAAAGGGGCAAAGAGTCGGGATCTTTGCAGGATCTGGTATTGGTAAGACTACCCTTCTTGGAATGATATCAAGATTTTGCAACGCACAGGTAAACATTATTGCTTTGGTTGGAGAAAGAGGTCGTGAGGTAAGAGAGTTTTTGGAAGAGAGTTTAGGAGAAGATGGACTTGCAAAGTCTGTAGTGATAGTGTCCACATCAGATAATCCTCCTTCCCAAAGGGTTCTTTCTGCCTTTACTGCTACTGTTATAGCAGAATATTTTAGGGACCTTGGGATGGACGTTCTTATGGTGATGGATTCTCTCACAAGAGTGTGTATGGCTCAAAGGGAGCTAGGACTCTCAATAGGAGAGCCACCTACTACCAGAGGATATCCACCATCTGTTTTTACTATGATGGCAAGACTCTTAGAGAGAGCTGGTACCTCTGATAAGGGTTCTATAACGGGCATCTATACTGTGCTTGTGGAGGGGGATGACCTTGCAGAACCAATAGCAGATCACGCAAGAAGTATATTGGATGGTCACATAGTCCTGTCAAGAGACCTTGCTGAAAGGGGTTATTATCCTCCAATTGATATCTCACAGAGCGTAAGTAGGTTAATGAATTCTATCACGGACAAAGATCATCTAAATCTTAGTTATAGAATAAAAGAGTTGATAGCCTCATATAAGGAAGCATATGATCTTATTAATATAGGTGCATATCAAAAAGGTTCAAATTCCAAGATTGATGAAAGTATAGAAAAAATATCAAAAATAGAAGAATTTTTGAAACAAACTCCTGAAGACATTTCAAGCTTTGATGACACTCGTAGACTTTTGGAGGAGATATTACTATGAACGTAAAAAGATATGTTGCAAAAACCATTCCTGAAGCTATCTTAATGATTAGAAAGGATTTAGGCGAGGATGCGCTAATACTTTATTCTAGATCCATTAACATTGCCCCTCGTTGGATGATCTGGAAAAAGGAAGATGCGGTTGAAGTAGTTGCGACAGTTAATCAGGAAGGCAGAAAACTTGATGAACTCGCTAAAGAAGTGGAAGAGTTTAAAAGAGAATTACAAATTTTGAAAAAAAGTCAAGAAGAGCTGTCGCTTATCAAAAAGATTGAAAAGAGCGATGAGCCTGAAGTGCCGTTCTTGAAATTTCATAACTTTCATGGAAAAACAAGAGATTCATCTATATTGATAAGTACTACAGGGGAGTTTGAGGCTAATGCAAGGTACTTTTTTAAAGGTCTTAACTTTTATCCTTTTTTCAATGAAAGAGATGAGACTTCAGCGCTTGCGTTTTTAGGTCCTACTGGGGCAGGAAAGACTACTACAATAGCAAAAATAGCTGCAAGGATGTCTTTACTGATGAAGAAAAGGGTCTGTCTTATAACCCTTGATACATTTAGGATTGCAGCTCTGGATCAACTAAAAGCTTATGCAGACATTATGGATCTTCCGTTTTTTGTGGCACACTCTCCCAAGGAATTAAAAGAAGTTGTAAAGAAAGAGAAGAGCTCAATCGATGTCTTTTTGATAGATACGATGGGATTTTCTCCCTTTCAGGATAACAAATTTAAAGAAATTTCGGCCTTTTTGTCTACAGGGATAAATACAGAAATTCATCTAGTCCTTTGTGCCAACTACAAGTCTCAAGAATTAGGTCATTATATTAACAAGTATAAAACTCTTAATCCAGTTAGCATCATATGGACCAAGCTGGACGAAGTAATATCATTGGGGCATATTATTGAACTTTCAATAGAAAACAATTTGCCCATTTCACTTTTTGGTACTGGTCAAAGCGTTCCTGACAACCTTGAAGTAGCAACTGATGAATTTCTATCAAATCAATTGAACTCTAAATACAAAGATTTTTATACTGAAGGTTCTAAAATATGAGCGATCAGGCACAAGAATTAAGAAGATTAAGAGAAAGGCTTAGTAGTGTCTTGTACTCTCAATCAAATCGGCAACCGTTTAAAAATAAGCTCTCAATCTCTTTTGCTGGTGGAAAGGGTGGCACAGGAAAGACCGCGCTTAGCGTAAATGTTGCATTATCCTTTGCAAGAAAAGGCATAAAAACAGTGCTTCTGGATGCAGATGTAGGGCTTGCAAATGCAAATATTATATTAGGGGTAAAACCCAAAAAAAATTGGGCCGATTTTTTGTACAACAATGCATTGTTTGAAGAAGTGTTGTATTTTTATGATAATGGCTTGATATTGATCCCAGGAGCCTCAGGAATATCAGACGCCGCAAATCTGCCGTCTTATAAACAAGAAGAACTTTTTGTATCCCTTGATACCCTCGAGTCTCAAACAGATGTCTTAATAATTGACGTGGGGGCTGGAATTCAAGAAAATATAATTAACTTCTCCATTGCATCAAACAACATAATTGTTGTTACCAATCCAGACCCAACGGCCCTTACTGACGCATACAGTTTTATCAAAGTTATTTCAAATAGGCTTTATAATCACAAAGTATATCTAGTAGTAAATATGGCAAGAACCTTTGAAGAGGTTAAAAGAATTTATGAAGTGTTTATCCCAATGGTAAAGTCAAGACTAAATGTAAATTTAGAGATACTTGGAAGCATTTCGTATTCTGAAGAAATGGTTTTGTCAGTAAAACAAAGCAAGCCTCTTGTGATAAATTATCCTAGGTCTGATGCCTCAAGGCAAATAGAGATTATTTCTAATAAGCTCTTAGAAAACCTTTACAGTCAAAATCAGGCTAAAAACATTGTCTCAAAACCTTATATTAAAAAATCTGATGAGACTAAAATTTCTAGAGAGAAAAACTCTAAAGATGATGGAGAGGTTCTCCAAAAAGATTCTTTTGTGTCGAGATTTTGTAGGTTCTTTGGAATAAAAAAGTAAGAATTTATCGTATAATAAAAAATAAATTATCTGGAGGAAAAATGGAAGATAGATGGTTTTTAGGGGTTGCAACAGAGGATGAGGATTACTTTATAGATACACGCTCAATTCAAGAAGAAAATGGCTTTTTGGAAGTAATTATAAAGGAAGTTTTAAAAACAGAATCAGCAAAAAATCGAGAGTTAGAGTTTATAGAATCTAAAATTAATAAAAAAGTAAATTTAGATCACTCTCTTTGGAAGTGGAGATTTAATCCTAAGAATATGACGTATACCATTCTCTCTATTGGATATTTTGATTCAGATGGCAAACTGCTTCTTAATCTGAAAAGCGATGAAAGCGATCTACACTGGGAAGAGATAGAGCCTGAAACTGCTGCTGAAAACATCTTTGAGGCCGTAAAGGACGTAATGCAAAATAAACCCGAAAGAGGGTTATAAACCAATTTTATGTCATTAGACGTTTCATTTTCAGTAACTTACGATAGATATCAACTATATAACTTTTTAGATGGCTCTGATTGGGAGCTTGCTGTTGTAAACGTTCACGTAATCAAGGGACAAGTTTTCTTTGACATAATACTTTTCGACAAATTGAGAAGCAAAGTTGCTCCTATTTTTCTCAATGCTTTCGAAGAAAACAAACTAATAATACCGAACTTATTGAAGACTATGGATAAAGATAATTTATCTAAAATTTTAGGACAATCTATTACAGTAATTTCAACCTACAAAGACAACATAAAACCGCCTAATACTACTATTTTTACTGAGAACTATAACTATATAAAATCAGTAGATAATAATGTTAACCCGCATAGAAGGGCTTTTGTGGGTATTGGTAACGCAATGTATTTGAAGTTTATTTTATTTTATAAGCACGTTGCAGAGATTATAAGATTGCGAAACAAAAAAGGAAAAAAACTTAATATCCTAGACTGTTCATGCAGCAGCGGTTATGGTTCGATTATTCTTGGTTCTATTGAAAATGCTATTGTCTGCGGGGCTGATATGGATGAAGGGGCAATTAATCTTGCAAAGATGTTAAATCTTGATAAAGAAAACGTAAGCTTTGTGAACTTACCAATGGAAGATTTGCACAAATTTGGTTCTAAATATGACTACGTTGTGAGTCTTGAGACAATTGAACACGTAGAGGACCCTGAGAGATTTTTAAATAGCGCAACCGATCTTCTCGAAGAGAACGGCACTTTAATACTAAGTGTTCCTCACTGGCGATATCACGGAAGCGATCTAAATTCAGATCACGTAACCAATTGGACTCCTGAAAAAATAAAAAGATTTTTCGATAGATTTTTTGAGAGGATAGAAATATACTTTACAGAAATAGTTAATTTAGATGATGTTTTAAACCAGGATTTTAATCTTAAAGAAGAAATGGATAAAAAAACAATTGAAAATATCTTTGTGATAGCAAAACTAAAAAATAGAAGATATCCTTCTACTTTTTATGTGAAGAAAAAACCAAGAAGGATCTTGTTTGTAAATCACTCTATTTTGCCTTATGAGCACACGGGAACGCCGTTGGCTACCTATTCACAGATGAAACACATAAGAGCTTTAGGGTATGAGACTGCCGCTTTGATACCTCACTCTGATGCGACTACAGAATTTAAAAAAGAAAATGTGCTAAACGAAACAATCTATAAAATTTATCCACTCAACTGGCAGGAGAGATTTTTGGACGACGCTTTTTCTGGATATAATTTAAGAGGTTATCTTAGTTTGGTGGAAGATGTTCTAGATGATTACAAGCCAGATGTAATTCACCTGGGAGACTATGTGGGGATGAGTTCAAAGATTATAGAACTATTTGAGGCAAAAGGCATTCCCATCTGCAAAGAAGTTCATGCTATTGAAGAGCTGTGCTTGAAAATTAGACCGTCTGGAGGTGACAAGGATGGTTTGTGTACAGGTCCAGAATCACCTGAAAAATGTGCAAGGTGTGCTCTTAACAGCATGTACGAATTAAATGAGACTTTTTTAATTAGACATTTATCTGAAATTATGGGCAAACTTTTTGCAAGATTTAAATACATTAATTACCTTTACACTAAATTTGATGCTGTTGTCTTTCCGTCTTCTAGTTGGATGAAGTATATGATGAATTATATAAAGATAAATAGAGACAAGGCTTTTGTTGTACCTATTGGTGTAGATATAAAGTTACCGAGAAAGAATTTTACAAAAGAAGGTTTTATTGAAAGAAAAAGCCTTAATTTAGCCTATCTTGGCACTGTTGCAATGGGGAAGGGTCTTGGCATTTTAGAAAAGCTATTTAAAGATAAAGAGTTATTGAGTAGAAACTTTAAGTTTTACATATATGGTAGATGTCAGGACAGCAAATCAGAAGAAAGAATCAAAAGCCTTGAAGAGGAATCTTTTGGCAAGGTAATTTATATGGGATCATACGAGAGAGATGATTTGCCAAAGATTCTTGCTTCTATAGATTTAGGCATTTTGCCATATCTTTATGAGTCATATTCCATAGTTACAAGAGAACTACTATATTTTGGCATTCCCGTTATTTCATTTAACACTTATGGTATAGACGAAATATTAAAAAACTATTACAACGGCTTTCTTGTAGAAGTAGGTAACGTAGAGAAGATGAAGGAAAGGATAATTTGCTTGCTGGATAACAAAGAACTAATAGCTAAGCTAAAAGAAGGCGCTCTTAGCACGCCTATTACTACCCCACAGGAAGAAGCACACATGCTAGATGACATATACAAGAAAATAGCAAGAAAATAATCTATTATTTATTTTTTATTACGCTTTTTACTGTCATCCACAACTCTTTTATCATTGCGTGAGCCTTAGGATCAGTTAATCCTTTTGGATCCCTTGAAATAGAGAAATTTAACCAGTAAATGGCCTGTTCAAGCTTATTTAGTTTGAAATACATCGAGGCTATCATGTACTCTACAAGAGTTTGACTCATTTTCCCGCCCAAAGGAAACTCTTCGTGGTCATATGCCTTTTCGTAGAATTCTATGGCCTTTTGTCTGTATTCATCTTCATCTGAAGAACCAAAACTTTTTGCAAGGCAGGTCATCCTAAAATATATTCCTGCTAGAAGGCTTGCGCTGTGTCCTGCTATATTTGCACAGTAAATTGCCTGTTCGTAGGCATCAATAGCACGCACGTAATCTCTTTCACCTGTAACGTCTATCTTATAAAGTTTTGATTTGGGAAGCTCTTTTTGAAGAAGCGTTATTACAACATCTGAAAGATTGTTTTGGAAACTGTGATCAAGATTTGCATAGCCACACTCAGGGCATACGACTGGGCTATAAAGATTGGGATTTATGCCTTCATAGGTATTACACATATCAATGTCTCTGGTCTTTATCCTGAAGGCGCTAGTTTTCAGTTTTAATTGTTTAAATTTAGCTTTGCAAACGGGGCAGACAAGATCTGTTTGAAAAAATTTGTTTTTGTCGAACAATATTTCACCTTCTTGAATTTTTTTATATGTGATATTATATATAAATTAGCACATTTTGTATAATTTTATTTTAGGAGGAATTGCTCAACAAATGATTGATTTTTTTAAGGGCGCTATACTTCTTTTTGAAGTAGGAGTGGCGATTTTGTTGATTGCGTTAATCTTGTTACATGGTCCAAAAGGAGAAGGTCTGGGATCTATTGGCGGTGAGGCAAGACTATTTACGTCTCCACAAGGTTCTACATCAGGACTAACTAGGCTTACCGCTTATGTAGCGGGTGTTTTTATTGTGCTTGCATTACTTATGGGGATTTTTTGGTAGGTTAGAGTATGTCAAAGCTTGCAAAGATAAGCCTTCCAATTTTCAACTCGCTTTTGTTCTTTGCCTTTTTGCAGGGTATTGCTACTCATACGTTTGAGTGGCTTCAGTGGCTGATGATGTTTTTCATTGTATATGGCACTGTAATATTGGGGGGCTTTATAATAAAGCAGTTTGAGGATCAAAAAATAGATGAGAGTTATAAGCCTTATGTGAGCATATTGATACCTGCCCATAACGAGGAAAATGTTATTAGGAGCACAGTTCTTGATGCTATGAATCAAGAATATATGGATGATAAAGGTAGAAAACTATTCGAAGTAATTGTCATAGACAACGTTTCTAGTGACAACACTCCTGTTATTTTAAAACAGATGCAGGATGAATACCCAGAACTAAAAGTTATTTATCAGGGTCAGGATGCAAAAAGGGGCAAGCCTGCTGCCTTGATGGCTGGTTTAAGAGAATCTCAAGGAGAGGTTATTGCAGTGTTTGATTCTGATACCAAGATCCCACCTGACTTCATAAAGAAGTGTATGCCGTATTTGTCCGATCCAAAGGTTGGGGGGGTCCAGTCATTAGTAAGAATGTATAATGCCAATAAGAATTTTCTAACAAAGGCTCAAGACGATGAGTTTGCCATATTTACAAGGATTTATCAAGAAGGTAGAGATTTTTTAGATGGTGCACCTACTCTTGGAGGCAACGGCCAAATAACCAGAAAAGAGGCCATTTTAGCTGTTGGCGGTTGGAACGAGCACGCTCTTACTGAAGATCTTGAACTTTCTTTAAGATTATATGAAGCGGGATATAATATTAGATTTTGTCCGGAGGCATCTGTTTATCAGGAGGGAGTAGAAAATTTTGGTGCTCTTGTAAAACAGCGAACCAGATGGGCTCTTGGATACTTGCAGTGTCTTATGGAACACACTCCAAAGATTATATTTTCCAAGATGGCTTTTAACAAGAAATTGGACTTAAGCCTAACTCTATTTTCTATATTTTTGCCGTATTTGACTTTGGTTGGATATGCATATCTTTTGCTTGAAATTACGAGAATATTTATGTTTTATACAACTTTGCCGTCTTTTATCCTTAACTTTTTGGCTTTTGCATTTCTTGTTAACGCAAGTGTTGGCGCAAGGGTTTTGGGCCTGCCCAGAAAGTCTTTGCTTTACGTCCCATTAAGATATTGGTTTTTCTCGCTTCACTGGCTAATTGCTTATATACAGGCTATGTGGAAGATGTGGTTTATGTGGATAAATGACGAACTTCCTTTTTGGGACAAAACCCATCACAATGGATTGCAGGAAGAGACCGCAAAAGGCGTTTCTACTGCCTTTCAAACTATAAAATAGTATAAAATTGATTCCTCTCAAAATATTTTGAGAGGAATCAAAACCGAAGTTCTACCTTTGCCCCTTTTTCATTTGAGAAGTAAGTGTGAATGCCCGCCATTTTTGCAAGGCTTTTAATTATGGCAGTTCCTAAACCTATTCCTGAGCCCTCTTGCCTGTTTAACTCTCTTATTTCTCCCTCTTTAAAGCCGGGACCGCTATCCCTTATAACAAGAATTTTTTCGTTAAAGCTAACAAATATTGGCTCTTTTCCGTGAATTATTGAATTTAAAAAGATATTCTTTACTATAGTTTTAAGGATATATGGATCTGTTTCAACATTTTCGTCCTCTTTTATATCCTTTTCAACATTTAAGTACGATTCATCTGACAAAGAATTTTTTAAGACCTCTTCAAGGAAAGATAAAATATTAATTTTAGTTTTCTTTATGTTTATCAGACCTAGTTGAATTTTTGTTATTACTATGGCGTTATTTAGTGCAAGATCGAGTCTTTTTATTTTACCTAGCACTTTTTCTGAAAAGGTAGAATCTATCTTGCCTGTAGCCTCTCCTATTTCTATAATTGAACTAATGGCTGAAATTGGAGTCTTTAGTTCGTGAGAGATCTGCCCAAGAAGCTTTTTTTTAAGCTCTGATTCTTCTTTATTTTCTTCAGGCCTTAGGGCTATGATCCTCAGATCCTGAGACGATTTCACAATAAACGTATATTTTGTCAAATTCATCCCTAAAAGTATCTCTTTTTCAAAATCTTTTATTTTATAATCCTTTAATATTTCGTGAGCCTCAGAAAATCTAAGTACCTCAAAGTAATATTTGCCCTCCAAATCTTTTATCCATGAAAATTCTTTGAATTTTTTGTTGAAGCAAACAATTTGTCCATTTTTGCCAATAATTAAAACAGGATATTCAATTAGTTCAATAACATCTTTCAAAAGATCCATGTTATCTGATATTATAATAAAAATATGAACAATACAATTCTTTTGGTGGAAGATGATATTGATATATCGAACAACATAAAGACATTCTTGAGTCTAAACGGTTTTGAAGTTATCCAGGCTTTCAGCGCTAGCGATGCGTTTGACGTTTTTGACGAAGCAAAAGTTTCTCTTATAATACTTGATCTGATGCTTCCAGATATGTTTGGCTCTGAGATACTTAAAGTTTTAAGGGCAAGGGGGTTAGAAATTCCTATTTTGGTCCTTTCGGCGCTTACAGAAGAACACAATAAGGTTAGTTTATTGGATTTAGGGGCTGATGACTATCTGACAAAGCCTTTTGGAATGAAAGAACTTCTTGCGAGAATACGAAGTCTTATAAGAAGAAAAAATGGATTTGGTTTGGTAGTTGAGAAAGGGCCATTTAGAGTGGATAAGGAAAAGAGTCAGATTTATTTTCAGGGGAATTTGATGAATTTAACTGCTACTGAGTACAAATTGTTACTCTTTCTTTTTGAGAATAATGGCAGGACTTACTCAAGAGAGAAGCTTATTGATAAGGTTTGGGGAGAGGAGTATTTTGTTGAGGCAAGGATGGTAGACGTGTATATTAGAAGGTTGAGAGAAAAGATAGAAACAGATCCTTCGAACCCACAGATATTAAAAACAAGGCGGGGATTTGGATATGTTCTGGAAATTTAAAATAATTAACTATAAATTAACTCAAAATTAACGTCCTGTTAACATTTTGACTGTATATTGATTCAAGTACAAAATTTATTAGGAGGTTGTTTATGAAAAGAATCATTCTATCCTTGTTGGGTGTCTTTTTGCTTGTAGCTGCAGCTTTTTATGTGGCTGGATGTTCTAGCTCAAATGCTCCTCAGTCAGCTTCTCAGGTAAAGCAGCTTACTGGTGCAGGTTCCACCTTTGTTTATCCTCTGTTTTCAAAGATGTTTGAAGAATATAAGAAAGAAAAGGGAGTTGAAGTAAATTATCAGTCAATAGGATCGGGAGGGGGAATTAACGCTCTTAAGGACGGTACTACTGACTTTTCTGCGAGCGATGCATATATGTCAGAAAAAGAGATGCAGGCAGTGCCGGGTGGGGTAGTTACTATTGCAGATGCTGCAGGTGCTGTCTCAATTTCATATAACATTCCAGGAGTCAAGGATCTTGTTTTGGACGGCAAGGCTATAGCGGATATATATCTTGGGAAAATCAAAAAATGGAATGATCCATATCTTGAAAAACTAAATCCTGGCGTAAATCTCCCAGACAAGCCCATAACGGTAGCTCACAGATCTGATGGCTCTGGAACGACATTCATATTTACAAATTATCTTTCTCTTATTAGCCCTGAGTGGAAGGATACAGTTGGTGCTGGAACTTCAGTTAAATGGCCGGTAGGTCTTGGTGGGAAGGGTAGTGAGGGCGTTACTGCTATTGTTAAGCAAAACCCTTATTCAATAGGTTATGTAGAGCTAACCTATGCGCTTCAAAACAATATTACTACTGCAAAGGTAAAGAATAAATCGGGCAATGTAGTTGCTCCAACTCTTGATAGCACCAAAAAGGCATTCGAAGGGGTAAAATTGCCTTCTGATATGAGAGCTCTTGTGCTAGATACGTCAAATCCTGAAGGTTATCCTATAACAGGATTTACTTTTATCCTTTTGCACAAGGAGATGAATTACAAGGGCAATACATTGGCAAGGGCGAAGGCAGTACTTGATCTGGTAAAGTGGATTATCACCGATGGGCAAAAGTATTGCGAACCCTTAGATTATGTTCAGCTTCCAAAGGAAGCAGTTGATATAAATATGAAGAATTTAGAATCAATTACCTGGGATGGAAAACCAATTCTTGCCAAATAAATTTTAACAAACTTTGGCAAGGGGCAGTTTACTCACTACATATTAGTCGCCTTTAGTCTGAGGTTATCTAAAGGCGGCTTTTATTTTTATGACGTTAATATTTCATATAATTTTTCGAGAACGAGGCTTGAACTCTCGTTGAATACAGCATCGGCAAAGTTATCCAGGTGAGTTTTCATTTTGTTAATTATAATTAGTTTTGCATTAAACTTAAGCGCCGTTTCTGGGATAGCTGCTGCAGGATAAACGCTTAGGCTTGAACCTATAACAATACATGCTTTAGCTCGTTTTATGATATTCATTGAATCATTAAAACTGGGTGGCATAGCTTCTCCAAATAGAACAACATTTGGCCCAATTGCTCCACCACAATTTGGGCACATCTCGACGTCGTCTAAAATGCTTGATGGGAATATGGACTTACATGTTCTACAGTATGCTTCTTCAATATTGCCGTGTATCTCTATAACTTTTTTAGAACCTGCTTTTTGGTGCAATCTGTCAATGTTTTGAGTTATTACACACGTTACAAGTCCCATTTCTTCTAATTTTGCAACTATTTCGTGCGACTTGTTTGGGTTTGCAAGCTTTATTTTTGAAAGTCTCTCTCTGTAAAACTTTATAAATTCGCTTCTTCTCTCATATAGCGCATCTATTGAAGCAAGCGAAATAAAATCCTCCTGATTCCATAATCCTGTGGGGGATCTGAAGTCTGGTATGCCGGACTCAGTGGAAATGCCAGCTCCTGAAAATACCACTACACCTTTGTCTTTTATGATATTAGCTGTTTTTGAATATTTTTCATCCATTGCTACACCTCAAAAGTTGAGCCAACGCCAGAAAAAATAAATTTATCCTTTAACTCATTTGCGCACCTTGAAATCATCTCAAGTCCTGTGCAGTGAACAAAAGCTATCCTTTCTGGGGTAAGCTCTTTAAGAGCCTCTATTGTTTTATCTTGTTGCTCTTTAGATGCTGGTCCAAGGTGAGAGCCTCCAATGATAGCTCCCAATTTCTTGCAACCTGTAACCTTCTTACCCTGTTCAACAATATTTATTACTCCCATGTGGGCACAACCTGTTAGTACAGAAAGTCTATCGCTGTTTTTGAAGTATATGCTCAAGTCTTCTTCAAATGTATCTGGCACAAGTTGTCCATTTTCATCGAGCTTTAAAAGATTTTGATCTGTTATTTCAAAGCTATTTGATGACTCTATCTGGTAAGATAGGAATATGTTTTCATTAATTTTGATTGGGGAGTCTAAAAATATAAAATTTGCTCCCAGAGATTCAAGCATTTCTTTAGCAAACGGTATTCCTATAAAGGTTATCTTTTTTGTTTTTTTGGAAAAAGTTTTTTTAAAAATGTTATGGTGCGCATAGACCCTTATGTCCTTTCTAAGATAGTCAAGCAAGGCAAAAAGTCCACCTGTATGATCGCTGTGATTGTGTGAAAGAATAATTGCATCAATATTTTTCAAGTCCTTTTTAAGTCTGTGCGCGTTGTTTAGTAGAACTATACCGCTTGAGCCAGTATCGTAAAGAAAAGTTTGCCTTTCAGTCTCAATTAAAGCGCTAAATCCATGTTCTGCAAGAAGATTGGCTGGACTGGAAGAAAGAACTATATTGTCTACGAGAATTGTTATTCTTGTAGATGCTTTTTTTTGCATAACCTGCCTCCTTATTGGTTTTAGATTAGAAGCTGAGAATCTTAAAAACAAATGCTTTCAAAAAGACTGTTATATTTAGTATATAAGATCTTTATTTAAATTAGTACAAAAAATAAGTAACGTTTATTTTACTTCAAAAATTTATTATTATAAAATTTTAATTTGTAAACTCTTATTGATGTACGTGGTTTAATGAAAGCTGTAGAATGTTTAAAATATTATAAATGATGTGAATAGATCTTTTGAGAAGGAGGGTGGTGGCCTATATACCTTTATATTCCTAACAAAAAAGAGCTCTTTCTAACCCAGTTTGGATTAATTTTAAGGAGGAATTAAATTGTCTTTGAAAGAGGAAGCACTAATTTTTCACAGAAAAACTAAAGGAAAAATAAGCGTTGAGAGCAAATCGGTCATTGAGAACGTTCACGATCTTTCTTTGGCCTATAGCCCGGGCGTAGCCGAACCAGTTAAAGAAATAGCTTTCGATCCAGAAATGGCATATTATTATACCTCAAAATGGAACATGGTGGCTGTGGTTACCGATGGAAGCGCTATTTTGGGTCTTGGAAATCTGGGGGCCTTAGCATCTTTGCCTGTAATGGAAGGTAAAGCAGTATTATTTAAAAAATTTGGAGGCGTTGATGCCTTTCCTATTTGTTTGAATACAAAAGATAGTGAGAAAATAATTGAAACAGTAAAGCTTATAGAGCCGGTATTCGGGGGAGTAAATTTAGAAGACATTGGTGCTCCAAGGTGTTTTGAGATTGAAAGAGCACTTAGAGATGAGCTTTCTATTCCAGTCTTTCATGATGATCAGCACGGTACAGCTGTAGTTACGCTGGCAGGTTTACACAATGCTTTGAAGATTGTGGGCAAGAAGTTAGAAGATGTAAAAATAGTAATAAACGGGGCAGGTGCGGCAGGTATATCTATAGCAAAGCTTCTGGTTCACATGAATGCTAAAAATGTAATACTTTGTGATACAAAGGGCACAATATATCGGGATAGAGGGCAGGGAATGAACCCTTATAAGGAAGAGATTGCACAATTTACGAATCCTGAAATGATAAAGGGAACTCTTGCAGACGCTATGAAGGGGGCAGATGTATTTATAGGCGTTTCAGTTAGAGACGTAGTCAACCAAAAGATGGTTAAGTCTATGGCGAAAGATCCTATCGTCTTTGCGTGTGCAAACCCAGACCCAGAAATACATCCAAATGCTGCTAAAGAAGCTGGAGCAGCAGTGGTTGCTACTGGAAGATCAGACTTTCCTAATCAAATAAACAATGTTTTGGGATTTCCTGGGCTGTTTAGGGGGGTTCTTGATGTTAGAGCAAGAGTAATAAACGACGATATGAACGTGGCAGCAGCAGTTGCAATTGCTGATTCTGTAGAAGAAAATAATCTTACACCAGAACACATAGTTCCGTCTCCATTGGATCTTGAAATATATCCTCGTGTGGCAGCAGCAGTTGCAAGAGCTGCAATGAAATCGGGAGTAGCTAGATTTGCGGTTTTGCCAATTGATGTCGAGCTTAATGCGCGCAAGTTATTAGGACTTGGTTAGGAGGACTTATGTTAAGAGATGTTCCAGAATTAAAATCTTATAAAATTTTTCCGGGAAGTTTTTTGTTTTACTTGCACAGAATTACAGGTTTATTGCTTGGTTTATACCTTTTGTTTCACATATTTTATCTATATGGGATAAGATTTGCTGAACCATCCCTTATACCATTTTTTGAATCAATGCATGCCTTTCACGAAAGCTTTAAGATCATAATCAATCCTGGCGTTGCCTTTATTGCGGTTTTTCATGTAATGAACGGTTTAAGGATTATTGCTTTTGAATTTGAACCTAGTCTTGCCATAAAAGAAAGGCAGGTTGGATGGTTTTATTGGGTAGTAGGAATTACTATTATTGCATTTATGGTAAAAATTGCCCAATCGATAATTTTTGGTTAGGAGGTTAATGTGAGATATAGTCGCTCTCTTATGCGCGCTAATGCGAAAGATATGTGGTTTTGGCAGCGCGTTAGCGCTATCGCACTTATAATTTTGCTTGTTCTGCACGTTTTTAAATTTGCACTCTTTTTCCCCGTGCACGTAGCTTTTGCAGCTTTTATTTGTTTGCATTTGTATATTGGCATGGTTACTATTACCAGAGAATATATAAAAAAGCCAACTCTTAACACGTTCTTAAATATGTTTTATTTAGTTCTTTTCGTGGTCATATTTTTTGCAGCCTTTAGAATTGCAGAGGTTACTTTTTAATAATTATTAATTTTAATAGTTGAAAGGAGTCAGAGGTGAAGGATCCAAAAGTTTTAAACGAAAAGGTAGTGGATGTTCCATTAAGAAATATTCACAAACACGATGTTGTTATTGTTGGGACAGGTCTTGCAGGTCTTTGGGCTGCCATAGAGTGTAAGAAGGCAGGACTTGACACCGCATGCATGACAAAGCTTTCTATGCCTCAAAGATCCCATTCAATTGCTGCTCAAGGTGGTACTGCTGCAAGCTTGGGAAACTTGGAAGAAGATTATTGGGAATGGCATATGTTTGATACAGTGAAAGGATCTGACTTCTTGGCAGATCAGGATGCTGCTGAGATATTAGCAAAGGATGCTATTACTATTGTTAGAGAATACGAACATATGGGTGCTCCATTTTCAAGAACGCCTGATGGACTTATTGCTCAGAGGAAATTTGGCGGTCATGTAAAGGACTTTGGGAGAGGAGGGCCTGTTTTAAGGGCATGTTATGCTGCTGATAGAACAGGCCATGTGCTTCTTCATACTCTTTGGCAGAAGGCGCTGGAGTTAGGGGTAAGGTTTTATACTGAGATGTTTGCAATAAGCCTTATAACTGACGGACCAAAGTGTGCAGGAGTAGTTACCTGGGATATAAAGAGTGGGGGGCTTCACGCTTTTAAGGCAAAAGCTACTCTTATTGCTACTGGAGGATATGGTAGAGCCTGGAAGATTACTGCAACAGCTTACTCATACACTGCTGATGGTCAATATATGGCTCTGAGAGCGGGTATTCCACTTGAGGATATGGAATTTTTCCAATTTCACCCTACGGGCTTGTTTGATAGGGGCATTCTTATGACAGAAGGCTGTAGAGGAGAAGGGGGATATCTAATAAACGATCTGGGCGAGAGGTTTATGAAAAATTATGCACCAGAAAAGATGGAGTTAGCGCCAAGAGATATAGTAAGTAGGGCTATAACAAGTGAAATAGAGGCTGGAAGAGGCATAAATGGGGGTCCATACATATATCTTGATATTAGACATTTGGGCGCTGAAATAATAAACACTCGGCTTCCACAAATAAGGGAGATATCAATAAAGTTTGCTGGAGTTGACCCCATACACGAACCTATACCAATAGTGCCTACTGCACATTATTCTATGGGAGGAATACCTACTGATATTGATGGAAGAGTCTGGTATGATGGCAAATCCCAAATTTTTTCAGGTCTATACGCTGCAGGGGAGTGCGCATGTGTAAGCGTTCACGGTGCAAATAGACTTGGTTGTAATTCTACGCTTGACGCATCTGTATTTGGCAGACGTTGTGGCATAGCCATTGTTAAAGATTTTGCAAATCTTGAGCACTTACCCTTAGAAGAAGACAGCGCTAAAATGGCAAAGGAAGAAATAGAGTTTATATTGAATCAAAAGGGATCAATAAGGCCTGAAGAAATAAGGAATGAACTTCAAACAGGCATGCAAAATTATGTTGCAGTGTTTAGAGATGAAAAGGGACTTTTAAAGATGGTGTCTATTATTGAAGACATGCACAAAAAGATGAAAGATATGTTTGTCAGCGATAAGTCTCTAACATACAACACTACTCTGATGGAGGCAATGGAATTAAGACACTTGATAGCTGCGGCTGAAGCTGTAACATATGGAGCCTTAAACAGAACAGAATCAAGAGGTGCTCACGCAAGGCGAGATTATCCAAAAAGAGATGATGAAAACTGGCTTAAACATACTTTGTATTTTAGAGATGAATCTGGCTTTAGATTTGATTACAAGGAAGTCAAAATTACTAGATTTTTCCCTGAAGAAAGAAAGTATTAGGAGGTAGTCGTGGGAAATCTATATAAGCTTACAATTTTCAGATATGATCCGGAATCAAACAAAACATCTACTAGCAAGTACGAAGTTGAGGTTACTGAGAGCCACTGGACATTGCTTGACGTTTTCAGATACATAAAAAATAACGTTGATGATACTCTTACCTTTAGGTATTCTTGCGGTCAGGGTATCTGTGGCTCATGTGCAGTGACTGTGAACGGGAAAAGTGTTCTAGCCTGTGAAACTCAAATGAAATTTTTAGACAGCTTTGATCTTGTGGTTGAACCTCTGAGGGGATTTCCTGTGATAAGGGATCTGGTTGTAGATCATAGCGTTCTCGACGATAAGGTTAGGAAGGTAATGCCCTGGTTGGTTTGTAAGAAAGATTCAGAATCCGACAAAGAAAGGTTTCAATCTGTTGAGGATAGAGCAAAACTTGATGGACTTTATGAATGTATAATTTGTGGTTCATGCGTCGCAGCCTGTCCTACATTTTGGAAAAATAAAACGTTTTTAGGACCACAAGCCCTTTTATACGCATGTAGATTTATGTTGGATTCCAGGGACGAGGGTAAGAATGAGAGATTTGAAATCCTTGCTGATAAGGACGGAATATACGGATGTCATACTATATTTAACTGTATGGAGGTCTGCCCTAAAGAACTCAATCCAGGAAAAGCTATACTTGAGTTAAGGAAGATGTTTATGAACGAAGAATTTTAAGATTAAATTAAAAGATGTGTTGTCTTATTTTTTGTTGTTATTGAGGATGAAGAGGCCTTCATCCTCATCTTTTTATTCTATGTAAGATATAAAATATTCAAAATTATATTTATAATAATCTATATTAAATTTCATATTCTTTGGAGGAATTATGCCTATTCAAGAAAGAGTGAAACTAAGAGAACTTTTACCAGAAGATAGGATATGTAACTACAACGAAATAGCTTTAGGGCTAAATGAAAGGGAATTGGAATATGAGGCCAATAGATGTCTTCAGTGCAAGAAACCAAGTTGTGTAAAAGGTTGTCCTGCAGGGCTTAATATTCCTAGATTCATAAAGCTTGCTAAAGAGAAGAGATTTAACGAAGCGCTTTCTGAAATTCTTGAGATCAATCCGTTTAGTGCGACTTGTGCAAGAGTTTGTCCTTATGGTTTTCAATGTGAGGGCAGTTGTGTTTTAAATAAGACGGGGAGACCTATAGCGATAGGGGCTATTCACAGATTTATATCTGATTATGGCGAATATAAAATGAAGATGGTTAATGAAAGTGAAAGGGTAATGGGCAAAGTAGCAATAATTGGAGGTGGTACTGCAGGCTTAAGCGCTGCTTTTGAACTTTCAAGGCATGGAGTTGATGTTGACATATATGAATCCAGGCCAGTAATAGGAGGTCTTGCGCGCGCATGTATCCCTCCCTACAGGCTTGCAAGGGAGGTTCTGGATAGAGAAATAGTATATATACTCTCTCATGGGGCTAAGATAAAAAACAACATAACTGTTGGTAAAGATATTCCTCTTAAAGACTTTTTGGATATGTACGATTATGTTATTCTTGCAGTTGGAGCAAGCAAGTGTTGGTCTTTGAGGCTTCCGTCAAATGAGGGAGAAGACTTTTTCGCTTATTCAGCAATAGAATTTATTGAAAACTATATGTTTAGAAAAAAGATTTTTGACAGAGGGCTGAAAATCCTTATTATAGGTGGCGGCAACACTGCAATAGATGTGGGTAGGATATCAATAAGAGAGGGACTTCATCCTTTAATTGTCTATAGGAGAGGAAAAGAGCAAATGCCTGCTCTTCCAAAAGAAATACAGGAAGCAGAAGAAGAAGGCGTAGACTTTAAATTTTTTGAAGTTCCAAAGAGGGCTATAATTGAAAATAACAGGTTCAAGGGAATAGAAGCGCTAAAGGCAAAATTAGGAGCACCAGACGAGAGTGGTAGGCCTAGTTTTGAAGTTATTGAAGGCAGCGAACACTTCATAGAGGGAGATGTCCTGGTTTCTGCTATAGGCCAGGAAGTTGACTCTGAAGTTTTAACGGGTTGTGACATTCATCTTGAAAGAGGTTTATTGCCACATGACTTTGGAGGAGAATACAAGGATAAGGTCTTTTCTTGTGGCGATGCTGTTAGTGGCCCGTCGGTAGTTGTAAAAGCTATGAGAAGTGGACTTGAAGTTGCAAGAAAGGTTATAGGTAAGCTTAAAGAGAATGCACTTTAATTTGATTTTGAATTCTTTAGAATAATTTTAGGAGGCTTATATGAGAGATTTGTCTGTTGACGTAATTGAGGATGCCGTAAAAGAGTTGGTTATGGATGCTAACTATAACGCTCCCGAAGACGTTAAAAAGGCTTTTGATATTGCTCTTGAGAGAGAAGAATCTGAGGTGGCAAAAAGGATTTTTCTTGAATTTAAGGAGAATCATAAACTAGCTTCTCAAGAGAAACTTGGCATTTGTCAGGATACAGGCCTTGCTGTGATATTTTTATTTATCGGGCAAGACGTTCACCTTGTTGGCGAAGATATATATGATGCTATTAATAGGGGTGTAGAGAGAGGATACACTGAAGGTTATTTAAGAAAATCAACTTGCGACCCTTTTACTAGAAAGAATTTGGGTACCAATACTCCGGCAATAGTTCACGTGAAATTTATTCCAGGAGATAAAGTAAAAATTATAGTTATGCCAAAGGGCGGTGGGGCAGAGAACATGAGTGCTCTCAAAATGTTTGCACCGTCGGCTGGCCTTGAAGGGGTTATGGACTTTGTAGTTGAGACCGTTAGAAAAGCTGGGCCAAATCCTTGTCCGCCAACTATTGTAGGAGTTGGAGTAGGCGGCAACTTTGAGCGCGTAGCTTTCCTTGCAAAAAGAGCTCTTCTTAGGCCTATAGGTTCAAAAAATCCAGATGAAAGGCTAAGGCGTATAGAAGAGGAATTGCTTGAAAGGATAAATAAGCTTGGGATTGGTCCTATGGGACTTGGAGGCAGAATAACGTCTCTCGCTGTTCATTTGGAGCTTGAACCTTGTCACATAGCATCTTTACCTGTAGCAGTAAATATAGAGTGTAACGCTCACAGGCACAAAAGCATAGAATTATAACAATAGCTTTATTTAATCTATTTTTTATGTTAATATTGAACGTTTTATGAATAAATTTATGAATAAAGAGGATTACTATAACATATATCCTCCTGTTTTACCACTGCTAGAGAGATTTCCAGATTTGATTAATTTGGTTAAGCCTGTTGAGACAATCCTTGAGGAAAACGGAATTGAGGTATCGCCTATAGATTTTCCATCTATTATGGGGTTATGTGTCAAAAAGGGTTCAAGGTCATTTATTGGGTATAAAGAGGGTGTAGCAAATTATATTAAAGAAGAGATATTGTTGCACGAATTGACTCATTTAGTTTTACACAACGAAAATACCCTTTGTCTCGTAGGAGATATGGTAAGTAAGCTTGAAGTTGAAGCATGGAAGGTTACTGCTGTAATACTAATACCAAAAAAATTTAAATTTGAGAGTACTAAAGATGAAGATTTTTACATAGAAAACTATCTGACTTCTGAAGATGGACTAATTAGATCTCCGATGCTTATAAATTTAAGAAATTCTATGAGATTGTAAAGTAATAAATAATAATTTTTTCACTCTTTTTGTATAATTAAGTTTACTTCCAACTAATAATAGCTTGATACATAAAAGGAGTATAAATTTGGACAATATAAGAAATTTTTCGATAATAGCTCACGTAGATCACGGCAAATCGACCCTTGCTGATAGGATATTGGTTAAGTCAAAGATAGTAAACGAAAGAAAGCTCGTTCCCCAGATGCTCGATAACATGGATATTGAGCGAGAAAGAGGTATAACAATTAAGGCAAGAACGGTAAGGCTTGATATTAATTGGAACGGGAAGGATTATATCTTAAATCTTATAGACACACCCGGTCACGTAGATTTTTCTTACGAAGTATCTAGGTCTCTCGCTGCATGTGAAGGGGCAATTTTGTTGGTTGATGCTACTCAGGGGATAGAAGCTCAGACTTTGGCGCATGGTCTTCTTGCTATAGAGCAAGATCTTGTTTTGATACCTGTAATAAACAAAGTAGATTTGCCTACTGCTGACGTTGGCGGGACAAAGAAAGAAATAATAGATGTCTTTGGCTTTAGCGAAGAAGAAATAATATTAGCCAGTGCAAAAGAGGGTAAGGGGATAGATGAAATAATTTCTGCAGTTATTGAAAGAATTCCTGCTCCAAAGGGAAACGCAGAAGAACCTTTATCTGCCTTGATCTTTGACTCACATTACGACTCTTATAGAGGCGTTGTTGCATATGTAAGAGTGTTTGAGGGTGAAATAAAAAAGGGGATAAATATAAAGCTTCACTCAACGGGGAAGATATTTGAAGTACAAGAAATTGGGTATTTTAGAATAGAGCCCGAGAAAACTGATACTTTAAGAGCAGGAGAAGTTGGATATGTAGCTGCGAATATAAAAAATATAGAAGATGCACGGGTAGGAGATACCATTGAGGAAGATAAAAGGCCCACAAAGAGGATTTTAAAGGGCTTTAAACCACCGCTATCAATGGTTTTTTGTGGGCTTTATCCTATAAATACAGATGAATACAATCTCTTGAAAGATGCAATTATGAAGCTAAAGTTAAACGATGCCTCACTTGTCTTTGAACCAGAAACCTCTGCAGCTTTAGGATTTGGTTTTAGATGTGGTTTTCTTGGAATGCTTCATATGGAAGTTACTATTGAGAGAATAAAAAGAGAATTTGATATCGATCTTATAATTACTCCTCCTTCAGTTGTTTTTGAAGCTGTAAAACAAAATAATGAAATAGTAAAGATTCATAATCCCTTGAAGATGCCAGATCCTGGCACAATTGTCTCTTTAAGAGAGCCGTATGTAAAGGTATCTATTTTCTCTCCTGCAGAATATATAGGTGCTATTATGGAGCTTTGTTCCAATAAAAGAGGAAACTATATAGACATGGAATATCTGGATGTAAAAAGGGTAATCATGAGATTTGAGATGCCTTTATCAGAGATAATTTTAGACTTTTTCCCTTTATTAAAAACTAAAACGAGAGGCTATGCATCTCTTGACTATGAATTTATTGGTTATAGAGAATCGGATCTTGTTAGGTTGGATATATTGGTTAATAGAGAAAAAGTGGATGCGCTCTCCTCGATAGTTCATAGAAGCAAGGCACAAGAAATCGGATCAAAAATTGTCTCTTCTTTAAAAAGATTAATTCCCAGACATATGTTTGAGATACCTATTCAGGCTGCAGTAGGTTCAAAAATTCTTGCCAGAGAAAACATTGCAGCAATGAAGAAAAATGTCTTACAAAAATGCTATGGGGGGGATATAACCCGTAAGAGAAAGCTCCTGGAAAAGCAAAAGGAAGGGAAAAAGAAGATGAAGATGTTAGGAGACGTTCAAATCCCACAAGAAGTGTTTTTTGAGATCTTGAAGAACTCTAGTGAACAAAAAAATTAGCTATTTTTTAGATGATTTTGAGCTAAATGATGATAACAGTCTAGGTATATACATACACGTCCCTTTTTGTGAAAAAAGGTGTAATTATTGTCACTTTTTTTCAAGAGCTTTAAAGCCAAATCAAATTGAAAAGTTCTTCGAGGCGCTACTTTTTGAAATAGAATACTATGAAAAAATCGACAGAAATCTATTTGAGAGAACATTTGTTGACAGCATATATTTTGGTGGTGGAACGCCTTCTATAGTAAAGCCCGAATTATTAAAAAGCTTAATTAAGATACTTGACTCTAAATTTAATTTAAAGAACCCAGAAATTACTCTTGAAGCTCATCCAAAATCCTTTGTAGAGAATTATAGAGATAAAAATGATTTGTTTTTTAACAGGTTGAGTCTTGGGGTAGTTTCCTTTGAAGAAAAAGAGCTCTTAAGTCTTAGTAGAGAAAATTTTGGTTATTCAGCACTGATATTAGCAAAAGAGCTTGGTATTGAAAACGTTAACGTCGACCTATTGATAGGAATACCTGGTCAAAATTTGATTTCATTTAAGAAGTCATTAAACATCGTTTGTCAATTTGATAACGTAAAAGGCATATCCATCTATCCTCTTGAAGCTGACTTTGTTGAGCCTGACGAAATAGTACTTGAGCTTATGAGTTATTCTGAAGAGTACTTGGATAAAATGGGATATTTAAGATATGAAATTGCTAACTGGGCAAAGTCTGACTTCTTTTGCAGACACAATTTGAAGTATTGGAAGTATATGAACTTTTTGTCATTTGGGCCTTCGTCTTCATCAAAAATTGGAAAACGTAGGTTTAAAAGGTCTTCAAACTTAGATGACTATTTGGATAAAAAATTTTCTTTAGAGGAGGATATAGAACTTTCAGAAAAGGATCTGTTTTTTGAGAAAATAATGATGGGATTCAGATTGATGGAAGGAATCAAAGTTTCAGAATTAAAGAATAAATTTGACGAGAGGCTTGTAGAAGATTTTTTAATAAAAATAAAAAAGTTTGATGAACTTGTTAAAATAGAAAAGGATAGAGTTTTTCTTACAAGGAAAGGTATTATTTTTATGAACAACTTTCTGGTAGAATTAATGCCTGATTAAATAGTTTTTTTGAATTTAAAAAATTTCTAAGATCTTGCATGAGGTGTTATATTGTTAAGTGATAAAGATGGTCTTTCAGAGGGAATGATTTTAAAATCGAGAGTACCTCATGTTTGTGGTTCAAATTTGTGGACCATTATTTATCTTGGATCTGATATAGTTCTCAGATGCAATAATTGTTCAACTGTGGTAATGGTTCCAAGAAAAAAGTTGTTTAGAAAATTTAGAAAGATATAGTAAAAGTATTTGGAGGAAAAGAATGGTTAAATTAGCAGATTTTAACAAAGAATACAATGAACTAAAGGATGAGATAGATAGGGAAGTATTGAAAGTATTAGATAGCGGATCATATATAATGGGAAAGGATGTAAGAGAACTAGAAGCTAAACTTTCCAATTATCTTGGTATGAAAGCTTATACAGTTGCTTCCGGAACAGATGCACTTTTAATTGCACTTAGAGCTGCTTCTATTGGGCATGGAGATGAAGTTATAACCACCCCATTTACTTTTGTCGCTACTGCAAGCACTATAACTTTTGTTGGAGCTAAACCAGTTTTTGTCGATATTGACGAAGAGACCTTTAACATAAACCCTAAATTAATTGAAGAGAAGATTACACAGAAGACGAAAGCTATTTTACCAGTGCATCTTTTTGGACACAGCGCTGATATGGACGAGATATTGAGAATTGCAAAAAAGTATAATTTATTAGTAATAGAAGATAATGCCCAGGCATTTGGTTCATTTTACAAGGGTAAAAAGACTGGATCAATAGGAGATATTAGTGCACTTTCATTTTTTCCCACAAAAAATTTGGGCGCTTATGGGGATGGCGGCGCGGTATTTGCAAAGGACGAAGAAATTTGTGAAAAAATTGATATGCTTAGATCTCATGGGAGTAAAAAGAAATATTTACATGAAATTATAGGATATAACTCAAGACTAGATACCATTCAGGCTGCAATTTTGAACGTAAAGTTAAAGTATTTTGAGGATTTTATAGAAAAAAAGAGGAAATTAGCTAGTATCTATCTTGAAGAACTTAAGGGAGTAGTCAAACTTCCTGTAGAAAAAGAAAATTGTTATCACACCTACCATCAATTTACCATCAGAGTGAAGAATAGAGATGAGCTTTCTTTAGATTTATCCTCGAACAATATACAATCAGCTGTTCACTATCCATTGCCCCTTCATCTTCAAAAGGCTTTCAATTATCTTGGTTACAAAGAAGGTTCTTTCCCAGTGGCAGAAAGGGTATCAAAAGAAGTTCTTTCCCTTCCTATCTTTCACACATTAAGCGAGGAGGAAATATATAGAGTTTGTCAGGTTATAAAAAACAGATAAAAATTGAATTTGAAGGTAAACATATAAAATGCTTGGTTTTGAAAAGGAACCGTCTTTTTGTGTTTGCCGAAAAGCGAAACGAAAATGTCCTGTGATCTGCCTAGATACAGATGGAGAAAGCCCTTATTTGAAAATATTTTAGACAAAAGTGTTTATGGGTATGTAAGATATATTCTTGAAAACAGACAATTATCAGAAAGCCACATTGAAAGATTTTTAAGTATTTCTATTGACAATTTTGATCCCAAGTTTGAAAACGATCGCGTAGAGAGGGCCATACACATTTTTAAAAATATGATCAATGCTGACGAACCTATTGGTATCTTTGGGGATTATGATGCTGATGGGGTGACTTCTGTAGCAATCCTTTGTAGTTTTCTATCTTATCTGGGGAAAAAGTTTATATTTAAACTTCCGACAAGAGATGAGGGCTATGGTATTAGGGTAGAAGTTTTAGAATTTTTTAAAGATATGGGCATAAATAATATCGTTGTTTTAGATTCAGGCTCAAATTCAAGAGAAGTATGGCAGACTGCAAGAAAAATGGGCCTTAACTTGCTTTATCTGGATCACCATGAGATTCTTTGCGATCTAGAAAAGGACCTAAACCTTATAAACCCTCATTTGTGGAATGGAGATCTACTTTGCAGTGCGGGTGTGATATTCAGGTTTCTGATGCTATTAGATATCTTCAAGAACTGTTGTGAAATATTTCCTACCTTGTTAGAGTTGGCTACTATTGGAACAGTTGGAGATTCTATAGAACTACTTGGAGACAGCAGAATTATTGTAAAATTAGGCTTAAATCAATTAAAAAACAGCACAATTCCAGGAATAGTAAATTTTTTTAATATCAAAATGCCTTATATTTCCATTGAGGATCTAATGTTTTATCTGGTCCCCCTGATAAATTCTGCTGGAAGAGTTGGGAAACCTGATCTGGCTTTGAGTTTCTTGCTTGAAAAAAATTTTCACAAATCAATTGAAAAATGTAATCTTTTAGAATCTTTAAATCAAAAGAGAAAATCTATTCAGAGTCAGTTTTTCTCTATCTGCATGAGTATTTTGAATGAAAGCTTATACTCTCCACATGTGCACTTTATGAGATTGGACAACTGTCCTAAGGGGATAATCGGTCCTCTTGCATCTAGACTTGCGTGTTCTTATAAAAAGCCATTTTTTCTTTGTTCTGGAGAACAATTGTTATACGGATCAGGGAGAAGTCCTGGAAATGATATAGATTTGATAGAATTATACAATCAAATAAAGTCAGAATATCCAGCTATAAACGAACACTTTGTAAATTTTGGCGGTCATCAAGGTGCTGTTGGTTTCACAATAAAAAAAGATGCCTTTCCTGAGATAAAAAAAAGATTTGAAAGGTTTAGAATAAGAGAAAGCATACCATTTTTAAATATTGATATAATTTTTGATGGTTTCTCAATTGACGATAACTTTTTTAGAGCCTTAAAGGCTATGACCCCTTTTGGATTTGGTAACCAGAAGGTTTTAGTATGTACTAAAGGGATTGCATTTAACAATCTCGAAAGTAGCATAGATTATTCAGAAGTTGTAGTTTTTAGACACTATAATAATATAAGGTGGATAATAAAAAATAATAGACAGATTTTAAAGGATTTGCTTAACGCAAAATTTGACGTTGTTTGGGAAGCAAAAGTTAAGAACGATGGAATTGACTTTGAATTTTTGGACGCAAAAGTAGTTTTTTTGGAATGTTGTTAGCTAGACTTTGAGAGGAAAAGATTATTATTATGTCAATAAATCAAGAAAAGAAATTAGATACTTTAAAAAATCCCTCAGATGAAAAGGAATCTCTTAATAATCTGAGTGGTGACTTAGCTGTTGGTAACTGTGGTTCAGATACTGAAATTTTATCAGAGAACGGACTCAGTTTAGAAGGTCTGTTTTCTAATTTTCCTGCTCTAAAAGGTCTGTTAGACGGTTTTGATGAATCTGAGAGAGAATTTTTATTAAGGTGTTTTACTTTTGCTTGTGCCAGACACGGCGACCAAAGGAGATTATCAGGCGAGCCTTACATATATCACCCTCTTAGCGTTGCGTTGATACTTAAAGACGTTGGGATGGACTATAGATGTTTGGGTGCTGCGCTTTTACATGACGTCCTTGAGGATACACAGACAACACCTGAAGAAATAAAAACAAATTTTGGTGAGGATATCTTAATTCTTGTAGATGGGGTAACAAAACTTGGAAAACTAAGGTTTAAATCTCCGAGAGAGAGACAAGCTGAGTCTTTTAGGAAGATGTTTGTGGCTATGGCAAAGGATATTAGGGTTGTTGTAATAAAGTTAGCCGACAGACTCCACAACATGAGAACCCTTGAAATTCTTGCCAGCGAGAAAAAAGAACATATAGCAAATGAGACTCTTAAGATATTCGCACCCTTAGCTCACAGGCTGGGGATGTGGGCTATCAAAAGCGAATTAGAAGACCTTGCCTTATATTATCTTGATAGGGATATGTTTAACCATATTTTGATGTATATGGAAGCAAACATTAACAATCACGTTAATTTTTTGTCGAAAATAGAAGGCATATTACAGGAGAGCTTTCAAAAGGAATTAAACTGTAATTTTAAAATAAAAAGAAGAAAAAAGCACATTTATAGCGTTTATCAGAAACTTAAGAGAACTAATAAAAATATTGATGATATTTATGACATATTTGGTTTAAGGATAATAATAGGAGAAGATGTAGAGGGAGAAGATCCATATATCAGCAGTTGTTATCACGTTCTTGGGATTATTCACTCTTTGTTTCCTCCTATTCCGGGTAGATTTAAAGACTTTATTGCAGCACCTAAACCCAATAATTATCAATCGCTTCATACTACTGTATTGGGTCCTGGAGGAGTTAGGGTTGAGATCCAGATTCGAACAGCCAGAATGGATAGGATTGCAGAAGTTGGTGTGGCAGCACACTGGCTTTATAAGGAAAGGAAAACTAGTTCAATTAGAGATATAAACGAGCTAAAACTTATATGGCTCAGACAACTTCTTGAGTGGCAAAGTGACATAAAGGGCGCAGAATTTATGGATATGGTTGAATCGAGCTTCAACGAAGAAGAGATCTTTGTTTTTACGCCGCAAGGAGACATATTGGATCTTGAAGCTGATTCAACTCCAATAGATTTTGCCTATAGAATTCATACAGAAGTTGGTAATAAGTGTATTGGTGCAAAGGTCAACTCTAAAATGGTGGCACTAAATACCCCCCTTCAAACAGGAGATGTTGTAGAGATTGTAACTTCAAAGAATGCAAAGCCACACCTTTCGTGGTTAAACTTTGTAAAAACGAGTTTGGCAAGGCAAAGGATCAAAAGTTATTTTAAAAAGGAACACAAGAACGAAGCAGTTTTAGAGGGCAGACAAAAAATATTAAAGGAATTGTCCAGGCTAAATATAGTCATAGAGGAAAATCAAAGACAGAATCTAATTCTTGAGGTTGCAAAAAAGTTTAACTTTACTTCTACTGATGATCTTTTGGCAGCAGTTGGGTTTGAAGACATATCCGCGCACAGCGTTGTAAACAAGATTAAAGATATGATTGTGAAACCTGAGGAGACCCTGCCTGCTTTTAAAGCGAAAGAAGTAACAAAGAAAAAGGATGATGTGATAAAAATAGGAGATATTGGCGGGCTGGAAGTTACTTTTGCTAAGTGTTGTGGCCCTGTTCCGGGTGATAAAATAAAGGGCTATGTAAGTCGTGGAAGAGGTTTAATAGTTCATAGAGAAAACTGTCCAAACCTTTTGAAGCAGATTGCCAGAGAAGGTAATGATAGAATAGTAGACTTAAATTGGAACAACCAACTAAAAGCAGAATCTTACGAAAGTTATATGATAGTTGAAGGCACAGACAGAGTGGGATTTATGAAAGACGTTCTTATCAGAGTTGCCAGCCTAAATGTAAATGTGGTGAAGGCTTCTGTAAATACTAATAAGGCAAAGAAAAAGGTTTACATGATCTTGGAAGTTCAATTAAAGGATAACCTTGAGAGAGACAGATTGATAAAGGAGCTTAGAGAAGTTCCGGATGTAATAGATGTAAGGCAAAGGGGAGAAATTAGTTAGTGTTTTTAATTAAAGAACTAAACCTGGAAGATATTCCTGAACTTCCTGGAGTGTATATGTTTTTTTCAAAGGAAAAAAAACCTTTGTATGTAGGCAAGGCGATAAATCTGTTGAACAGATTAAGAAATTATTTAAAGAGCAAATCACATGATCAAAAAACTGCCTTAATGTTAAGCGAAGCAAGCTATTTGGATTTTATAATTGTAAGGAATGAGTATGAAGCCCTTATTCTTGAAATGACCCTTATAAAAGAAAAAGTTCCAAAGTATAACGTTCAATTAAGAGACAACAAATCATATCCCTATATAAAAATAGATTTTAACGAAGATTTTCCAGCTTTAGAACTGTTTAGGGGAAAACCAAGGGGAGAAAAGAACGTCTTATATATAGGCCCATATCCTGATGGTTCAAATTTGAGAAGTCTTTTAAGATACATTAATAACGTTCTTCCCTTGAGAAAATGCTCAAAAAGTACCTTTAAGAATGCAAAATCTTTTTGTATAAGATACCAGATGAAGCAATGTTTGGCTCCTTGTGTTGGATTAGCCAATAAAGAAGAATATAAAAAGATGCTTATGATAGCAAAGGATTGGCTTTCAGGAGATCTAGAGAGAGTTAAAAAAGATCTTGTAAGGGAGATAGAAAGATTTTCTAGTGAAGAAAATTTTGAACAGGCGGCACGGCTTAGAGATAGCCTTTCTTATATAGAGTCATTCTCAGATATAAAAATTATAGACCCTCAAGGGAAGCTGAATGCTGATGCAGTTTATATCAATAAATTGGGAGATATATCCCTTGTTCAAGTAAGACACGGCCTTGTTTCAGCTAATATAATAAAAAGAATGGTTAACGTTGAGCCAGCAAATATACATGATGCAATGTTATTTTTTCTTTACGACTTTTATTCTAATATAGAGCCAGGGAAAATTGTCTTTATAAACGTCTTTCTTGATGAAATTGATCTGATTGAAAGATTTTTGGAAGAAAGGTGGGGAAAAAAACGAAAAATAAAAGTTATAGATGAAGAATTTCTTCAGGGCACAGATCTTTCTGAAAAAGGTAAATCTAAGGCGAGCGCTAAGTATATAGAGATCTTGAAAATTGCAAAGGAGAATTTATTTGCAAAAGATAAGATAAACGTTTTTAGGGCAGGTTTCGAGAGGCTTTCAGAGATATTCGAAAGAAAAATTTCATTAGCTTATGCTTTGGATATTGCACATTTTCAAGGAGAAGCTACTGTGGCGGGTTTATCTGCTGCTGATGAAAGAGGATTGAGGAAAAGATATTATAGACGAGTGAGACTCACAGACAACAGCATGGATGATTATGCCTCTATAATACAAGCCTTAAAAATCTTGTTTAAAAGCAAGATAGAATCAGATTTGTTATTGATTGATGGTGGAATAGGCCAATTAGATGCGGCGCTTAAAAGCTTGAAAGATTCTTCTTCTATTGTAATATCATTGGCAAAGGAGGAAGAGATAATTTATTTGCCGGATAAAAGAATTCTAAGACTTCCAAAGAATGACTATGCCTTAAGGGCCTTGATGTATCTAAGAGATGAAGCTCACAGATTTGCCAACGAATATAGAAAGCATGTCTTTTCTAAAGCTAGGAAACCACTAAATAATTTTAAGACTTAAGTATGAAAAGATATTTCGCTTTCTCTTTAGATTTTTAAAAAGTACAGTCTCAATTGAAAGAGGAAAAAAGGATTTGCATTTTGTCTTAATATGAGTTCAAAACTGCTGTGATAAAATAAATTGTTTAGAGATTTTTAGATTTATCTTAATATTTTTTAAAATTTTATCCAGGAGGTTATTCGTGCTGAAACTTATGAGGTCTGGTAAATTTATCTTTTTTGTAACTGTTATATTGGTAGCTGTTTTTGTTCTAACCTCTGTAATATTATTTTTACCTGTAATTCCAAGGTGAGATGAAGCGCTATATTGTTTTCTCTTTTTTCTTTTCTATTTTTCTTTTGACATTTATTTTGCCCTATGCACTCGGACAATCTAATAGTGTTGTTGAACAAAAGAGGAGTGAATTAGAAAACATAAGGTCTCAAATTGAAGAAAAAAGAGCAATCTTAAATCAACTAAAACAACAAGAAAACTCAATTATAGGTCAAATAGATCTAATTGATGCGAATTTAGATCTTAAAGAAACTGAGTTAAAGGATGTAAATTATAGGTTGAATCTTTTACAACAAAAGATTCAAGATACTAACTTTCAAATTAACTATCAAAGAAAAGTTACTCAAGAAAAAGAAACTCAAGTTGCAAACAGATTGAGATCAATTTATATGATGCAAGAGCTCCCCTTTTTTGACATTATTCTTTCAATGAACAATAACGTTAATGATTGGTTTGAAACTTTTTTCATTTTTGAGAGGATTGCGTCTCAAGATAAGGAAGTCCTTAATCAGTATAATATTGCAATGGAAAACCTAAATAGACTTTTGAAGACTCAAGAAGAAGAGAAGTCAAAAGCTCTAGAACTCAAAAACGATCTCGAACAAAAGAAACAAGAAATTGTTGCCCAAAGAAATGAGAGACAAGCCATACTAAGGAATATAATGAGTAATAGAGCTTCTTATGAAGCAGCTGAGGCTGAATTGCAGGCAAAATCTCAGGAGATAGAAGCTTTTTTGAGAAGTTTGAGTTCAAGTCCACGCGTAGGAAGCGGTAAATTTATATGGCCAGCATCAGGTCCTATTACCTCCCCTTTTGGTCCAAGATTTGATCCATATCTACATGTTCAGAGTTTTCACACAGGAATTGATATCGGGGCAGAATATGGTTCTCCCATAGTAGCTGCAGATGGTGGGCGCGTTGTTTACTCTGGGTGGTATGACGGTTATGGCAAGGCTATTATTATAGATCATGGAGGAGGAGTGTCTACGCTTTATGCTCACGCAAGCAGATTAGTTGCGTATGTTGGTGAAAACGTTAGACAAGGGCAGGTTATTGGATATGTTGGGGATACTGGCTATGCAACTGGTCCTCACCTTCATTTTGAGATAAGAATTAATGGGAAACCTGTTAACCCACTGTTATACCTGCCATAAGATATAATTAATCTTGCTTTTCTAACTGATAGATCGTATTTTAGGAGCCTTTGGAGGTGCATTTTGCAGGAGTTTTATTTTCCTAAATTTAAGGTTATTGAATTAAAGAACTTTCTTAAAATTGTTTTAATTCCAGTTTTTGAGTCTAACAGTATAGTTACTTCTTTGTATCTAAAGGTTGGAAGTGCACTAGAAGATAACGACACTAATGGATTGTCACATTTTCTTGAACACTTATTATTTAAAGGAACAAAAAAGAGAAGCGCATATGAAATATTTTGTGATATTGAAAGCGTCGGCGGCGAGATAAATGCTGCTACTTCCAGTGAATATACAGTTTTTTATACTTATCTTCCATATGATTCTTTAGAGTTGTCTCTCGATATGATCTCAGATATTGTTTTTCATCCTGTTTTTCCTGTAGAAGAAGTAAACAAGGAGCGTCTTGTAGTATTAGAAGAGATGAAAAGATCCTACGATAGGATACCAAGCTGGAATTTTAATAACTTTTTGAAAAAATCATTTCCTGATAGCACTTTGGGTTTTCCAATAATTGGTAGAGAAGAGATAATTTCTAATATTGAATACGAAAGGATTATAGAGTTTTATAAAAAATTTTATGTGCCTAGCAATTCAATTTTAGTAGTCTCTGGAAGATTTGATGAGAAAGAGGTTCTTGAGTTATCAGAGAAATACTTTGGAGACCTGCCTGATAAAGAAAAAATTGTTTTTGATTATTCTGTAGATGCATTTCCCGATAAGGTCTTTTTTGTGGAAAAAAGAAGGGATATAAAACAGGCTAGTTTGATTTATGGTTTCAGAACAAATGGTTACAAGGAAAAAGAAAGAATTATTTTTGATATAGTTGATGCATATTTGGGTTCTGGAGGAAGCTCTGTGTTATTTCAGGAAATAAGAGAAAAAAGAGGTCTTGCTTATGATATTTCTACTTTTAATTATGTATTTAAAAAGGCATCTGTGTTTGGTGTAATTTCAGGACTTAATCAAAAATATCTGGATGAAGCTATTGAAGTTATTAGAAGAGAAATCGAAAAGTTAAAGATAGATGGAATAGATGAAAAGGAGCTTTCAAGGTTAAAGAGACTTTTGAGAGGGCGCTATTTGTTGGATTTTGAAACGAATTTCAAGATTTCCAGTTTGATAGGAAAACATATATTGTTTGACGAAATAGACTATCTTATGTCTTACCTTGAGAAACTGGATAAAATTTCTCCTAAAGAAATTTTAGAAGTTATTAACGAGTCTTTTGATTTCAATAGAGAAATTATATGTCTAATAAAAAAAGAATAACTACACTTCTTCTCCCATCATATAATGAGAGAGAACGCTTGTGATGTAAACTTTTGTTTTTAATCCTTGATCGAGTTTGTTTCTTTTTTTAAAAATAACTATTTGATGTCCCTTTGTTCTTGATGATATAAAGCCTTTCTTTTTCTTGTCTTCTCCTCTTATGAGAACGTCTAACACTTCATTTAAATACTGTTTTCTAAAATTAAGTGAGATTTCCTCAGCCTTTTTTATTAGGATATTTGCCCTCTGGGCCTTTTCCTGATATGAAATATTATCTTCAAATTTTGATGCGGGAGTAAAGGGTCTTTTTGAATATATTGCTATGTTTACGGTATCGTATTTAAATTCTTCTATTGCATTTATAGTGTCTTGGAAGTCTTTTTCTGTTTCTCCTGGAAATCCCACAATAAAATCTGATGTTATAACTGCATCGGGTATTATTTCTCTTATCATATTTATAGAATTTCTATATTGTTCGACACTATATTTCCTGTTCATCAGCTTTAAAATTCTATCAGAGCCTGATTGCATAGGAATGCTAAAATAATTACATAAATTGTCATATGACGCTATAGTTTCTAATAGTTCTTTTGTGATCATGGAAGGATAGCTTGTTATGCATTTGAACCATAAATTTGGAAATTTTTTTGCGCTGAGTTCTAAGAGTTCTTTGAGAGAGGAACCAATATCCTTCCCATAAGAATCACAGTTCTGGCCAAGATATATTATTTCTTTAAAGCCTTGCTTACTTCTTTGGGAAACTTCGTTTAATATGCTTTCAAGCGATCTACTTTTTTCTCTACCTCTTCCGTATGGAACAGCGCAATAAGTACAAAATTGATTGCACCCGCATGAAATTGGAAGATATGCACTGGGGAAATCGTATTGGTTCTCAGGAACGGGAATGCAATCTGGATTTGTTATAGACTCTTTTAGGTTGATGTAATTCGATCTCTCTATTATATGTTTTACAATTGTTTCAACATCTTCAAGAGATGCAGGGCTAAAGAGAACATCAATCTTTGGAAATCTTTCTAATATCTTTTCTCCCCATATTTTTGCCTGACAACCCCCAAGTGCAAAGCACTTTAATTTTCTTTCTTTTTTGTACTTCAAATACTTTCCTATTCTTGCTAGAGCTTTGTTTTCAGCATTTTCTCTTACTGCGCACGACAATAAGACTATTACTTCAGCATCCTCTGGATTTGATGGTAATAAACCATGCTTTAAAAAGAGAGAGGTAAAGACCTCTCCCTCATATTTGTTCATCTGACAACCCAAAACCTCAACAAAAAAGGTTTTGGGCAATTCGTTTACCTTAAGATTGGGGTCTTCGTGGTTCAACAATTAGTTTTACAGCTGTTTTGGCTTCACCTTGAATTTCTACATCAGCAAAAGCAGGTACGCAGATGAGATCTATTGCGCTGGGTGCAACGTAACCTCTAGCTATAGCTATTGCTTTTATTGCTTGGTTCACAGCTCCAGCACCTATAGCTTGTAGTTCTGCTCGCCCTTTTTCTCTTATTGTGTTTGCAAGGGCACCTGCTACAGCATTTGGATTTGATTTAGCACTGACCTTTAGTTCTGACATGCTATGACCTCCTTTTGTAAGTAGCGTTAAATTTTAAGATGAACGCTATAATACTTAATTTTCATAAAATTATAACCTGTTTGTCAAGTGGGTAATTATTAAACTTTAAACTTCTTAACTTCATCAGATATCTTTTCTGTATTTTCTATTAAAATTCTTGAAATTTCCTCAAACTCCTTAACTATTTTATCACTTTCTTCTGTGGTAGATGCGAGCTCTTCTGCAGAAGCTGATGACTCTTCCGATATTGCTGCAAGGCTTTCTATTTCGTTGGATATATCTTTTGATGATGCTGCCATCTCTTGCGCTGAAGCGGTATATTCTTCTGAGAGGGCAGCAAGGTTGCTGACGTTTACGTTTACAGTAGAGAGGTTGCTAATTAATTTCTCACTTATCTTTTCTCTTTGTTCTAACAACACATTTACTTTGTCTATAGAAGCAAGTATTGCCTGAAAAGTCTTTGACGTAGCTTCTGATGCCTCAAGTCCTGTAGTTACGTCACTTAGAGTCTCTTGCATTGAGTTCATCGCATTTCTTGTTTCTTTGTTGGTTTCGCCTATTATCAAGGCTATCTCATTTGCAGCTCTTTGAGATTCTTCTGCAAGCTTTCTTACTTCATCTGCTACTACAGCAAATCCTCTTCCAGCATCTCCTGCTCTTGCAGCCTCTATTGCAGCGTTTAAGGCTAAGAGGTTTGTTTGATCTGATATGCTAGATATCAAATCTACAATCTTACCTATATCTTCTGATCTCTTGCTAAGAGATTGGATAACTTCAGCTAATTTTTTCACAGATTCAAGGCTCTTGTGAGAACTCTCATTTGTTTTTGCCATAAGAAGGTTTCCATCCTGTGCCCTATCCTTCATTGTTATAGAAAGATCTGTAAGCTCTTTGTTGCTCTTTTTAGTCTCTTCCATAATAGAGTTTATCTGTTCTACCATCTGTGCAATCTGTTCTGTATTGTTTGCTTGTTCTTCTGCCCCCTTTGCAATTGCCTGAGTGGTGCTTGAGAAGGTATTTACTTTATTGGAAAGTGTTTGAGCTATCTTTGATATCTCTTCCGCTCCTCTTGCCGTATTTGAAGCTGCCTGAGAGACTTCTCCTGATGAACGAGATAGTATGGTAGCGTTTTCTTTTACTTTTTCAGATGCGCTTTGTAAGTCTGAGATAAGGCTCTTTAGCCCCTGTATAACAGATTTTGTATTTTCTGCCATCTTCTTGGTACTTTCTGAAAGAATGCCCAACTCTCCAAAGTAGTTGGTATTAATATCTACGTTAAGATCACCTTCTGAAAGCTTCTTGTTTACTTCTACTATCTCTGAAAGAGGTTTTGTAATGCTTCTTGATATGAACTTGAATATTATGAAGGATATTATAGAAACTATTATGATGGCTATAAATATTATTGTAAGAAGGCTATATAGTCCTGAGTAGAAATCAGAAGATGTGACTGGAATTAGCAATATCCAGCCGGTAGAAGGAATTCTGTCCCATACAAGCATCTTTTCCTGTCCAAGAAAAGTATATGTGCCAAATCCTGTAGGTTCACTTACTACCCTCTTGCCAAGCTCAGCAAGGGATGGAGTTATTAGTTTACTAACTTTTGTAATGTTTTCCTTCATAACCATCTCTTTTTTTGGCGGCATTACTATATATAGACCTGTTTTGTCGAGCAAAACTCCATATCCCGATTTGGCAAACTTTATATTTGACACCAGATCTTCTACGGTACTGAGCCTTATGTCCTCACCAATTAATCCTATTGGAGTGCCCGATGCATTTAGAATTGGAACCACAATGCTAAAAATTTTGCTCTGGTCGAGTCTATTTATGTATATAGGCGTGATGAATACTTTGCCAGTAGACATTACTGCTTTGAAGTAAGGCCTGTCTGATACGTTTATGTTTGGAATAATACCAGAATTTGCAACCACTTCACCTTTTTCATTCGCATAAAAAGTGTCATTTGCTTCTGGAAAAGAACCAAAGGTAGTTTTTAAGAATTCAAAAACTTTATTTTTGTCGCCACTTTGTAATACAGGATCTTTAGCTAAATTTGACAATGCTCCAATTTTATTCTCTATAAAGGTATTAATGCCGTTGCTAGCGGTCTTTGCGGTCTCTTGCATAGCTGCCATTGTTTGATCTTTTATGCTTTGTTTTATTACGAAATTAGAAACGAGCATAATAGAAACACCTAAAATTACTATTATTAGTATCATGCTAAAAGAAAGCCTTGAATTAATAGTGCTCCAGAGATTTAAGCTCCTCCTTTTACTTGGGTTTTTTTCTTGTTCTGAGTTCATTTTATCCTCCTTTAGGCTTTTATAAATTAAAACATTTGTTTAAAAAACTAAAATTAAAAGATATTGAGATATAATAATACAAATTTTTTTTATTACTAAAAATTTTTATATTATTATAATATGTTTTTAGAAATGTTCAAATAATTTTCTTAGTTATTTTATTTAAGGTAATATAAATGTACTTTTTTAGTTCTAATTAGAAATCTTTATTATAATTTATTTTTTTTATAAACTAATTGGAGTATTATAAAGCTAGACTTAACAATATTTGATAAGTTTTATATAATGAGTTAAAATTATAACAGATATAAATTATTTATATAGATTGGGGTCAATAACAATTAGTAATCATATGCGCATTAATAAGTTTCTAAGTTTTTCTGGACTAACTTCCAGGAGGAAGGCAGAGGATCTTATCTTGTCTGGAAAGGTGGAGGTTAATGACAAGGTTATTTCTGACCTCTCTTATAAGGTTGATCCTAATAAAGACGTTGTAAAGGTAAACGGCAGATTAGTTAAAATAAGAAAAAAAAGACATTATTTGCTTTTTTATAAACCAAGATGGGTTCTAACTGCTCTTGGGAAAGATCCTGGTGGTCTAAAAACGTTAGATGAGTATATTAAAGACTTGAAAATAAGACTTTTTCCTGCGGGGAGATTGGATTTTGACTCAGAAGGTTTGCTCCTTTTGACAGATGATGGGGATTTTGCTCATAAAATACATCATCCGTCTTTCGAAGTTGTAAAAAAATATCAAGTTTTGGTTAACCCTATATTTGATATAGTTGATAAAGAGAAGGTCCTTTCAGGTTGTGTTTTGATGGGGAAATATGTTAAACCAGATAGTTTTAAAATACTTAAAGATTTATCTGATGCCTCCTGGTTGGAAATAGCATTTCACGAAGGAATGAAACACCTTGTAAAGGAATATCTAAAAAAAATGGGATATAGCGTTAAAAGATTAATAAGAGTAGCGATTGGGGATTTTAGACTGACTGGAGTCCCAGGATCATATAGGTGGTTAAGCGAGGAAGAAGTTTCTAATTTCAAAAAAAGGTATTTTGGTGAGATGACTGGTGATAACGATGGAAAATATTAAATTTTTAAACCCATTAAAGGTAAACAAGACTATTGATATAGTTTATCTCATGTGCCCAATGCACATCGTTTCAATTAAAAAAGCTCTCAAAGAATTAAAAGAAGGGGAGATACTTGAGGTATTAAGCGATTTTTCTCATGCACTTGAAGATATACCAAATTGGTGCAAGATGTCAGGACATGAGTTTTTAGGAATTATAGAGGGCGACGATTACTTGAAATTTTATATTAGAAAATCTCAGGTCGATTCATTTAATGATCTATCTTGATTATTACTCTACTTCTCCAATAGAAGATGAAGTTTGTGAGGCAATGTATCCCTATTTGAAAGAAAGGTTCTTTAATCCTCTTTCGAAAAATAAAATGGGAGCAATGATAAAAGAAGAAATTGAAAAAGCAAGATCAAAAGTGGCTAAACTTATAAATGCAAGTGACGATGAGATTATATTTACTTCATCTGGTACAGAATCTAACAACGCTGTTATTAAGGGATTGTCATTTGCTTATGAGAAAAGAGGCAAACATATTATTACTTCAAAGTCTGAGCATCACTCGGTATTAAATCCGATGAGAAGTCTTGAAAGAATGGGATTTTATGTTACGTTTTTATCCCCTGACAAGCATGGCGAAATTAAGCCCTCTTCTGTGGAAAGCGCAATAAGGGATGATACAATGTTGGTTTCATTAAGTTTTGGCTCTGTTGATGTTGGGACTATAAACAACATAAAAGAAATAGCTAAAATCTTGAAAAAGAAAGATATCTTGTTTCACACTGATGCTGTTGCAGCAGTAGGTAACATGCATATAGACGTAAAGGATCTTGGTGTAGATTCATTATCATTTAGTTCTCATATTTTTGGCGGTCCTAAGGGAGTGGGCGGTTTTTATCTTAGAGATGGTTTAAGATTTATGCCATTAATTTATGGCGGTCCTCAAGAATTTGGCAAAAGAGCAGGCACAGAGAACGTTCCAGGAATAATTGGTACTGGGGTTGCAGCTGAATTGGCAATGCTTAATCTTGATAAAAGGACTGAAAAAAGAAATAAATTGGCATCTGAAATAAAAAAAATATTTTCTTTTGATGGTATAGAACTTGTCGGAAAAGATCCTGAAAGATTACCGGGACACCTTTCTTTTATCATAGATAAGGTCAAAAGTTCAGATATGATTTCTTATCTTGAATCATACGATATTTATGTCTCTAGTGGCTCGCCGTGCGTTTCTTACGCGCTTAAAGCTTCCCCAGTTCTTATGAGTATGGGATACACCTTTGAACAGGCATCAAGCATAATAACGCTATCAACTGGTCACAAAACTACTGAAGAAGAAGTAAACCTCTTTCTTGAAATTTTTGAAAGAGGGATCAAGAAGTTAAGAGGCTAGCTTACCCTTATTTACAGAGTTTTTTACAATTTTTTTTTACGAGATCGTTAAGAGTAATTTTTCCTAGAAAAGAGTTTACTTGATTGCCAATTTTTTGCCACAGCGCTCTCGTCAAACAATCTTCCGCCCTGTGACACTTTGAAGGATCGGCAGAGCAATCTGTAATTAATACAGGTCCCTCAAGTATTTCTATTACGTCCTTTAATATGATTTTCTTTGGATCTACATTTAGTTTGTATCCGCCACCAGGGCCCTTAAAGCTTTCTACTATTCCATGATGCTTTAAAACATTAAGGACTTGCTCGAGGTAAGAAAGGGATATTTCCTGATCTTTTGCAAGCTGATGAGCAGGTATGGTGTAGCCTTTTTTTACCTGCGCAAGCTGGCATAAAGCCCTTAATCCATATCTAGTTTTGGTTGAAAGTTTAAACATGTAAATATAATATCATATAAGTTCAATAATTTTTATGTTTTTACTAAAAAAATATATAAGACATATTTATAAGTTAATAAGCAACTTTTTTGGTTAATTTAAAAATCTTATTGTAAAAATATTTTGATTCTTCCCACTTAAAAATAAAGCTTAAGATAAAGTAAAACAAAATTGAAGATAATGGATATATTATTTCAAAATACCCTCTTAAATGTAAGAAAAGTGATATACAATAAAATAATAAACAACATAAAAATGCAAAAAATCCTCTAACTAAAATTCTTATTAAAAACTTGTTTAGAGAAAATAAACCTTTTTTGTCAAGTATATATAGTTGCCATATCGAGCTTATAAGAGTTCCAATAATTGATCCTAACGCCACTACAAGAATGCCAAATGATTTAACAAACAGGGCACAAAATATAATATTAAAAATTATCCCCACTAAAATAGACCAAAAGCTTTCCCATGGCTTTTTTAAAGCTATGAACGCTTGGTATGACATGCCGGTAATCCCAATTGTATAAAGCATCAATATATGATAAGACAAAAACTGTGATGTAATTACAGCCGCACTATTATTAAAAGCTCCATGTTTATAAGTGATTGATATTATTATGTAACTAAAAAAAATAGTGCTAAATATAATTGGAGACATAAGATAAATAATTGCATTCATCCCGTTGGAAAAAGTTCTCTTAAATTCATTGATCTTGTTTTCGCTTGCAAAGGATATCATAGTCGGAAAAAGAGCGCTCATTATAGAAAAAATTACAAGTCCAGCTGTTCCATACTCGAATCTTGCAGAATAATTAACCGCGCTTATTGCTCCACTTGCTAGCCATGATGCTGCTGTAGTTGCTATAAAAAGATGAATTGGCCAAAGGTTTGTACCTATTAAGGTAGGCAGCAGCAAATTAAGAAGCCTCTTTTGACTAACGTCAAAAAGTTTTAACTTTTTAAAAATATTGGTTTTTATTTGTCTTTTTATCCAGATCCAGAGTCCTGCAATTTGCAGTATTGCCCAGAGCACCTGAGAGAAAATAAATGCATTTATTCCGAAAGATTTTGTAAAAAAGAGCAATGCACCTACTGTGAATATATTAAATAAAAAGGCAAAGAGTACTGGATAGAAAAACTGATAATAAGATTGACATATTACGGTAAGAAATTGACCAATTCCTGCAAGAGTTGCGTACGAAACGCTTAGTAAAATTATGCTCAAAGCTAAATTTGTGCTGATTAACTTATCGTGGCATTGCCACAAGAATATAATAGTTGAAGTTGAAACAAAAAGTATTAATGATTGAATAATTATCCAAAGAAACGAATTTGCAAGAAACTCAGTCGCCTTTTCGTCGTTTTTTGACTTTATATCTAAAAATACGGGCATAAAAGATCCAGAATATGTTTTTAAAATAGACCATATAAGAGAGTTAGAGAGGTTAAAGGTAAAGAAAAAGAAGTCTGTAATATGACTTATTCCAAAAGAATATGCAAAAAGTAGTTCTCTTATAAAGGCTAGGGGTTTAGAGAACAAATTTGCTCCTGTAAGGAGCAAAGATGCTACGAATGGAGTCTGTTTATCAATATTGGAACTGATCTTCATTTTGCAATAGATAATGTCTTATAGAAAAAAATTTTTTGTTAAATTTACTATTAAAATGTTTTGAACAACACAGTAGTTTAGAGTAAGTTTTTAACATAGGGATAATATAAAACATTTTTTATGATCAGTAAAGATCTTTTTTTGGTAAGGCTATATTGCATAACTTTTATAATTATGTTATTCTTTATAAACATGTCGGGGTGTAGCGCAGCGGGAGCGCACCTGCTTTGGGAGCAGGGGGTCAGAGGTTCAAATCCTCTCACCCCGACCAGGGTTTTTTTATCAAAAGTAGAAAGAATGTATTAATTAATTGGGGAGGCATTTATGGCAGATATTAGGGTAAGCGCTAACTCAGCCGCAAAGTCTGTGGCAGGAGCTATTGCCGGAGCTATGAGGGAAAAGGGTAGAGTTGAAGTACAGGCTATAGGCGCTGGTGCTGTGAATCAGGCTATTAAAGCAATAATTATAGCGAGAGGTTATCTTGCGCCGGGTGGCCTTGATGTTATTTGTATTCCGTCTTTTACTTATGTCAATGTGGATGGTGAAGAAAGGACTGCAATAAAACTTATTGTTGAGCCAAGATATTAGTTATATATTGTGAAAGGATGTGTTAAGAAATAGAACTGTCTAGTACGCAGATAGTCCTTATTGTAGTTGCTTTTTCGATCTTTAATGTAGTTATAATAAGTGCTATGTTTATATTTATAAAAAGATCCTTTTCTGAATTTGCGTCCTTTAGTCCAGCAGGTAGAACGCTTATCCAAAATAGGATTAAAGAACTTGAAAGCAGATTGGAGAATGTTGAGAATAATTATAAAGTTTTATCTAGTGATGTAGAGAAGATATTTATAAAGTTAAAACATGCATTCCAGGGTTCGGGGATTGTTCGCTATGATGCTTTTGATAATATTAGCGGGATGTATTCCTTTTCTTATGTGCTATTGGATGCAAACAAAAACGGCGTTATTATAACTTCTTTGATGAGCAGAGATTTTGCAAGGGTTTATGCAAAAGAAGTATCAAATGGAAACGTTAATCTTGAATTATCACCTGAGGAGAAGAAAGCCCTAGAAATAGCCATAAGTAAAATTAGTTAGTTTTGAGGTGTTATGCCAAAGAGATTGAATGACGAAATTACATTTATGATAGTGCCTCACTCAGGGCACACTCCCTTTTCGTTCAAAATAAGGTGGGGGGTTTTGGTTTTTTTTCTAAGTGTTCTTTTTTTTGGTGCACTTTTTGTAATTTGGACCTTCTTTTTTGCATTAAGTGTAAATTCAAAGCTCTCTGATTATCAAATTCTGAAATCTCAAAATGCACGACAATCTGAAGAGATAAGACAATTAAAGGTTGAATCAGAAGCCCTAAAGAAGGATATAAAGCGCCTTAGCGATGAAGAAAGTGAGTTAAGAAAGAATCTTGGTATATCTGAACCGTCTGATCAAAATTCAAAAGCCAAATCAGATCAAAGTTCTTCAATAGAGGGAACAAAGCAAAACAGTATGGACGAATTAAGCTTGCTGTTCGGTTCTTCAGTAGATCCAAGATTTATAAATATAAAAAATGACTTATCTATGGTTAGAACACAACTTTCCTACAGAGAAAGGAGTTTTAACCAGATTGCTCAGTTAGCTAAGAGAAAGATTAATGAATATGCCTCTTTTCCTACTGGTTTTCCTGCTGATGGTGTGATTACATCTTATTTTGGATATAGGCCTGCTTTTGGCGATTTTCACCCTGGGATTGATGTGGCTGCGAGTTATGGTTCGCCAATATATGCTACAGGTGATGGAGTTGTTGTTTTTGCTGGGTGGTATTTATCGGGTTATGGCTTAACGGTAATAATTGATCATGGTAACGGTTATGAAACCCTTTATGCTCATGATAGTGCTTTTGCAGTTAAAGTTGGACAAAGGGTCAAAAAAGATCAAGTAATCGCATATATAGGTTTAACTGGCTTCACAACTGGTCCTCATGTTCATTATGAAGTTCATCACTACGGGAGGGTAATAAATCCAATGTCAGTAATTGGAGCAAATCCTGCAGAGCTTTAAAGGAGGTAAAAAAGATGTTATTTAAAGTTAAAAAGGGTAGTAGTCCTGTAAGCCCTGATACAATCTTGAGCCATAAAAATGAGTTTTCTGGAACTCTTAAGGGGGATGGCAATGTAAGAATCGATTCATTGTTTGATGGTGAAATTACTATTGATGGCGAACTTTTTGTAGGACAGGATGGAAAGGTAAATGCAAACATTAAGGCAAAGAAAGTTTCGGTTTTTGGAGAAATAAGAGGAAACATTGAGGCTATTGAAGGGTTGATAATTCATAACAGTGGCAAAGTTTATGGAGATGTCAAGGTAGGAGTACTGTTTGTGGATGAGGGAGCAATACTTGAAGGCAAAAGTGAGATGTTGAGATCCTGAAGGGGAAATTGTATTTAATTGGCACTCCTATAGGTAATCTAGGAGATATAACTTATAGAGCAATAGAAGTTCTAAATTCAGTAGAATCAATATTTTGTGAGGATACAAGAGTAAGTCTGAAACTCCTGAAACATTATAATATAAGGAAACCTCTTTTTTCTTTCAATTCTCATAACTTTCTAAAGCAATCTGAGCTTGTGTTAAAAAAGCTTGAAAACGAATCTGTTGGTTTAATAACTGATGCTGGTATGCCTGGCATTTCCGATCCTGGGTCCTTTTTGGTTGATCTGGTTAGAAAGAATAATTATGAAGTATTAGTAATACCTGGTCCAAGCTCGTTGACAGCTTCAATTGCTCTATCAGGTTTTAAACCAAATCTATGGCTTTTTTCGGGTTTTTTTCCTAAAGACAAGTCTAAAAGAAAAGAAATTATCAATGCTTACACTTATTCAGGTGGACATCTTATTTTTTTTGAGTCTGCAAAGAGATTATTTGATACATTGTTCTGGATAAAAAATAACTTCAAAATTAACCCAAGAGTTTGTGTATTTAGGGAGATTACCAAAGTCTATGAAGAGGTTATTAGTTTTGAGCTCTTTTCAATAGAAGAGAAATCAGAACTATCTAATATCAAAGGTGAAATTGTTGTAGCTCTTGAGTCAATTGGCACATTTATAGATAAAGAAAAAGGATCTTATCAGCTTGCATTAGAATTGAAAAAGCTTGGGATAGAACCTTCGAGGATAGCCAGACTCTTTTCCAAATATTTAGGAGTGAATAAAAACTGGCTTTACAAACAACTTTTACAGGATTAATTTTAAATTTTTATAGCTCGTTTGATAGCTTTTTAGAATTTACTTTTGGAAAAAAATTAGATAGTGAAAGAGATCGTAATTATCACAGAGCTTAAACTCCAGGGATGCTTGATTAAAGAAATGGTTTAGGTTTGTATTTGGGATATTTGCTTTTTCCAAAAATGTACTGGAAAACTTTTTTTTGGCACTATTAACACAACTTTTGACGGGGAACAAAGCAGCTATGCCAATAGGTTATAATATTTATATAACTTTTAGGAGGATAAAATGGCAAAATCTTTCTACATTACTACCCCAATATATTATGTAAATGACAAACCACACATAGGTCACGCTTATACAACTGTGGCATGTGATGTGCTTGCAAGATTCAGAAGACTGCAAGGGAAAGATGTCTTTTTTCTGACTGGAACAGATGAACACGGCAGGAAGATCCAGAAAGCTGCAGAAAACAACTCTTCAGATGCAAAATCATATGTTGACAGATTTGCCAAAATTTTTCAAGATGCATGGCTTGCTCTTAATATTTCTAACGATGACTTTATAAGGACAACCCAAGAAAGGCATTATAAAGCAGTTGCTAAATTTTGGCAAATTGTTAATGACAATGGAGATATTTACAAGGGAAAATATTCTGGATGGTATTGTGTGCCGTGTGAAACGTTTTTTTCAGATGAACAGCTTGTAGATGGAAAATGTCCTGATTGCGGCAGAGAAGTCGAGTGGATGGAAGAAGAATCTTATTTCTTTAGACTTTCAAAATATACACAGCCACTGTTAGAACTTTACAACGACAAAAAGAATTTTGTTATGCCAGATTTTAGAAGAAACGAAGTAATTCAGTTTGTGAGCCAAGGCTTAAAGGATCTTTCCATATCAAGAAGCAAATTTTCCTGGGGGATAAAAGTTCCCGATGACCCTGGGCATGTAATATATGTCTGGTTTGATGCACTATTAAACTATCTTACTGCTGCTGGATTTGCAGAGGATGAGGAGAAATTTAAAAGGATCTGGCCCGCTGACGTTCATGTCGTTGGTAAAGAGATTGTTCGCTTTCATGCGGTAATATGGCCTGCTATGTTGATGAGTGCGAAACTTCCACTGCCAAAAATGGTTTTTGGCCATGGTTGGTGGACTATGGAAGGGGAAAAGATGTCAAAATCTAAGGGGAATGTGGTTGATATATGGGCTTTATCAAAAGATGTTGGGGTAGACCCTATGAGATACTTTTTGATGAAAGCTGTTCCGTTTGGACAAGATGGGGATTTTTCTTATAAAGGTTTGAAGGAGATATTAAATGCCGATCTTGCTAATGATTTTGGAAATCTTTTAAATAGAACTGCGTCAATGCTCGAAAGATATAACAACAGCTCGCTAACTGAGGCAGATAAGCTATTTAATAAAGAAAGTTTTGTAAAATTAAGGGCAATTTTTGATGGAATGAAAGAAAGGATAGAAAAACATTATGATAATCTTTCTTTTAGTTTTGTTCTAGAAGAGATAATGACACTAATTAAGGGCGCAAACAAGTTCTTGGACGAAACTGCCCCGTGGAGATCTTTTAAGGAAAAGGGATTTGATTTAGAGGTTGCAAGCACATTTTACCACGTTTTTGAAGTAGTAAGGCTTTCTTCAATTGCTTTATATCCATTTATGCCCACAATTTCCAAAGATGTTTTAAGAAGGCTTTCTATATATGGTGAACCTTCCTGGTCTGAATTTAGTTGGGGACTATTGCCTATGCCTTGCAAAATTGAAAAGGGTGAGCCTATTTTTAAAAGGTTGGAAACCTAATGTTTTTTGATAGTCATCTACATCTTGAGAGCGAATCATTTGATTCTGATAGAGAGGATGTTATTAAGAGAGCTTTTGACGAACAAGTAGGTTTAATGATCAATGTTGGATCAGATCTTGAAACGTCGCTTAAATCTATAGAATTATCAAATAAATACGTTGGCAAAATTTTTGCTGTTGTTGGCTTTCACCCCCATGAGGCAAAATTTTTTAACGAAAATTCTTATAACGCTATAAAGGGTTTAACTTGTTTTGAAAATGTCTTAGCTATTGGTGAAATTGGCTTAGATTATCATTATAATTATTCTCCAAGAGAAGTTCAAATAGACTGTTTCAGAAAACAGCTTGAACTGGCAAGAGAAGTAGGACTCCCAGTAGTAATTCATATGAGAGAGGCAACAAAGGATACTATTGATATATTAGAAGAATTTGATGCTGACTCAATTGGTGGAGTTTTTCACTGTTTTTCTGGTTCTGTTGATACCATGAAAAAAGTAGTGTCTATGAACTTTTTTGTCTCTTTTGCAGGTCCAATAACCTTTTCAAATTCTCATAGATTGAGAAACGTAGTTCTTGAGACCCCTATTGAAAGGATTTTGTCCGAAACTGATTCGCCATTTCTTGCTCCAGTGCCCTTTAGGGGAAAGAGAAATGAACCCGTTAATGTAAAGGAGGTCGTTAAGGCTATATCAGAAATTAAAAAGATAGATATCGATAATCTAAAGGCTATTTTGTTTGAAAATTTATTGAACGCTTTTCCTAAATTAAAACTTTTTAAAAATAAGGGTCTTGTTGGCTAGTTAAATTAAAATTTTCTATATTTTTATATTTTGTAAGTTTATGTGATGTTTTTCAACTTTCTAAGGAGGTGTTTAAGTTGAGACCGGCTTATGTTTCTGGATATTTTTATCCGCTTAGAGAAAGCGATTTGTTGAAATTTATGTCCGAAGTTATATTAGACATTCCTAAAAGAAGAGTAAAGGGTGTAGTAGTACCACACGCGGGATATAATTTTTCTGGTTCTATTGCAGGTAAGGTCTATTCTTCAATTGAGTGTCCTGATACATTTTTGCTTATTGGCCCTAAGCATTCAATGGAATCTGATGGAATATTTTTATCACAAACTTCATGGGCTACTCCACTTGGCGAGGTGATGCCTGACAGGGATTTGGGGGAATCTTTGCTTCATCATTGTGAATTCATTCATCTAAATGAGAGAATTCATGCCAATGAACACTCTCTTGAGGTTCAGGTTCCGTTTATAAAATATGTCTGTCCTAAGGCAAAGATTGTGCCCGTTGCTGTTTCTACAACTTCAGAAGGAATTCTTTCCTCAACTGGAAAATGTATAGCGAATGTGCTTAAAGAGTCTAATAAGTCTGTAGTAGTGGTTATGAGTAGTGACTTAAATCATCACGAGCCTCAGGAGATAACTTTAGAAAAAGATGAAAAGGTGATTAAAAATTTGATGTCATTGGATCCAAGAGGTTTACTTAAGACTGTTTATGAAGAAGACGTTTCTATGTGTGGGGCATGGTCTTGTTTTCTTGGTTTAACAATATTAAAGGAATTGGGAGCTACTAAGGCTGATCTTTTGGAACACAGGACTTCGGGTGATGTAAATATGGATTATACTCAAGTAGTAGGTTATACTGGCATATTGTTTGAATGATTGAAATATGAGAAGTTTAAAAAGGAATACAAGAAATAAACCATGTATAGCAATGATAACTGCTCCAGAAAAGGATGCTATACCTCTTGCAAAAAAATTAATTGAGTCAAAAGTTGCTGCTTGTGTAAATATTTGTAAAAATGTAAAATCTATTTATGTTTGGGAAGGCTCAGTAGTAGAAGATACAGAAAGCATACTGATCGCAAAGACATTTTTGTCTTTGAAAGAAAAATTTAAGTCTATAGTTTTAGAAAATCATCCGTATGATACGCCTGAGATAATTTTTTTAAAGTTAGAAGACATTGAGGCAAGATATCTATACTGGATGAGAGAGGTCTTAATTAGTTAATGAATTACTTTATCGAATTTTTTTCTGATGTAGGACAACTGTCTTATCTCTTCTTCCGATCTATAGTAGCTGTACTGACTGCAAGGTTTAGATTTTTTTTGTTTTTAGATCAGTGTTTTATGATTGGTGTAGAGTCTGTGCCTATTGTGTTTATTACCTCTCTTTTTGTTGGCATGGTATTTGCTATTCAAACTGCCAGAGAATTTGTCTTCTATGGTGCTGGTTCCGTTGTTGGCGGAGTAGTGGGTATTGCGATAATTAGAGAATTAGGACCAATGATTACAGGAGTTGTTGTTGCAGGTAGGGTTGGTTCTGCTATGGCTGCTGAAATAGGCACTATGAAGGTTACCGAGCAGATTGACGCACTTTTGTCTATGTCGGTTGATCCAATTTTTTATCTTGTTGCTCCAAGAGTTTTTGCCTGCATGTTAATGCTTCCTCTCTTAACTGTTATTGCAAACTTAGCAGGGGTTATAGGCGGATATTTTGTTGCTGTTTATTACGGTGGCGTTATACCATCGTCCTTTGTAGAATCTGTAAGATTTCTTGTTAAGGTTTGGGACATTGAAGCGAGTCTTATAAAAGCTATGATATTTGGTTCTATTATATCGCTTATTGGAACGTTTATAGGTTTGAGAACAAAGGCTGGTGCTAGAGGCGTTGGAAATTCTACAATGCTTTCTGTTGTTATTTCTTTAATCTTAATTTTTATTTTTAATTACTTTCTATCTATGGTAATGTTTTCACGATGATAAAATTTTCTAACGTTTTTAAGGGCTTTGGAGGAAGGACTGTTCTTGAAGACATAAGCTTTTTAATACCTGATAACAAGATAACAGTAATCATGGGACCATCGGGTTGTGGAAAGAGTACTGTTTTAAGACTTATGATAGGTCTTATGAGACCAGATTCTGGAACAATTGAAATTATGGGCAACGACATTACTAAAGTTTCTGATAAAGAACTATTTGAAATAAGAAAAAATATGGGTATGGTATTTCAGGCGGGAGCTCTGTTTGATTCTTTAAACGTAATTGATAATGTATCGTTCTTTCTTAAAGAACATAAACTAAAATCTAAGGAAGAGATCGCTTCCTTGTCTTTTGAAGCCTTAAAGTTTGTAGGCTTAGAGGATAGCGCCTATTTATATCCTTCAGAGCTTTCAGGTGGCATGCAAAGGAGAGTAGCTATCGCAAGGACAATTGTATATAGGCCAAAAATAGTTTTGTTTGATGAGCCAACAACAGGACTTGATCCTCATACGAGCAGGATTATTGAGGATTTAATTAGGAATCTAAGAGAGCAAACAGGTGCTCTTATATTAATTGTTAGCCATGTGTTTCAAACTGCATTTAGACTGGCTGAGAGGATAATATATCTGGATAACAAAAAGATATTGTTTGATGGTGATCCTAAGGATTTTGTAGAGCTCGATAACACTTTTGTTAATACCTTTTTGGGCCCAGAGGGCAAAAAGATATTTTTCAATTATAATAATTAAAAAAGTGATAATAAATTTTTAAGGGAGAGAGTTTTGGAAAAAGGTAGAGCTGCAAAAGTAGGAATATTTGTACTTGCTACATTAATTTTACTTGCGGGCTCTATTTTGTGGTTTCAAAGCGATTTTCTAAAACCTATGTATAGAATAGTTGCATACTTTCCTGATGTAAGCGGTCTTTCAGTTGATGCGCCCGTTTATTATATGGGCGTTAAGGTTGGAAGGATCAAAAGTATTACTCCTACTCTTTATAAGGGCGTTGAAACTGTAATATTGATAAACAAAGATGTTCTCATACCAAAAGGTTCTTATTTTTCAATAGGAACTTACGGTCTAGTGGGAGATAAGTTTATAAGCATAACCCCGCCAAAATCTTTAACCAAAGAATATTTATCTGATGGGGCTACAGTGATTGGTACATCTCCTCCTACTTATGAAGATATTTTAAATGAAACTAGCGTTCTATTGGTAAGGGTTAGCGATCTTACAAAAGATCTTCACGATACCCTTTTAAATCCAGAGTCCAAAGAATCAATAAAGAAAACGCTCTTTCTTGCCTCCTCTATAGCAACCAATATAGACAGGTTTACGAGGGTCTTAAGCGATCTAGCTTATAAAAATGAGTCTGACGTAAATCAGACTATTAGCAATCTGAGGGGCTTTTCTGAATATCTCCTTGCAATATCGAAAAATATTGACAAAGGACTATCCGATCCTGAACTATTTCCCTCTATAAAAAGCGCATTGTTAAATATTAATGAAGCATCTAAAAACGTTGCAAACCTGGCTGCTAATCTAAACGATATTGTAAAGGATAAAAAAACCAAAGAGGAGATTAAGCAAACTATCTCAAATGCAAGCGAAATTACTGAAAGATCAAAGAAAGTATTGGATTATCTTGCCAACACAAAGATTACTCCAGAGGTAAGGGTCTTTAGTGGTCCTAAGGATAAAAGAGAAGGGGCTTTTTTTCTCGACGTATACCCGCCTGGGGACAGGTTCTATAGGTTTGGGGTAAGGGATTCTGGAGGAAAAACTAAAGTTGACGCTCAGGCAGGGCAAAAGATAAATGATAATTTGGACGTTCGTATTGGATACATGAATTCTCATCTTGGAGCAGGTTTAGACGTTCACTACGATCGATTTGGCGTTGAGACAGAGGTATACGATCCAAAGCGTACTACTCTTGATAGTATCTTATCGTATTCAATTACTAAGGATGTTGATCTGTTGATGTATCTAAAAGATCTTACCAGAAGCGATAGAGAAGTTCTTGGCGGGATAAGATATAAGTTTGATAATTGATTACAACCATTTAAATTTTAAGAATATTTAAATTTTGGGAGGCATGACGTGACTTTTTTACTAGTTGTTTTAGATGGTTGTGCTGAAGAACCTTTAATGGCACTAGGTAACAGAACTCCTCTTGAAGTTGCAAAGATGCCTAATTTAGATTGCATAACAAAAATGAGCAGAGTTTTTAGGTCCAACTTTGTTCCAGAAAGCCTTCCTTGTGGTTCAGAAGTAGCTAATATGGCTATCTTAGGATATGATCCGATTAAATTTTATACTGGAAGAGGTGCTCTTGAGGCTCGGAGCCTTGGATTAAAAATAAAAGAGGGGAAGGCAGCTTTTAGATTAAACTTAGTATATGCTTCTGATGAAATTATGTTAGATCATTCTGCTGGTCACATAAAGACAGAAATTGCGAGGAAGATAATTTTTGAAACAAGAGAAAAGATTTTAGACGGCATTAATGCTGAAATTTATCCAGGAGTAAGTTATAGGCATATTCTTGTGGGCGATGAAAGCTGGCTGAATGCAAAGCTTACTCCTCCACACGATATTCTGGGTTTAAAATATACAGATTATTTGCCAGATTATGAAGAGCTAAGAGCTTTAGTGGATAATTCTATAAAAATTTTTAGGGATTATGTTTCTAAAGATCCAGATTTAAAAATAAGTATGGTATGGCCGTGGGGCGGCGGAAGAGTTATAAATTTACCGAAGTTAAAGGATAAATTTGGATTTAAAGGTGCTGTTATAAGTGCTGTAGATCTTATAAATGGTTTGGGGATCTTGTGTGGTTTAGAACCAGTTAAAGTAGATAATATAACTGGTTTTATCGATTCTAATTTTATAGGTAAGGCTTACGCTGCAGTTGAGGCCTCAAAGGATCACAACTTTGTTATGGTTCATATTGAAGCTCCTGACGAGTGTGCTCATAGAGGAGATCCGTTCCTAAAGATATCTGCTCTCGAAAAGATAGATAGCGAATTTTTTTCAATTATTTTAAATAATTTGTCATTATTTGAAAGAATTCTTGTAGTTTCTGATCATCTTACCTCTTGTGAGATAAAAACTCACAAACATGGTGACGTGCCGGTGCTCTTTTATGACACCTCTTATAAGGGTAAGTTAGAAAATGCGAGATTTACAGAATCTTCTTCATCAGGCTCAAAATTTATTGTTGGGCACAAATTATTAGAAGAGTTAATTTCTTAACTTGGGATGCTTAATGGACAGATTTTACGAAAAAATACCCTGTAGTACTTCAAATTTGGGTGCAGGCTACGATGTATTTGGGCTTTCTTTGGAGTTGTTCCTGGAGATTGAAGCAAGGTTTGGGCAAAGGAAGGTTACTAATCTCCCAATACAGCTTGAAAACTCGCTTTTAAATATCGAATCTAAGGTTCACAAAATACTATCAATAAAAAGACCAAAAAACTTAACCTGGACTTTAAATAGCAATATCCCGATAGGAAAAGGTCTGGGTTCAAGCGCTTCTTTGATAGTAGGCATATTAAAAATTGTTTCATCTGCTCATTCTATTAGATTGAGCGATCAAGAGCTTATTTCTCTAGCATCTTCAATAGAAGGACATCCTGATAACGTTTCTCCCACAATACTCGGCGGGTTAACCATATCGTTTACTGATTCTGATGGCAATTTTAAGGCTATCAAGACTTCTATTAAAGAGTTTCCTAAAAGTGTTGTTTTTGTTCCAGATTTTTCCCTTCAAACCAGGAGAGCAAGACAGGTTGTTCCTTCTGAGGTCAAGTTATCTGACGCTGTAAAAAACATTTCTCAAACCAATATCATTTTGGAATCCTTATATAGCAAAAGATATGATATTATGCAATATGCTATACATGACAAGTTACATGAGAATTATCGCGCTAATTTGATTCCTGGCTATACGCAGGTAAAGGATAAAATTATGAACGATGGCGCTTATTTTGCTTCTTTATCTGGCGCAGGTCCTTCTATATTTGCTTTTGTCCCAGAAGATTTTGATCCCGAAGGTGCTGTGTATAAGTGGCTGGAATTTGGAGTAAGAGCAAAATGTTATTTTCTGAACGTATATCTAAAATAAAATATCATAGTGTTATAATGTTTTATTTTATTTTTGGAGGTGGATGTCCTATTGCTAGTAGTTAAAAAGTTTGGAGGTACTTCTGTCGGGAGTCCTGAAAGAGTTAAACACGTTGCAAATCTTATTAAAAGATCTGTGCAAAGTGGTAATAAAGTGGTTGTAGTGGTTTCTGCAATGGGAGATTCCACCGATCACCTTGTTTCTTTGGCTGGTCAGATTACAAATAATCCCTCTCCTAGAGAGATGGACGTTTTGCTTTCTACTGGAGAGCAGGTTTCTATTGCGTTAATGGTTATGGCACTTAATGAAATAGGCATAGACGCCATCTCTTTTACGGGTTGGCAGGCAAATATAAAGACGACTTGTGTACATGAAAAAGCAAGAGTGTTGTCAATAGACCCAAAACTTTTACTAAATGCTTTAGATGAAGGAAAAGTACCTGTAATAGCAGGTTTTCAGGGAGTTGCTGAGGATAATTCTATAACTACACTTGGAAGAGGCGGATCTGATACTACTGCTGTTGCTGTTGCTGCTGCTATTAAAGCTGATTTATGTGAGATATATACTGATGTAAAGGGAGTTTTTACAACAGATCCAAGAGTAGTAAAAGAAGCTAGACAAATAATGACAGTTACATACGATGAAATGATGGAGTTAGCACTTTTAGGTGCGAAGGTTTTGCATCCTAGATCAGTAGAGCTTGCTAAACACTATGGAGTAGTATTGAAAGTGCTTTCAAGTTTTGATGATTGTCCAGGTACAGAAGTTAGGGAGGTAACTGATATGGAAAATAGAAATGTTGTAACAGGTATTGCTTTTGATGAAGACGTTGCAAAGGTTGGGATAATAAAGGTTCCTGATAGACCTGGAATAGCGTACAAAATATTTGGAAGTCTTGCAGAAGAGAACATTAATGTTGACGTTATAGTTCAATCTATTTCTCCTGACACAAATTTTACTGAGATGGCATTCACTCTATCACTAAAAGATCTTCATAAAGCTCTTAAAATTTTGGAAGTAGTTTCTAAAGAAATAGGAGCTCAAGGAGTTGTATACGACGATAAAGTAGCAAAGGTATCCATTGTAGGAGCTGGTATGGGAGACAGACCAGGAGTTGCTGCTACAATGTTTAAGGCTTTGGCTGATGTGAATATTAATCTTCAAATGGTTTCAACGTCAGAAATAAAGATATCCTGTATAATTGCAAGAGAAGACGTCAAAAAAGCAGTTAAGGCTGTTCACGACGCCTTCAATCTTGACAAGGAGGGTTTTTCTTGTGGTTAGAACGATAGATGAGATTAACGAGAAGATTGAGAAAGATGAGGTTGTAGTTTTAACTGCTAAAGAGGCTTACGATTTAGTTAAAGAAGAAGGAGTTAAAAAGGCTGCTTCAAAGGTAGACATCGTAACTACAGGAACTTTTGGTGCTATGTGTTCATCTGGGGTATTCTTAAATTTTGGTCATACTGAACCTCCTTTGAAGATGGAAACTATAACGTTGAATTCAGTTCCAGCTTATGGTTATATTGCTGCAGTTGACGCATATCTTGGTGCTACTGCAAGATCTTATGAGAATCCAGAATATGGTGGTGCACATGTAATTGAAGATCTTTTGTCGGGCAAAAGAGTTAGGCTTGAGGCTTCGGGTACTGGGACAGATTGTTATCCTAAAAAGGATATAGATACGAAAATAACTCTTGATCAAATAAACGAGGCAATAATGTTTAATCCGAGAAACTGCTATCAAAATTATGCTGCTGCTACCAATTCTTCTGGTACAAGATTGTATACTTATATGGGGGCTCTTTTGCCGAAATATGGAAACGTTAATTATGCTACATGCGGAATGTGGTCTCCATTGCTCAAAGATCCTGAGTATAGAACAATAGGCATTGGAACTAGGATTTTTTTTGGCGGATCGATAGGTTATGTGGCGTGGCATGGTACTCAGCATAATTCGGCAAAACCTAGAGATGAAAATAATTTGCCCATTGGACCTGCTGGGACACTAGCCCTGATAGGTGATTTGAAATCTATGAACAAAAGATATGTTAGAGGGGCATACTTTGAGGGTTATGGGGTATCTTTGATGATGGGAGTGGGCATACCTATTCCAGTAATAGATGAGGATATGATGCATCAGTTATCTCTTGGTAATGAAGATATAAAAACAGTAATTGTTGATTATTCTGTTGCTTCACGTTCTCGACCAATTGTGAGAGAGGTAAGTTATCAGGAATTAAGAAGTGGTTTTGTGGAAATACATGGGAAAAAAGTACCAACAGGTTCTACCTCTTCGTGGGCATTAGCAAGAGAAATAGCTACAATCGTAAAACAAATGATTTTAGAAAAAAGATTCTTCTTAAGCGAACCAGTAGAACCATTGCCCAAAGATAGAATAGTAAAACCATTGGAGGTAAGGAGAAGATGAGTGCAGAAATAGTTAAAAAGAAATTGATATTGAGCTTTTCTCCTGAACTTGCTGAACTTCCAATTACATACCACCTTGTAAAGGACTTTGACCTTGTAGTTAATATTCTTAGAGCTCAGATATCCCCAGAAAAAGAGGGGAGATTGATGCTCGAGCTTGAGGGCGAAAAAGGAAAACTTGAAAGAGGTATTAGCTATCTACAAAGCAACAAGATCAGAGTGGACTCTCTTGAAAAGGAGTTATTTCACGATAAAGAGCTTTGTGTAAATTGTGGACTTTGCGTTGGCGTATGCGCAAGTAGGGCTTTAGTTCTTGATGAGAACGATGAACTTAAATTTATAAAAGAAAAGTGTGTAATGTGTGGTATCTGTGTAAAGGTCTGTCCGAGAAGGGCTTTTAAGATAGAACTATAGTATTTTTATTCTTTGAGAATTTGAGAAATTTTGTTATAATTTATTATTCAGAGTTTGGGGAGTAGCCAAGCGGTAAGGCACTGGCCTTTGGAGCCAGCATCCGGTGGTTCGAATCCACCCTCCCCAGCCATTTGTTTTTTTGAACTCAAATAGAAAATTTAAGGGGGAAAGATGATATATACAATAACTTTAAATCCAGCTCTTGACAGACAGATATGGGTTGAGGACATAAAGTATGACGAATCAAATAGGATTATTCGAGAAACTACTTATGCAGGTGGAAAAGGCATAGACGTTTCCAGAGTTCTTGCCAACTTCGGAGCTGATAACGTTGCTTTAGGTTTCGTTGGTGGCTTTTCTGGAGAAGAGCTTGAAGGCAGACTGCTCAACGATGGTGTAAGGTGCAACTTTACCTACATTTCCACTAACACGAGGACAAATATAATTCTAAATGACGAAAAGACAAAATCCCAAACTCTTTTTAATGCAATGGGCCCTGAAGTGCAACCACAAGATTTAATGAGGCTTATAAAACAGATTCAAAATTTGCCTAACCCTGAATACGTTATAATTAGTGGCAGTTTACCTGTTGGCGTTCAACCTGCTTTTTATAATAAACTTATAGATACAGCCAAAGAAATTGGTGCTACAGTGGTCTTTGATACTGATGGCAAAGCTATGAAAGTTGGTCTTTCCAGCAAACCTCATATAATAAAACCAAATATTCACGAATTAGAAAGATTGGTTGATAAAAAACTTAAAGATATACCTGAAATAGCTCAGGAGGCAAGGTCCATTTGCAAAAAGGGAATTAATATAGTGTTAGTTTCTATGGGCGCAAATGGGATGCTTTGCGTTAGTTCTACAGAAGAGTATTGGGCATTTCCTCCACCTGTTAATGTACAAAACACCATTGGTGCAGGCGATTCATCAGTTGCTGGTTTTGTATTAGCTTTGAAGGAAGGCAAAAGTTTAAAAGAGGCACTTGCTTTTGCTGTTGCGGCCGGGACGGCTACTACTACGAGACCAGGAACAGCAGTTTGCTTGCCTGAAGATGTAGAGGCTATTTATCCGAATGTAACTTTCAGAGACGTTGTCTAAATTATATAAATAACTTTTTATAAATTTTGTTATGTTAAAATATCTGTTGGGAGAGTATGTGTCCTGGTGGATGCCGTGGCCTTCAAAGCCATTGTGGGGTCGAAAGGCTCCTGGTGGGTTCAATTCCCTCACTCTCCCGCCAAAATTTAATGCGAGTGGTGAATGAGAGATTTTATTTTAGGAACTGCGGGACATATAGATCACGGCAAGACTGAATTAATCGCTAGACTAACCGGGAGAAGGACTGAACGCTTCCCTGAAGAAAGAATCAGGGGTATGACTATTGATATTGGTTTCTCTAGCTTAGAATTGCCATGTGGTAAGGTACTGGGCATTGTAGATGTTCCAGGGCATGAACGCTTCATTGATAATATGCTTGTAGGTTCAGCAGGTGTTGACCTTGCTCTTTTGGTAGTTGCAGCTGATGAGGGGATCAAAGAACAAACAAGGGAACATTTTGAAATATTAAAGCTTTTAGAGGTTAAAGATGGCTTAATTGTTATTACAAAAAAGGATTTGGTTGATGAAGAGCTACTAGAATACTTGAAGGAAGAGATAAAAGATTTTGTAAAAGGTAGCTTTTTGGAAAATAATCCTATAATTTGCGCTTCTTCGGTAACGGGTGAGGGACTTGAAGAGATATTAGAAGTATTAAATGAAAAAGTAGAACTTCTTTATTCAAAGGAATATGACGATAATGAGAAGCCATTCAGACTTTTTATAGATAGGAAGTTTAAAATTAAGGGTTTTGGACTTGTTGTGACTGGCACTGTTTATTCCGGAAGCGTAAGAGTAGGTGACTCTTTAGAAATAACGCCGTTTAAAGACGCTATTAGAGTAAAAAATCTTGAAAGCCATTTTAATAAAGTTCAGGAAGGTCATACCGGAATGAGGTTGGCCGTGAATATTAATACTACTCTTGATGAAAACTTTATCACAAGGGGCAAAGTGCTTGTTGAGAAGAATTATTATAAAGAATCCACAAAGTTTGTTGGATTTCTGAACGTTTTAGATTCATATGAGAATCTAAAAAACAATAAAAGAGTTCATTTATACGTAGGTTCATCTTCAAGTGTTTGTAGGCTATCATTTGAGGGCAGTCCCTCAGAAGGGAAGATGTCATACATTGTAAAACTCTCCTGTCAAAATCCGGTTTGTGCAGTAAGAGGCGATAAATTTATTTTGAGGGATCCATCAGCAAAGAAGACGCTTGGTGGAGGAATAATATTAGATAACGAACAGATTAAATTAAAGGATTTGTCTAAATATCTTAACGATAAACCAATTATTGATAAAAAAGACCTGAGTTCAAATATTGTCCAAGTGGTTAAAAGAAAGGGCATTATGGAGCTTTTCGATCTTGCAAAAAAAGTTAACTACAAAGCTGAATACGTTAGAAAATTTATTTCTGAAACCACTTTGAACGTGTTTGAAAATGAGGGGAAGGTTTATCTATTTAGCTCTGACTACCAGAAAGACTTGCTTGAAAGGTTAGAGAACATAATTTTTGAAATAGAATCGAAAAATCCCTTTCAAACTCAGATATCAAAGGAGGAGATATTAAAAAAGTTAGACTCTCCAATCGCTCAAAATATTATAGATAAATATGCCAAAAAGAAAGGATACCTTGTTGATAAGACATATTTGTTAAAAGAAAGAGTTTCTGATGAAGTTTTGACAATGGTTGATGAAGTTGAGAAGGATATTAAAAATTTAGGTTTTTTTGTTTTGCCGCTCGATGAACTAGGCTTGAAATACAAAGACAAAAAGGCTTTTAATAGTGCAATAGCAACTCTTAAAAGATCTCAAAAAATCTTTCAGGTTTCTATTTCTCCTGAGATATATATACACTTTTCAAATTTAGAGAAGTTAGTAAATTTATTAAAAGAATTTTTTCAAAAGAGTAATGAGCTTAGTGTTTCAGATTTTAAAGACCTCACAAATACTACAAGAAAATTTTCTATTCCTCTTCTTGAATTTTGTGATAAGATGGGATTTACTAAAAGAATTGGAAATGTTAGGCAAAAAGGAAAGAAATTATAAGTGCTAAATAATCTGGATCTGGATATTGAGAAGCTTCACAGGTCTTTTTGGATCCTTTTAAGACGCTTTAGAAACCTACTTTTTATATCAGCGTTTTTAATAGGAATTGGGGCTGTAATAACCTATTTCTTTATACCTTACTTTATGGAATACATCTCAAAACCAGTTGGCAAGCTAATTTTCCTTACTCCTATCGAGGCATTTATGACTCAGATGAAATTATGTTTGATGGGAGGAATATATTTAGCTTGGCCTTATATAATTTTCTATTTTTCAAAAAATTTTATATTGCCTACTAAAATAATTTCAAAAAAAACAATGTGGATTGGAATAACTTTTGCTGTTTTACTCTTTTATTCAGGTTCTTTGTTTGCGTTATTTGTTATTTTCCCTGTGGGGATTAAGTTTCTACTAAGTTTTGGTGCACCTGAAATTGAACCCTTGTTTTCTATAGGCAAATATGTAACGTTTGTTTCTATGTTTGTGTTTGTCTTTGGTTTGCTTTTTGAAATGCCAATTGTGCTTTTGGCCTTGGTTAGACTTGGAATAATAAACTCAAAGCAACTTGCTTCTCAGAGAAAAAGGGCAATACTAGGTTTTTTTATACTTGCGATGTTGGTTAGCCCAAGCACTGATGTATTTACACAATGTACTATGGCAATCCCATTGGTTGCTCTTTATGAAATAAGTATTTGGATAGCAAGATTGTGGAAAAAATAAATTTTTCTATAGCTATTTTGGCTGGCGGCAAAAGTTCTCGAATGGGGCAGGAGAAGTCTCTAATTGAACTCAATGGAAAGACTATGATAGAAAGAATTGTTGAAGAGTTCTCCTCAGTTTCTGATGATATATTTATAATTACTAACAAAGAGGAACTTTATTCTTTTTTAAATATTGAAAAATACCAGGATATATATAAAGACTTTGGCCCTCTAGGCGGGATCCACAGTGCTCTTAAACATTCAACAAATCAAAAGGTGCTTGTCATAAGTTGTGATATGCCATTTGTGGATAAGGATTTTGCACAATATTTATTTGGTCAATCAACTGATTATGATGTAACAGTACCTGTCTATAGGGGGTCTTATGAACCGCTCTTTGCTATATATGACAAAAAAATTGTTGATGTTATAGAGAGTTATTTAGAAAAGAATGAAAGAAAGATAATCTCTTTTTACCCAGATGTAAAGGTGAAGAAAATAGAAGAAGAAGAGATATCAGAGTGGTTTGACTGTGAACTCTTGTTTTTTAATGTAAACACTCCGTCAGACCTAGAATATGCCAAACAGATTTTGAAACTAAAGTTAAATATATCCCCTTTGGAAAGAATAAAGGTATCTAATTACAAGGACGGTTTGTTCGAGAATTCAAAAGTGTTTGTTCCGTGTGAAGAAGAGATAGATATCTTCGTTAATAATAATTTTTTTGTCTCATCAAGACTGTCTCCAACCCATTTGACCGAATATATAAAGGGTTTTTTGTTCAGCGAGGGAGTAGTAGCGTCTAAGGATGACATAAAGGATATTAAGATAATAAACAAAAAGTTGTTTGTAGAGTTAGCTTATCCATTTAACAAACAAGATATGATTCTTACATCGGGCTGTTTTGGTGGAAAATCTTTTAGAAGAATGAGAAAGCAAAATTTGCCAAAAATAAAAAGCGATCTCAAAGTTAGTCTTGAAACAATTTTTAAAAGACTAAGAGATTTTTTACACACAAATAATCTTTACAGAATAAGTGGTGGTATACACGCTGCTGCACTTTCCACAAAGGATTCGCTTCTCTTTCTTTGCGAAGATATAGGCAGACACAGTGCTGTTGACAAGGCAATTGGCTGGGCTCTAGAAAAGGAGATATCTGATGTATTTTTGTTTGTTACTGGTAGAGTCTCTTCCGAAATGGCTATGAAAGCTATTTATTTTGGCATTCCAATTATTGTTTCTATGACAGCAGCTTCAAACGTTGCAATAGATTTTTGCAATTTTTCTAATGTTACTCTAATTGGTTATGCTAAAATGAATAGTTGTAAAATATATACAAATAGAGAAAGAATTCTGGAGGTGTTTTAGATGATTGGTACTCAGGAGTTAGTTATTGTTTTGGTAATAGCTTTAATCTTGTTTGGGCCAAGCAGATTGCCAGAATTAGGGAATTCTGTTGGTAAGGCTATAAAGTCCTTCAAAGAAGGGATGGATGAGGTTACGCAAGAGCCTAAAAAAGAAGAGAAAAAAGATGCTACAGAGATTAGTGCAAAGGTTGAGGATAGCGAGAAAAAGTAAAGAACTTTTAATGTAGCCTCAAAATAAAGTTTATCAAAAAGGCTATTGCAATAATTAAAGAAATGAAGTTGATTTCTTTAAATCTTCCAGTTAGGACTTTTAGTGAGACATAAGATATAAAACCTGCAGCGATTCCGTTCGCAATTGAAAAAGAAAGTGGCATCAATATAATTGTCATAAAGGCAGGAAAGCTTTCTGTCAAATCTGAAAAATCTATTCTGTGAATTTCTGTAAACATTAGAGTTCCTACCATTATTAAAGCTGGAGACGTGGCTAAAGCTGGCACAATTCCAATAAGAGGGGTAAAAACCACTGCAAGCCCAAAACACAACGCTACAACTAAAGCACTAAGGCCAGTTCTACCTCCTTCTGCAATTCCAGCTGCGCTTTCTATATATGATGTAACAGTAGAAGTTCCAAAAATCGCGCTAATCATGGTTCCCACTGAATCTGACACAAGGGCTTTGTTTAAATTTGGTATGTTGCCGTCTTTGTCAATAATCTTTCCCTTTGTGGTAAGACCTATAAGAGTACCCATATTATCAAAGAGTTCTACTATAGAAAACGTAAATATGATGCCCAATATCCCATAGTGGATTGCTCCTAATAAATTCATTTTTAAAAACGTATCAGAGACGTTTGGTATAGAAAAAGAGATGATGTTACTTATTGAAGAAGGGGCTTTTGCTATGCCAAAGATTATCGACAACAAAGTAGTCAAAAGAATGCCAATTAAGATTGCACCCTTTGTTCCCTTGCTTATTAAAGCAGCAGTGATAAACAAACCTAACGTTGCAACTAGAACTTCTGGTGATAAAAGATGCCCAAATGATACTAGAGTGTCTTTGTTTTCAACTATTATTCCTGCATTTTTAAAACCTATAAGAGCAATAAAAAGACCTATTCCGACTGCTATAGAAGTTCTAAGAACTGCTGGAATTCCCATAAATATTGCCTTCCTAATATTTGTTACGCTTAAAATAAAGAAAAATATCCCAGAAATAAAAACTGCTCCTAAAGCAGTTTCCCAAGAAAGTCCCATCCCTATTACTACAGTATAAGTAAAAAAGGCATTTAAACCCATGCCAGGCGCTACAGCTATTGGCAGATTTGCCCAAAGACCCATTAAAAGCGTTGCGATTATAGTAGAATAAATTGTCGCCCCTATTGCAGCTTCTTTCGGTATTCCTGCTTGAGAAAGTATCGTTGGATTTACAAAGATAATATAAGAGAGCGTAACAAAAGTCGTAAAACCAGCAATAATTTCAGTTTTGATGTTTGTTTTTCTAGAACTTAGATGAAAGACTTTTTCCACGAGATCTGTTATCAATTTTCACCTCAAAAAAAGTATAATTTATATATTTTACATCTTTCTAAAAAAATTGAAATAGAATGTAGCACTTTTTTGTAGAAATTATTTCTTAAGTAGAGTGAACTACCTCTACTTACAGAAATAGGAGCTTTTTGCTTCAACGAATGATGACTTGTAAGCTAATGGTATAACCAAGTTTTGTTTGGATATGCTCTATATAAGATGAAGACTTCTTGCTAAAGTTTGTTAAAATGTTAATCTGGTTTTATATAAATAATTTTTGGATAATTTTTGGAGGTAAAAGCTTGTTAAGAAAAGATATAAGAAATGTTGCAATAATAGCGCATGTTGATCATGGTAAAACCACTTTAGTTGACGCCATGTTAAAGCAAAGCGGTGTTTTTAGGGCTAACGAGGTTGTGGCAGAAAGGATTCTTGATTCAAACGACCTTGAAAGAGAAAGAGGAATAACAATATTATCTAAAAACACGTCAATTTTTTATAAAGGCGTGAAAATAAATATTGTAGATACCCCAGGGCATGCTGATTTTGGCGCTGAAGTTGAAAGGATTTTGAATATGGTGGATGGGGTTTTGTTACTTGTTGATGCATTTGAAGGGCCTATGCCTCAAACAAAATATGTTTTAAGAAAGGCTCTTGAACAAAACCTTAAGCCTATAGTTGTAATAAACAAGATAGATAGGCCAGATCAAAGAGTTGACGAGGTTTTGGACGAAGTATTGGAGTTATTTATCGATTTGGATGCTCCTGAGCCCTTTTTAGACTTTCCAGTTGTTTATACTTCTGCAAAACAAGGCATTGCCAAATTATCAATGGATGAAAATAGTTCAAATTTAGCGCCTCTCTTTGAAACACTTATAAAGGAAATCCCTATACCTGATGGCGATGTTGAGGCGCCCTTTCAGGTTCTTGTAACTACGTTGGATCACGATGAATATATAGGTAGAATTGCTATAGGGAGGGTAATGAGAGGTAAAATTACAAACAAACAAAACGTTTTGGTATTAAATGGATATGAAGAAAGAAAGGCTAAAATTAGCAAACTATTTACTTATGAGGGCCTTAAAAGAGTTGAAATTCAAGAAGCAATGTTTGGAGATATTATTGCAATATGTGGTATTGATGAAATTAAAATTGGAGAAACAATTGCTGATCCCAATGAACCTGAAATGTTGCCGGGCATTTATATTGACGAGCCAACTGTTTCTATGATTTTTTCAGTTAACAATAGTCCCTTTGCAGGACAAGAAGGCGAATTTGTAACCTCAAGACACTTAAGTGAAAGACTCTTTAAAGAGCTTCAAACTAATCTTAGTCTTAGAGTAAATCCAACAGAATCTACTGATTCATTTGAGGTATGTGGAAGAGGAGAACTTCACCTTTCTATATTAATTGAAACTATGAGAAGAGAAGGTTATGAATTTCAGGTTGAAAGGCCAAAGGTAATTAATAAGGTAATAAATGGTGAAAAATGTGAGCCAATGGAATTTTTGACTGTAGATGTGCCAAAGGAATATATGGGGACAGTAATGGATTTATTGGGCAGGAGAAAAGCAGAGCTAACCAATATGATAGAGTTGGCAGGATATATAAGACTTGAATTTATTGTACCAGCAAGAGGACTTATTGGATTTAGATCAACATTTTTGACCAGTACAAAGGGCACAGGTATTATGCATCACGTATTTCATGGCTATGCTCCTTATAAAGGAGATGTGTTGCAAAGACAAAATGGTGTTTTAGTTTCAATGGAGACCGGTCAGGTTACTTCGTATGCATTGTCAAACCTTGAAGACAGAGGGGTGTTGTTTGTAGTGCCTGGGACAGAAGTTTATAAGGGAATGATTGTAGGAGAAAATTCTAAAGAAGTAGATTTGTGGGTAAATCCGTGCAAGAAAAAACACCTTACAAATATACGTTCTGCTACTAGCGACGAAGCTATTAGGCTTAATACTCCAAGAATTTTTAGTCTTGAACAGGCTTTAGAGTACATTAACGATGATGAATTAGTAGAAATAACCCCAAAAAGTATTAGGTTGAGGAAAAAGATTCTTAATAGAAACCCAAGAACGGGTTGAAAAATTAAATTCATAATTTTTAAGGAGAGGTAAAATGAAGCCATGGTTGGAAATTGATTTGGATGCAATTTTATCAAATTACAAAATAATAAAAGAATACGTAAAAAGCGATTTAATACCAGTCATAAAAAGCAATGCTTATGGAATGGGACTTATCCCTGTTGCCAATGCTTTAAAAGACGTTGCAAATCTGATTGCAATTGGCGATATAGAAGAGGCGCAAACGCTTAGACGCTCTGGATTTGAGGGCAATTTACTCTTAATAGTGCCTATTTTTTCTAGAGAAGAAGCTGAACTTTGTGTTGAATATAACGTTTTTACTGCTATTGACTCCTTTGATATGGCATCGTTTCTATCTGATATAGCGAAAAAGAGCGGTAAAACTGTAGGAGTCCATGTTAAAGTTGATATAGGCATGCACAGGTTCGGCGTGAAACCTGAAGAGTTAGACAACTTTATAAAGCAAATAAGTTATTTGCCAAATATACAACTAATGGGAATATTCTCACATTTTCCTCTTGGTTTAAACCTTATTACTGAAGAGCAGCTTATTCTTTTCGATAGGATTTCTGAAAAGTATAAAAACTTAATTGTTCATTTGCCAAACTCTCAAAATACTGTAGAAAATTTTGAATCTCTAAAGTTTATACCAAGGTGTGGTCTTCTAATTTATGGAGCTATGCCTTCTGATGTTAAAAGCTTTGTTCTAAAAAATGTTGTTAAGTTAAAAGCAAATATTGTAAAGATTCATGATATTAGTGCAGGGCAAAGTTGGTCCTATGGATATTCTTATACTGCTCATAAGGATTCAAAAATTGCAGTAATTTCAATTGGTTATGCTGATGGTTTGAAAAGAGCTCTTTCAAATAAGTGGAGCGCTAAAGTTAAGGGGAGTATATGCCCATTAAGGGGAACTATTAATATGAACTTTTCTTTTGTAGACATTACAGGCGTTGATAACGTTCGTGTGGGCGATGAGGCGATCTTGTTAGATGAGGATCTAAAGATAGAAGACATGGCTAAAACAATAGATACTGTACCTCATGAAATCCTTGTGTCATTCAGGGAGAGTATGAAAAGGATTTACGTTTAATTTTTATAAACATAAATTAAACTTATTAAGTCATTGCTGAATTTGATTAATAATATTAGAATAATATCTTAATATTTTACTGCTGATTTCTACACTTTACTATTACAATTTTAGAAAAATTTAATTTTGTCCATAACTTATGCATTCTTTTTGATTATTAAAAAATACTTTTTAAAATCTTATTTTAATCTTTTTTTAAGCTATAAAAAGACTTTATGTCAAGTAATTGACATAATAGTCAGATAGCTATAAAATTTCAATAATTTGACGAGAGGAAGGGGTGTGTTTTGTGAAACGTTTTGGGTTGTATGGGTTGTTTTTTGTTTTGATTGGAATTGGAATTTTTCTAATTTCGGGGTGTGCAGGCCAACAAAACAAGCCAGCAGGCGAATCTAATGTTATAAAAATTGGCTTTGCTGCACCACTAAGCGGTTCTCAAGCTGAAATGGGCACGTATCTTAAGAATGGTGCGCTTATGGCCATTGACAAGATAAATGCAAAGGGCGGAATCAATGGCAAAAAGCTTGAGCTTGTTGCAATGGATGACAAGGCCGATCCAAAAGAAGCTGTATCAGTTGCGCAAAAATTTGCTGCAGATCCATCAATAGTAGCCGTTATAGGACATCTTAATTCAGGAGCTTCTATACCTGCTTCTGCTATTTATCATCAGGCGGGACTTGTGATGGTTTCTCCATCTTCAACTAATCCCAAGCTTACTGAACAGGGATTTAACAACGTATTTAGAGTTTGTACTACCGATGCTATGCAAGGTCCTTTTGCCGCAAAGTTTGTAAAGGACAAGTTGAAAAAGGATACGGCAGTTGTTTTAGATGACAAGACAGCATATGGGCAGGGGCTTGCAGATGAGTTTGCAAAAGCATTTCAAGCGGATGGCGGAAAGATATTGATGAGAGAGGGTATAAACCAGGGAGACAAAGATTTTACTGCTCTTTTGACAAAGATAAAATCTCTGAATCCTCAGGTTATTTATTTTGGAGGCATGTATCCTGAAGCAGGTCAAATGGTTAAACAGATGAAGTCTCTTGGTATGAACAAGATAGACTTTGTAAGCGGAGACGGAGTAGAGGATCCTGCTTTTATAAAGATTGCTGGTGCGGATGCTAATGGCACTTATGCAAGTAACGTTGGTCCTGCAATTGAGAAGATTCCTGGAGCAAAAGCATTTATTGACGAGTATACAAAGAAATTTGGAAATCCTCCTGGACCATATGCGCTTTTTGGTTACGATGCAGCTCTTGCGGTAATTACTGCTCTCGAAAAGGCGCCCAAACCAGATAGGGCAGATGTATTGAAAGTTATGCCTACTGTAAGTTTCGAGGGAATGCTTGGGAAGACATCTTTTGACAGCAAGGGTGACACTACAAACAAGATTCTTACGATGTTTGTAGTTAAAGATGAAAAATGGCAACCGGTTGATTAAAAAGACTGCTTAACTCTAAAAAGATGGCGAATAGTTCGCCATCTTTTTTTTTGGTTAAAAAATAGTTAGAATTAATTAAAAACTTATTAGTAGGTGGAATAATTTGATCAGAATTGATATAAACAGACTTAAAGATGGTCAAAAATTGAGTTCTCCAGTATTAGATTCAAAGGGAAGGCTCCTTATAGGTGAAGGTATACCTTTGGATTCACGTATGATCAAACACCTCAAAGAATTGGGGTTGCAATTTATTCCTATTATTGTTCCTGGATATGAAGATATAACTCCTCTTGAAGCGATATCCAGAAAGGTCGAAATGTTTATGAAAAAAGAGGCTAATGAGATAATCAAAGCCGCAAGAAAAACCGCTATGATAAACCCAGAGAGAATTATAAATGCTATAGACTATGTTATGAACGATATGCTTGCAAAAAGTAAGACAGGAATAGTGGTCGATGACCTTAGGACTAACAAGGAATTTTTGTTTGATCATCTTACAAGAGTTTGTATTTATTCAGGTATATTGGGTACTGCATTGGGGTTAAACGATTTAAGATTAAGAACTCTTATGATTATTGCATACTTGCATGACGTTGGGTTAGCGTTAATTGATGATGAAAGCATTTTAAATGGTAGTTATATTACAGATAATCCAGATTATAAGGTTAAGGAACACCCAAAGCTTGGAAGAGATTTGTGCAATAGAGCCGGGTTTCCTTTTGTTGTTAATCAATCAATTTATCAACACCACGAAAGACTTGACGGTAAAGGTTATCCACGTGGTCTAACTGAAAAGGATATAACTATTTATGCAAAAATAGTTTCGGTTGTTGACGTATATGATATACTTACCTCGCCTTTACCTAATAGAAAACCGTATTTACCCAATGAAGCAATAGAATTTATTATGGCCTTAAGCAGTAGCGCTTTTGACAAAGATGTTTTAAAAACTTTTTTGAAGAAGGTAGTTCCATATCCACCTGGAACTCTAGTTTTGTTATCCGACAATCAAATATGTGTGGTAAAGGATTGTAATAATAATCTGCCTTTAAGGCCAGTTTTGAAAACTTATGCTTATCTTGAAAATAATCAGGTGAAATATGTTGATGAACCAAAAATAATAGATCTTAAAGATCATTTGAATCTTACTATTGTAGGCCAGGTTGACAGTTCAGGTAAAATTATTGATTACGAGAGTTCAAATATTTCAAATATCTTAAAAGATTTTGAAGAAGAGAATGATAAAACTGAAGAATTTCCTAAAAAGATCTTAAAGAAAAAGATAATAAGATTCAAAAGGAGTGCGAAGCTAGTTGATAAAAATAGATATTGACGAAATACCTTCTGGCAGTGAACTGCAATTTCCTATCTTTGATGGGTTTGGCAGAATGCTTATCAGTAAAGGGGTATTTATCACAGATAAAATGCTAGAAAGGTTAAAAAAGTTAGGCGTCAAAAAGATTCCAAAGTTTCTAACGCAATAGCACAACACCATGAAAGGCTTGACAAAACTGGCTTTCCCAATGCAATCAAGCTTTCAAATGACTATGCTCAAATAATCAGCATAGTTAGTTTTTTTGATTATCTTACTCAGCCTTTTAGGGGAGAGGGATATTTGCCGAGTGAAGCTTTGGAGCTAATTATGGGAAACTCAGGTTTGATGTTTGACCAGGAAATTGTTAAGGCGTTTGTTAAAAAAGTGATGCCATATCCACCTGGAACGCTAGTTCTTTTGTCAAATGATATTGTTTGTGCGGTGAAAAGCGTTGAGCCCAATTTTGTTTTAAGACCTGTGGTTAAAACTTATGGACTTTTAAAGGATGGTAAAATTGTAAAATTCGCTCCTAATCAAATTGAAGAAATAGATCTCGTTAAAGAGCTTTCGCTGACTATAATAGGACAAATTAATTCTAAGGGTGAGCTTAAAAGGTTTGTTAAGCCTGATTTTATGTAATACTAGATCTTTTTTATATTAAAAATGATATAATTCAATGTAATGTATAAGATATACTTATGACTTATAAAAATAATATATAAGGTGATAAATTTGACATATAACAAAATGATTTATCCAGTTATATTGTGTGCTGGTGTAGGGAAGAGGATGAAATCTGTTTTCCCAAAGGTAATGCACTGTGTTTTAGATAAGCCAATGTTGTGGTGGGTTTTAAGGTCTTTTCGAGGGTTGATAGATAATGAGCCTATTGTTGTAGTCGGGAAAAATAAAGATCTTATTTCTCAGTATTTTGCTGGTGAAAAGATAAACTACGTAGTTCAAAGTGAACCGCTGGGAACTGCGCATGCGCTTCTTTGTGCATATAAGAGTTTAAAGTCATTTTCTGAAGAGGATTATTTTCTCGTCATGCCTGGCGATATGCCATTGATAAAACAAGAAACCATAAAAAATTTGTGTAAAATGTCTGAACAAAATAATGATATTACCTTTATTACTTGTAAAGTTGATGATCCTAAAGGTTATGGAAGAATACTTAGAGATAAAGACAACAACTTTTTGAGAATAGTTGAGGAAAAGGATGCGAAAAGCGATGAATTGAATATAAAAGAGGTAAATGTTGGCATATATCTTATAAAGATTGCTTTATTAAAACTGCTTTATAATATCGAAAATAACAATGCACAGGGGGAATATTATCTTACAGATTTATTGGAACTTGCTTTGAAAATGGGATATAAAATCGGCACAATGGAAATCTTCGATCAAAAAGAGGTATTGGGAGTTAACTCGCAAAAGGATCTTTTAGAGGCACAAAATGAAGCAAAAAGAACCATAATTGACGTTCATTTAGATAATGGTGTTCAGATATTTGATATAAATTCAACGTGGATTGGACCTGAAGTTTGTATAAGTTCTGGTGCAAAAATTATGCCTGCTTCAGTTATATATGGTAAAAGCAAAATTGGTTCCTCAACGATAGGGCCTTTTTCAAATGTAGAGAACTCAACTATAGGCGATAATTGCAACGTTATATATAGCGTTATAAGAAATTCTACAATAGGAAATAGTGTAAATATTGGTCCTTTTTCCCATATAAGAGAAGAAACTGTTGTTCATGACAATATCAGAATAGGAAATTTTGTAGAACTAAAAAAAACAGAGATCAGAAACAATTCTAAGGTATCACACCTGTCTTACCTTGGAGATACCAGTGTAGGATCAAACGTTAACGTTGGGGCTGGAACAATTACGTGCAATTATGATGGTTTTGATAAGCATAGGACTACTATTGAAGATGACGTGTTTGTGGGAAGTGACTCAATATTGGTTGCCCCAGTTAAACTTTCGAAAGGGTCAATGGTTGCGGCTGGTTCGGTTATTACCAGAGATGTACCAGAGGATTCATTAGGCATTGGCAGAGCTTCTCAGGTGAACAAAGCTGGATGGGTAAAGATTTTTAGAAGTACAAAAGCCAAAAAGAAAGATGATTAAACACGAAGTTTTTAACTTAGCTAAAGGAAGGAGTATATTTTAGTGGACAACTCTTCATATGCTATATTTTCTGGCTCTTCGAATATAGCTTTGAGTAAAGAAGTCTCAAGCTTTCTTGGAAGAAATCTTGGGGCTGTAAATATAACGCGTTTTAGCGACGGAGAAATTTATGTGAGGGTCGAAGAATCAGTCAGAGGGAAAGATATATTCCTTATACAATCCACTTCTAGTCCAGTAAATGAAAGACTTATGGAACTTTTGATAATGGTTGACGCCTTTAAAAGGGCATCTGTGTCTTCTATAAATGTTATTATCCCATATTTTTGCTATGCAAGACAGGATAGAAAAGTGAGAGGCAGAGAACCAATTTCTGCAAAATTAGTTGCAAACCTTATTGAGCGTGCTGGCGTTGACAGAGTTATTGGCATAGATTTTCATACTGGTCAGATTCAAGGTTTTTTTGATATATTAGTTGATCATCTTACTGCTATACCAGTATTTGATAACTATCTCAGATCGAATTTTGAACTAGATAACCTGGTAATTGTATCTCCAGATATAGGAGGAGTTGGGAGAGCAAGACTTCTTGCTGAAAGAATGGGAGTCCCACTTGCAGTCGTAGACAAAAGAAGACCTCTCCCAAATCAGGCAGAAGCGGTTAATATAATTGGCGATGTGGTAGGGAAGAGATGCGTTGTAATTGACGATATAGTTGATACCGGAGGAACTATGGTTGAGGCAGCTCACATATTGAAGAAAAATGGAGCGAAAGAAGTATTAGGAGTTGCAACACATGGTATTTTGTCTGGACCTGCTGTAGAAAGGCTTACAAAATCTGATTTTTCGCATTTTATAGTTACAAATACTATTTATCATCCAGAGGAATTTTATGGGCCCAAGATTAAGATTATTTCTGTTGCAAGGCTTATTGCAGAATCTATCAAACGTATTGCTTTATCAGAGTCAGTTAGTGAGCTTTTTAGATAATAAGTTTTCTAATTAAATTTAATCTAATTAGAAAATTTAAGATAATATTTAGTTAAAAGGAGGATACCTTGTATTTAAGACAATTCAAGGTTTTTTTGGTAGCGGCTGAAAGAGAAAGCTTTACTCAGGCTGCAAAGGAACTTTATTTGACACAACCTGCTGTTTCATTTCAGATTCAAGCATTAGAGGATTTTTTTGGGGCAAAGTTATTCAAAAGGACAGGAAGAAAAGTAGAGCTTACTGATGCAGGAGATGCGCTTTTGCCATACGCAAAGAAGATTATCGAAGCTATGGAGGAGTCCAAAAAGGCAATAGAACAGGTGGGCGCTGCAAAAACAGGTAAGTTAGTGGTGGGCGCTAGTACAACAATAGGCATATATATTTTGCCCCCATTGATTGCAATATACAGATCCAAATATCCTCAAACGATAATTTCTATAAGAGTAGAGAATACTGAAGGAATAGAAGAAGCCTTGTTAAGGAAGGACATAGATTTTGGCTTAATAGAAGGGTTTGTCAAAAGCTCTTATGTAAAAAGAGAGAAATTTAGAGACGACGAGCTTGTTTTAATTGTTCCTGCCCATCATCCGTGGCCAGACGTTATTGAATTATCGGATCTTATGATTGAGCCACTAATCTTAAGAGAAGAGGGATCAGGTACTAGAATGGTTCTCGAAGGTGCTTTAATGGAAAAGAGTCTTTCTGTGTCTGATCTTAATATTAATATGGTTCTGGGAAACACGGAGGCAATCAAACATGCAGTTGCTGCAGGCTTGGGAGTATCTTTTGTTTCAAAGTGCACAATTGGTAAGGAACTGGCACTTGGTCTTTTAAGAATTGTAAGGGTAAGAGGTTTTAACGTAATGAGAGAGCTTTTTATAATCAGGAGAGAGAATGAAGATTTGTCGCCATATGCTGAGAGAATTTTAAGATTTCTAAACAAACCTACACCTATTGAAACGCCTTTTTCCCCTGCAGACAAATAAGTATGGAGGTATTGTATAGAAAATACAGGCCAATAACGTTTGACGATATGATTGGCCAGGACGTTGTAAAAACTGTTCTCGAAAATGCATCAAAGCTTGACGACCCTCCTCACGTTTATCTTTTTGCTGGTATGAGAGGCACGGGGAAAACTACAGCTGCAAGAATATTTGCAAAAGCACTTAACTGTACTTCAGAAGGCAAAAAACCATGTCTTAATTGTGAATCTTGTAAAAAATTTCTTGAGGGCTCTCTCGATTATGTGGAAATAGATGCTGCAACCCACAGTAGCGTAGATGATGCAAGATCTTTAAGGGAAATGGCATTAATTGCTCCCATGTCTTCAAAGTATAGGATATTTGTAATAGATGAGGTACATCGTTTAAGCCCTTCAGCTTTTGATGCCCTACTTAAAATAATTGAAGAACCTCCTCCTTTTTCAATATTTATCTTTGCAACAACTGAACCACACAAAGTGCCAAAGACTATTCTTTCGAGGGTATTAAGGTTAGATTTTTCTCCCATAAACCCAGAACTTTTAGCATCATATCTTGACAAGATAGCTAATCTTGAAGGGTACAAGCTTGAAAAAAATCTACTCTTAGCTATTGCAAGGAGATCAGAAGGTTCTGTTAGAGATTCTCTTTCCTTTTTACAACAAATTTTTATGCTTTTTGAAAAGAAGAACCTATCAACAAGGGACATTTATTTAGTTTTAGGCATACCAGATGACGAGATCATTTCAAATATGATGCAATTTATTTACAAGGGAGATCTTGACAATCTTGTTAACCTTATGGATTCTTTGAGGACGTCAAGCTTTAGTCCGCTTGCAATTGTTGATTCTTGGATATATTTTGTATTGTCAAAGATTAATACTGATACGAGGCCTCTAAAATTTATTGACAGGCTTATTGAGGCAAAAGGTGATTTAAGGTACGATCCTAACCCGTTTATGAGATTCGAATTGGAAGTTTATGCTATATTTTCACTTTTAAATAGCAACATGAGAGTAAGCGACGAAAGTGATAATAGAATTTTAGAAAAGACAGAAGATATAAAAGAGGTTATAAATAAGGATATAAAATTATTAACTCCTGAGAGTTCTATAGAACAAAAGAGAGTAGATCTTAGTATTGAGCAAATTAATAAAGCATATTTAAAAGTTCTCGAACAAATAAAAAGTACTAATCCACTTTTGCATGCAAAATACGTTGCGGCTAAGCCCATAAAATTCGAAAACAATAAAGTTACTTTTGGCTTTTCTAAAAAAGAATCGAGGTGGCACAAAGAGCAGTTTGACTCCAATAAAGAAGAAAGAGAAATGATAAAGATTATGCTTTCAAAAGAATTAGGCGTTGATGTAGATGTTGCAAGCGAATTTATCGAGAAAGAAACTAAGAAGGATTCTAAGGCTAAATCTTCTACTTTAACGTTTCCAGATATTTTACAACACTTTAATGCAAAAGAGATAAAAAACGACTAAACTTAAACAAAATAATTAAGTTTTTAAATCAAATAATTTTAGGAGGTTATATTATGATTCCTGGAATGAAAAAGGCCCAACAAATGTTAGAAAAGTTTCAAGCAGAACTTGCCTCTTTAGAAGTTGAAGCCAAAGCTGGCGGAGATCTTGTAAAGGTAGTTGCTACAGGTGATCAAAAGATAAAGTCTATAACTCTTGATCCTTCCCTCAAAGATGAAGATTTACAAACTTTGGCTGATCTTGTAATGGTAGCTGTTAATAATGCTCTTGAAGAAGTAAAGGAAGCTGGCATGAAAAAGATGCAAAAAATGGGACTTCCAGGCCTATTTTAATGAAGTACCCCAAGCCCTTGAGCGATTTGTCTCATGAATTATCCCTTCTTCCGGGGATTGGGCCAAAGTTGGCTTTGAGGTTAGCTTTCTTTATTTCTCAGAGAGGCGAAGAAAAAAATCTTTCTCTTATTGAAGCGCTGCAAAATTTAAAAAATATAAAAAAATGTTCTCAGTGTAACGCTTTGTCTGAGACTGATCCATGTGAAATATGCTCGGATCCATCTAGAAATAACGAAATCTTATGTGTTGTTTCGGACGTGAGAGATCTGTGGAAGATAGAATCAACTAAATCTTATTCTGGCAGGTATTTTGTTTTAAACAGCCTGATTGTACCGCTGGAAGGTATTGACCCAGAGAAAGCTGGTATGACAGAACTCTTCAGTTTGATTCGTGCAAAAAAACCTAAAGAAATTGTTATAGCGTTCGACTTCAGTATGGAAGGACAAACTACTTCCTTATATATAAAAGAAAGGCTCTCAAGCCAAAGAGATCAGTTAGGTTATATACCACAATTAACCCGTCTTGCGGTAGGGCTTTCTATGGGTGATAACCTTGGCAACACAGACGAGTTTACCATTTCACAAGCAATATTGCATAGACAAAAAATATAGCGCCTTAATGCTTAGGATAAGTTAAATGCTTCTAACTCTTCAAAGTTTCAAAAGGTTTTTATCCTATAATTCTAAATCTTTTAAATTTCATTTTAGATATGTTTAAGATTATTAGTGAAGAATACAAAGATTATCTTTTGTCTTTAGGAGAAAATCTAATCCTTGTGCCTCAGGAAAATGTAGGTAAAATAATTTATCTAAAAGGCAACATAGATCATATAGAGTGCATAAGAAATTTCAGAAAACATCTTTTTTCAAGAGAAAAACTAATAGAATTTGTAGTTTTTCTAAACGATAATACTTCATTTCGGGCTATTTCCGATGAAAAAATCTTCCTAAAGCTTCACCAATTAGCAAAATATACAAAATGCGAAAGTCCTGAAAATATATCAAACAAAAACGTTTTTTCAAAGCAATATCTTTCTTTAATTCTACCGAAAGTTCCAATTATACTTCTTATTTTATCGACTTTGTTTGCATTTTTTGTTTTTACAAGTAAGCTTTACAATAATCCATCCAAAATCTTTTATAGTGAACCTTATATTAGCATTATTTATCCTCAGGGCGATTCAATAGAACTCAAAGATATCGAAAATGGTTTATATCTTGAAGTGGAGTCTAATTTCAATCCAAAAGAGATTGATATTTTAGTGGATGGAAGTATAGTTTATCAAAAAAGTAATTCAAAAGATGTCTACTATCAGTGGTTTCCTCCAAATCCAGGCATATATAAAATTGTTGCCCGTTCTCAATTTAATGGTAGAGATATTTTTTCGAAAACCTTGACAGTTTACGCACAAGTTCCAGAAAGCAAAAGCTCTAATCAAGCTAATATAGAGGCTAAATCAATTTATAAAGCTACAAAAATAGTAATTGGGAATCCAGTCACGATGTACTCAAGTCCTGATGAATCTGTGGTGGTTGGGACAATTGACAACGGATCAAAGGTGGAAGTTATTGAAAGGGCTGTAAGTCACAATTCAAAGCTTTATATGCTGAAGGAGGACCTTAGTTTATATACTGATGGAGTTTTTATAAACCTTAAAAAAGGCCAGTTATTGAGGCTTTATGATTTTTCTGGAGACATTTTTACATTGTTGTATAAAAATAGTGATTCTATTGGTCTTGTGAGACTTCAGAGAGAGTATCTCCAAAAAGTTGATACAGAAGAGTGGTATAAGGTAATCTATAATAAAAAAGAAGGATGGATAAGTTCTTTCTTTACGAGGTGATGATATGAAAGTTGCTATGATTGCGCCAATCGCCTGGAGAACTCCTCCAAGACATTATGGACCCTGGGAACAGGTTACCTCGCTGCTAACAGAAGGCCTTGTAAAAGAGGGTTTGGATGTAACCTTGTTTGCAACTGCCGATTCTATTACCTCTGCAAAACTTGTTTCTGTAGTGCCAACGGGTTACGAGGAAGATAAAGAGGCTGATCCAAAGGTTTTGGAATATCTTCATATTTCTAATGTTTTTGAGAGGGCAGACGAATTTGATATAATACACAATCAATTTGACTTTATGCCACTTTGCTATTCGAAACTTATAAAGACGCCAATGGTTACCACTATACATGGCTTTTCATCTGAAAAAATATTGCCTATTTACAAAAAGTACAACAAACACGTAAGTTATGTTTCTATCTCAAACTCGGATAGACATCCTGACCTTGATTATATCTCTACAATTTATCACGGAATTGATATTAACAATTTTCCATTTAACCCGGATCCAAAGGATTATCTTTTATTTTTTGGCAGAATGCATCCTGACAAAGGCGCTCACGATGCCATTAAAATAGCAAAGTTTTTTAAAATGAGACTTTTTTTGGCTGGTCCTATACAAGATGAGATCTATTTTAAGGAAAAAGTAAAGCCTTATCTATCGGAAGATATAAAATATTTAGGCAGCGTTGGTCCTGAAAAAAGAGGAGAGATGCTTTCAAATGCTATCTGTCTTCTTCATCCAATATACTTTAATGAACCATTCGGTTTGAGCGTAATAGAATCTTTAGCTTGTGGAACACCTGTTTTGGCTTATAACAGAGGTAGCATGAGGGAGATAGTTGATGAGTCTGTTGGTATATTGGTTAATTCTTTCGAAGAGGCAGTTGAGAAATTTGGGCTTATTTATAATATCAAGAGAAGCGACTGTAGAAAGTATGTGGAAAAAAGGTTTACTTCTCAAAGAATGGTAAGTGAATATATTGAAGTTTATAAGAGGATATTGAATAGTAATTAAGGAGGAGTTATGCGATGAATTTGAATTTATATAAAGGTTCTGGGATAGTAAAAAGATACATATTTAATCCTATTCTTACTAAATATGATGTTCCTTATGATGTTTCAACGGTTTACAACCCAGCTATTACCACCTATCAAAATAAATATATATTAGTATTTAGAGCAGCTAAGCTTAATGGCAGGTCAATTTTAGGGAAGGCTATTTCTGAAGATGGATTTAACTTTGAAGTTGAAAAAGAACCGTTTATGGTGCCTGAAAGCGATGGATATTTTGGCAGGTATGAAAGTGCTGGTATAGAAGACCCACGAATTACTAGAATTGGCGACGAATACCTTATTACTTATAGTGCTTATTCTGAATATGGAGTAAGAATTGGCCTTGCAAAGACGACTGACTTTAAGAAAGTTGAAAGAATTGCTTTGATTACAAGTGCGGATCATAGAAATATAGTAATTTTCCCAGAAAAATTTGGATCTGACTATGTTAGATTAGATAGACCTCACTCAGATATAATTCCCTGGTCCATCTGGATTTCTTATTCAAAAGATTTAATACACTGGGGCAGATCGGAAATTTTGATAAAACCAAAGTCATATCACTGGGACGAACTAAAAGTTGGCCCCGGGGCTCCTCCTATTAAAACAAAGGATGGTTGGTTAAGTATTATACACGGGGTTTATATGATTATGAGCGGTTCTGTTTATAGATTGGGCGTAGTTTTACATGATTTAAAAGATCCAAGTAAAATTTTGGGCATATCTGACGAATGGATTCTTGAACCAGAAGACCAGTGGGAAAGAGTTGGCTACGTTCCGAACGTTGTTTTTTGTTCAGCTGCCTTGAAGGAAGGTGATTTTATAAGACTGTGGTGGGGCGCTGCTGATAGCGTCATTTGTACCGGGATAGCAAAAGTAGATGAACTCGTAGAAAAATGTCTTAAAAATAAAAGAAAACCTTTATAGTAATCTATTTTCTTATTTTATTATGTTGTAAAAGGCATCTCTTTGGGCACTCTCAAAACCAGCTGATTTTATAAGATTTTCGAGTTCTTCTGTACTTTGAGGCCTATGACTTTGTCCTATTGCACTTGCAACAACGTTTTCTTCAAGCATCACTGACCCTAAATCGTTTGCTCCGCAAAGTAGGGCAACTGGCGCTACGTCTTTTCCTACTGTAAGCCACGACGCACCTATGTTTGGTATATTGTCAAAAAATATTCTTGATAGAGCTACGGTTTTAAGGTAATCAATTTTGTTTTCCCATTTTGTTTTGTTTTTTGATTTAAAGATCCAGGGGATAAATGCTATAAATCCGCCAGTTTCATCTTGGAGATCTCTTACCTTTTTAAGATGTTGCAGTCTATCGTCGATCGTCTCGCCGAAGCCTATTACCATGGTAGCAGTACTCATTAGACCTGAATAGTGAGCGATTCTATGAATATGTAACCACGTAGAAGATGAGATCTTTTTTGGACTAATTTCTTGTCTAATTTTGTCTACCAATATCTCTGCTCCTGCACCGGGAAGCCCTTGAAGTCCAGCATCTTTTAATTTTTCTATTACATCCTTGTAAGAGATACGCTCAATTTTCGAAAAGTGATCTATTTCTGCAGCTGATAGTGAGTGAAGCACTAAATCAGGATATTTTTTCTTAATATGTTTGAAAATTTCTATTATATCTTTAAGTCTAAATTCAGGATCTAGGCCACCTTGAAGCATAATTTGTGTTGCTTTGAGCTCTACAGCTTCATCTACTCGTTTATAAATTTCTTCTTTAGAGAGCCTAATAGAATTTTTACTTCCTACAGGTACGCTAAAATAACAAAATTTGCAGTTTGAGGTACAGACGTTGCTATAATTTATGTTTCTGTCTATGATATAGGTTACTTTTCTGTGACCGAATTCAGCCCTTGTTTTGTCAGCCAATTTTGCAAGTTCAAATAATGGCAGATCAAAAAGCTTTTTTGCCTGTGATATGCTTATCCTGTTTTTTATCATGTACACCCCTCAAAATATACTAGTAATCTAAGCTTTTTATTATTTTTTCTAATTCAAACAGTCCTTTCAGGTCATTAGTATCAAGGATATATGATAGATTTGAATAATATTCCTTTGAAGATATTTTTTTATATTTCCAGTCTAAATTATTTTTCTCTATCTCAGCGAATTTTAGGGCAAGCGAATATGTTTTAATAAAGTCTAATAAAAGGTCGTTTTTAATATCTCTTCTTGCGGCAAGAAGTGAAAAAACAGTGGGCAAATTTGTGTATTGTCTCCAAAGTTCTGAGACGTCGTAGATAAAATTATTATTTTTGTTTTCTATAAAGTTTAGGGCATCGTCTCCAATAATAACCTGTGCACAAAAGTCATTTGAATCCTTAGAAAATATAGGATCGATTTTGTAAAACTTTCTAAGTATACATACTACTATGTTGTTAATAGTGTTTGATGTGCATGATAGCCTTATTACCTTTTTGTCAAGCTTTTCAATGGGTTCGTTTGACACAAGAAAAGTACTAAGAACTGGTCCAAAACAAGAGAGCCCAAATGGCAAGATTGGCTTAAGTAGGTCTTGGTTATTGATCCACGTAACTGAGGATATTGTTGCAACATCTAACTCATTGTTTAACAACATATTGTTTAGGGTTGCAGGATCCGACAAGAAAAATTTATAACCAATTTTTTCGAATCCCAGCTTTACTGGCAAAAAATTGTAAAACTTTATCAAACCAAATCTTAAAAAATTCTTGTTAGTTGTCATTTTTTCTCCTAAATCTTTCTAAAATGAACAAACAATTTTTATCCTATTTTCTCGTAAAGAGAATTTCTTTCGAAAGGAACAAGACCAATATCCGTTATCATATTCTTTAAGCTTTCAGCTGATAGGCCTCCTGGTTCTGGAGAACCACCTTCATGCATAATCTTTTCATCCACTAAAGTGCCTTCGAGGTCATCTGCTCCTGCCCAGAGTGCCATAAGAGCACAATCTTGTCCTATTGATGGCCAATACGCTTTTATGTGAGGAATTGATAAAACTAAGCGCGAAATTGCAATGGTTTTAAGAGTTTTAATGCTTGTTGCTGGTTTTATGTGTCTAAATTTTGTATTTAAAGGTTGAAATTTCAAAGGGATAAAAGCCTGGAAACCTCCTGTTTTCTGTTGTAGTTCTTCTAGAAGACTCAGGTGGTCTAATATGTCATCAAAAGTTTCAAAGTGACCATACAAAATAGTAGCATTCGATTTTAATCCCATTTTGTGAGCAATCTCATGAATTTTGAGCCACATTTTCGGAGATGTCTTCTTTGTTAGAAGCTTTGATCTCATAGAGTCTTTTAGTATTTCTGCTCCTCCGCCTGTAAGGGATACGCTGCCGTGATTTAAAAGGTCTTCAATTATACCTTCTATTGGTTTGTTCTCTTCTTTGGCGTAGAATTCAACTTCTACTGCTGTAAGAGATTTTATTGTGACTTTTGGAAGCGTATTTTTAATTGAATCTAAGATTTTAAGTACTTCATTCCACTTCAAATCAGGATTAAGACCTGATGTAATGTGGACCTCACTTAACCATGTTAGATTTTGTAATTTAGAGACAACTAGATCTGGCGTCAGCTTATATGCATCAAGATCGTTTTTATTTCTAGCAAAAGGGCAAAACCCACATCTTTCTACGCAAATATTAGTGAGATTTAGATGAATATTCTTTGCGAAGAAGACGTTTTTGCCATACAAAGAATTTTTCTTTTTGTTGGCTTCGTTGAACAAATCGATTGGATTGTCTATTAAGTATTTTAAGTCTGCTCTATTCATTTAATATCTCCTCTGGTATGCTGGGGATAGAGGGAATCAAAGATTTTTCAAATGCAACCTTGTACAATATATTTAGAGAGTTATACAAACTTTCTTGAAATTTAATAGTGTAATCGTTTACGTACATGTTTACAAATTTTTCGTTCATTTCAAAATTAAGATCTCTGCCAAATTTCATTGCATGATTGAGTGCCTCTTGAGGATGTGCTTTGCCCCACTTTATGGATTCTCTTAATAGATTATTTATTGAAGTTCTTTCGTTTTTTAAGCTTTTGTGTACAATATTTCCACCTAAAGGAAGGGGTAAGTTATACCTTTCATACCACCACTCTCCAAGATCTACTATCTTTTTTAATCCCATGTTTCTATAAGAAAGCTGCCCTTCATGAATTAATAAACCTGCATCCACTTCTGAGTTAATAACCTTTTCCATTATTTGATCAAAAGGCACGAACACTTCCTTGTGACCTTGTGAATATATGCGAAAGACTAAAGTTGCAGTGGTTAACTCTCCTGGAAGGGCAATTACTTTGTCTTCAAGATTTGTGAGACTTTTTTTTGAGATAAGTATTGGACCATATTTGTCGCCTACACTTGAGCCTACGCTCATGAGATCGTACTTGTCTATAACGTATGGCAAAGCATGATAAGAAATCGCACTAATGTGATAACGTCCATTCATAGCCTCCTTGTTAAGGGTCTCTATATCTGACAGTGTTTCTTCAATTTCGTATTTTGATTTGATTTTCCCGTGTGTTAATGCATAAAACATAAATGCATCATCAGGATCTGGGCTGTGTGCAACTGTTAATTTCATCGAAAACCTCCTAAAAATTAATTATTTTTTTACTATTTTCAACAATTTTTCAATAAAAAGATCTGATATTTCGGCAAGTGATTTGTCGGATGTAATAGAATCGATTACAAACTCTGTTATTGCACCAACGATAATTGTTACAACAATATACTTTTCAATTTCTTCAAATCTTTGATCAGAAAGCATATTGCAAAATAGCTTTTCTAACTTTTTTCTCACAGAAAATCTTTGCTCTTCAAACTGAGGACCAAGACTAAAGGCTTCAATGAAGATGAATTTTGTTAATTCACGATACTTGTCTAGTATTCTAAAACCCTCTTTTAAAGACGATCTAAAAATTTCTTCAAAAGTATCACCTTTGGCTTTGGTTTCAATTTTTTTGATAAGTTGATCGCTTAACTCTTCAACTAGTTTTATTACCAGGTCTTTTTTTCCCGGGAAATAGAAGTAAAATGCTCCTTTAGAGGTATTTGAGTCTTCTACAATCTCATCAACGTTTGTATAATGATATCCTTTGTTTGAAAAAAGTCTTAAAGCGCTTTTTAGTATTCTATTTTTTATAACAGAAGTTTTTTTAGTTCTCATGTTGATATAATAACAGTTTTTGAAATATTTGTAAACCGACTAGTCGGTCTATAGATATTGAAATAACTCACAATTCAAAACTCAAGAAGAACCGATGCGTTTTTTAAAGGATTTTCCATTTTAAAATTTAAAAGTTTATTTTGTATAAAATTAGCTATATATTTAGTATATATGATAAAATTAATTAATTTTGATAATATTAAACAATAAGTCGGGGTGAATTATGGGTACTCATGCTCTCTTTAAAAGATATGAAGGAAATCCTATTATTACAGCAGAGGATGTTTCCTGCGAAGCTCACACCGTTTTTAATCCTGCAGCTGCAAAGTTTGAGAACAAAGTTATTCTTGTTTTGAGAGTAGAGGAGCAAAGAGGATTTTCTTATCTCATAAGAGCCTTTAGCGAGGACGGCATTAACAACTGGAAAATTGACGATAAACCTTTTATGATTCATGAACCCCAGATGGGAGAACAGTTCTGGGGGCTAGAAGATCCCAGGATAACTTACATGGAAGAATTCGATCAATATTATCTGACTTATGTTTCGTTTGCGCCAGGTGGTCCACAACTTTCTTTAGTTACTACTAGAGATTTTGAAAGAATATGTAGGCACGGCAATCTTTTTTATCCGGATAACAAAGATGGTGCTTTTTATCCAAAAAGATTCAATGGCAGATGGGCTTTGATCCATAGACCATACGCAAGAGGAAGGGCTGAAATATGGCTTTCTTTTACCCCTGACCTAAAGCACTATGGTGATCATACCTGTATTATACCAGTAAGAGAGGGTTGGTGGGATTGTACTAGGGTTGGTATGGGACCACCACCAATAGAGACCCCTGAAGGGTGGCTTTTAATATATCATGGAGTTAGAACTACTGCTTCTGGATCTCTTTATAGGGTTGGATTAGCTTTGTTTGATTTAGACGATCCTACCAAGCTTATTTGTAGGACTAATAGATGGGTACTAGCTCCAGAAACGCCATATGAACTGATTGGAGACGTTCCTGGCGTATGTTTTCCATGTGGTGCTATATGTGATGAGAATACTAGGGAGATAATGCTTTATTATGGAGGTGCTGATACATCGACCTGTGTGGCATTTTCTACTATTGACGATATACTTGACTTTATTAAAGAGGATCAAAAAATAGGAAGGACTTTTTATTCGTTATGAGGGGCACTACAAAGAGCGCATCTCCAGATTTTAATGTAGCCTTTGTGGGCACGTATGTGCCAAGGCTGTGTGGGATTGCTACTTTTACCAATGACATTGCTAAATCTGTCGCCAGGTGGTATCCAGATGATGCTTTTGAAAACAGATATGTAAGAGTCGTCGCAATGTCAAATGGCGTTTATTCGTACCCGAAGGAAGTCTTCTTCGATATTAGAGAAAAATTTAAAACGGATTATATAAAAGCAGCGGAGTTCATAAACATTTCAAACGTTAATGTTGTAAGCCTTCAACATGAATTTGGTATATATGGCGGTGAGCACGGAAGTTATGTTCTTGATTTTTTAAAAAATCTGAAAAAACCTGTTGTAACAACTCTTCACACGGTGTTAGAGAAGCCAATCGAAGGTCAAAAAGAAATTTTAGAAGAGATCTGTAACCTTTCATCAAGAATTGTTGTTTGTGCGCAAAAAGCTCAGGAAATATTAGAAAGGGTTTATAGAATTTCATCCGAAAAGATTTCTATGATTTATCATGGCGCTCCTGATGTCCCCTTTATGGATCCCTCGTATTATAAAGATATTCTTAATCTTGAAGGAAAAACAGTTATTTTGACTTTTGGGCTCTTAGGTCCCAGCAAGGGAATAGAATACGGCATTGAAGCGTTAAGCAAAGTCTACAGAGATTATCCAAACGCTGTATACGTAGTGCTTGGCGCAACTCATCCAGAAGTAAAAAGACTCTACGGCGAAAGCTATAGGATTAGCTTGCAAAAAATGGCTTATGAGGAAGGAATAGCTGATAACGTAATTTTTATTGACAGGTACGTATCCTTCGAAGAATTGATGAACTTTTTGATTATGGCCGACATATATCTAACTCCTTATTTATCTTTAGAACAGATAGTTTCAGGAACCTTAACTTATGCAATTGCAGCTGGAAAAGCTATAATTTCTACTCCATATTGGTATGCTCAAGAAATGCTTCAAGACGAAAGAGGCATCCTTGTTCCGTTTAGAGATAGTGATGCTTTGTCACAGGCGCTTAGAAGGCTCTTAACAGATATACCTTACAGAAATAGATTGAGAAAAAATGCTTATGATTTTGGCAGAAAGATGATTTGGAAGAACGTTTCAAGAGAATATATTGAGCTTTTTGACGAAGCAATTAAAACTTATTCTAAGGAAAAAAATTTTATTTATATTTCAAAAAGAGACTTAATCGAAAAGGAATCTTTTCAAACAAAACTCCCTTCTGTTCACCTTACACATCTAAAATTCTTAACTGATGAAACAGGTATATTGCAACACGCTTTATACAATATGCCGAATAGAAATCACGGTTACTGCGTTGATGACAATTCCAGAGCCTTTATGGCTCTTCTCTTATATTATGAACTTTTCAAGGATCAGAGCATACTATATCTCTTGTATAGATTCTTATCTTTTATTCACAACGCATTTGATGAAAAAACTGGCAGATTTTTAAACTTTTTGAGATATGATAGAACATGGATTGATGAATTTAGTGAAGATGCGCATGCTAGAACTCTTCTTGCTTTAGCTACAGCAATACAGTGGCCAGCAGTTCCAGAATTGATTCCTATTTGTGCTACTATTTTTGAAAAGGGCATTAAGCAAGTTGAGAATTTTACATCTGTAAGAGGAATTAGCCTTTCTATTATTGCTTGTGATAAGTTTGTTAGAACTTATCCGGGAGCTAAAGAGATCAAAGACATATTAATTAATCTTTCAGGGAAGTTGTTTGAACTTTACAAAAACAATATTTCTGATGATTGGATTTTTCCTGAAGATATACTTACTTATGACAACGCAAGACAGCCTCAAGCCTTAATTAGGGCTGGCCAACAACTAGGCAGTGATGAAATGATTGAGCTTGGTATTAGGAGCCTAAGGTGGCTAATAGAAATCCAAACAAATCCAGAGACACAATACCTAAGCATTATTGGGAACAGGGGATGGTATGAGAGAGGGTCTCAAAAGGCTCAATTTGATCAACAACCAATAGAATTAAGCAGTATTTCCTGCGCGTGTATAGATGCATACTTTCAAACGGGTGACAAATATTTTTACAATACTGCTATGAAGGCCTTAAGATGGTTTTTAGGAGAAAATGACTCCTTTTGTCCTGTTGCAAGAGTTGAAACAGGTGGTTGTTATGATGGTCTAGAACCTCAGGGAGTTAACAAAAATATGGGAGCAGAGTCAACAATATCTTATTTAATGACGTTGCTTCATTCATACAAATTAACATTTAAAAGAGGCGATTGATACTTTGTGAAAATTGGCATTAAAAGATTTAACGATGAGTATATATCAAATGAAAAAAAATTTTCTGTACTTGCTTTTGATTTAGGCAACTCTAGATTAAAATGTTCTTATTTTGAAGATTCGTGTATGAAGCATTACGGTGCCTTTCGATTAGAGGAAATTTTTGTCAATAGTAAATTTGACTCTAATCTTCTTGATAAGTGGTTGAAAGAAAACAAAATCGATAATAAGGTTAAGTGCTTTATCTCTTCTGTAAATTTAACCATAGAAAAGCACCTTTTGTCATTTTTGAACGAGCGCCTTTTTTCTGCTAAAGTAATTGAACCTAGGGATCTTGTTGGCATAATTGGGATTGAATATGATATAGATATGATAGGGATTGATAGACTGCTACACTCTATTGGAGCATCACTTTTTTATGGGGAAGGAGTGTGCGTTGTAGATATGGGGACAGCAATTACAGTTGACCTAACCAAGGAGAACGTGTATAAAGGCGGTTTTATCATGCCAGGAATAGATATGATTTGTAAATCTATAAACCTTTTTTTGCCTCATTTGCCAATGGCAGATATTACAATAAATCATACCAACGTTCCTTCAAGGAATACTAATGATGCTTTAAATAATGGCATATTTTATTCTATAGTTTTTGGCCTTGAGGGCATTATTAGGTCATGGCATGAAAAGTTTGGCGACTTTACTACTGTTTTGACCGGTGGTAGTGCAAGGTTTTTTGAAAGCGAGTTGTCATGGCCATATTTTCCTCATCTAACTCTTTGGGGAATATATAGATACGCAGAGTACAAAGAATCTTTGAATGAGAAAAGTTCTTAGTTTAAAGTTAAATATATTCAATAAAATTTTGAAAGGGATGGTAATATGGGGAAAACTATCAAAACAATTAGTTTAGCCTCTCATGTTGGGGCAGGGAAAACTTCACTAACCGAAGCGCTTTTGTTTCATGCAAAAAAGATTTCAAGGTTAGGTTCTGTAGATTCTGGGAATACTGTTACAGATTATGATGTAGAAGAGATAAAAAGAAAAATGACTCTTGCGCTTTCTGTAGTAAACTTCGAAGAGGAAGGTACTAAATATAACATTATTGATACGCCAGGATTTTTTGATTTTGAAAGCGATGTGGTAGCTGCAGAAAGCGTGTCGGACGGCTTGGTTTTACTATTAAATGCTACAAGCTCGCTGGAAGTTGGCATCGAGAAGATCTTAAAGAGACTAAGGGCGAATCCAAAACCGTTTATGGTTGTAGTAAACAAAATGGACAAAGAGGGATCAGATTTTTTTAGCGCTGTCAGTGAATTAAGATCAAAGTCTTTAGGCTTTAATATTGCTTGTATGTATCTGCCTTTTGGCAATGCAGGTGAGTTTAAAGGTATGGTCCATGTAATGAGCAAAAAAAGCATCGTCTTTGATGGTGATTTCAAATTTCATCTTGAAGAATCATTTCCAAAAGAATTGGAATCAAAAATTGAAGAAGAGCAAGAAAGATTAAAAGAGGCTGCGGCTGAGGGCGATGACGCTATTTTGGAAAAATATCTTGCAGGAGAAGACCTGAGCGAGGAAGAAATTGTTTCAAGTTTGAAAAATGCGGTAAAGCTCGGTAAGACTGCTTTGGTAATACCCGTTTCTTCTGTAAAGGGCTACGGTATAGCCCAATTGGTTAGAGCGTTTGGCTATTATTTCCCAGATTATAGTGAAAAAGAGAACCTTGAAGTATACTCTGAAGAGGAAAAGAAGGTTTTTTCAATAAGCTCAGACTCTGAGCTCATAATACAAATTTTTAAGACCGTGCTAGACCCCTTTGTCGGAAAAGTTAGCTATGCGAAAATTTTAAGTGGTTCGTATAAGGGAGAATCTGTTTTATATAACGTTACCAAGCAACAAGAAGAAAGGATAGCAAGCGTTAGCTTTCCGTTTGGCAAAGAGCCCGTTGTTACTAAAGAAGCTGATTGTGGAGATATAATCACCTTTTCCAAGCTTCAGTTTACGACTACCAATGATACTCTTTCTCGCTCTAAGATAAAGTATGAGCCAAAAAAGATAGAGTTTCCAAAACCAACCTTTTTTATGGGCGTTTACCCAAAGGCAAAGGGTGATGAGGAGAAACTGGGTTCTGCTATTATAAAGTTTATTGAAGAGGATCCATCAATGTTCTATGGGAAAAGTCCAGAAACAGGCGAATTTTTACTCGGCGGTTTAGGGGATATACAGATGGACGTTCTGATGGAGAAGGTTAAAAGGAGATTCAAGGTGGAAGGTAATCTCGTAAAACCAAAAGTTGCTTATAGAGAGTCTATTAAGATTCCGGTTGTAGCGGAAGGTAAACACAAAAAACAAACAGGAGGACATGGTCAATATGGTCATGTCATAATAAAATTTGAACCTATTGGCTATGAAGAAGAGTTTGTTTTCGAGAGCCAGATTGTAGGTGGGGTTGTTCCAAAACAGTATGTCCCTGCTGTAGAAAAGGGTCTTCGCGAAGTTTTGAGCAGCGGGCATTTAGCGGGCTATCCAGTAATAGGCATTAAGGCGATTTTGGTAGATGGATCTTATCACGAAGTAGATTCTAACGAGCTTTCATTTAAGATGGCTGCGCATCTTGCTTTCAAAAAGGCTATGGAAAAGGCGAAACCGGTTTTACTTGAGCCAATTAACTATATTGAGGTAACGGTACCGAAAGACTTTACTGGAGATGTTATGGGAGACTTGAATTCTAAAAGAGGAAGAATTCAAGGTATGGATTCTATAAAGGATTCTGAAACTGTTATTAAAGCATACGTTCCTCAAAGTGAAATTGTAAGTTATGCAATGGATTTGAGGTCTATTACTCAAGGCAGAGGTTCTTTTATAACCAGATTTGATCACTTTGAAGAAGCCCCTCCTCAGATTGCTGAAAAGGTTATAAAGGAAGCTAATGTTGAAAGCAACAAATAGCTTACAATCCAGCTTTATTTTATTAGCCCAGGTCTTTGAAAAGCTCGAAAAAGAGACCTCAAGGCTAAGAATGATGGAGATTCTTGCAGATTATTTCGAAAATATTTCTCCAGAAGACGTAAAGATCGCTATCTATCTTTTATCAGGGAAAACAGGACCATCCTTTGAAGCTGTTGACTTTGGCGTGGGAGAAAAGTTTGTTATCGAGTCTTTACTGAGAATATATGGTGGTTTTAAGGTTGAGATTGAAGACATGTATAAGGAGTTAGGAGATCTTGGTTTGGTAGCAAAAAACATAGTTAAAGATAAGCAAAGTAGCCTAAGCCTTAATGAGGTTTTTAATTATCTTAAGACAATAGCTCTTACTTCAGGACCTAGTTCTCAGGACAAAAAAATAGAACTTCTTACAGAAATGTTAGATAGAGCAAGTTCATTAGAGGCCCTTTACATAGTAAGAATTATTCTTGGCAGGCTTAGATTAGGTGCACAGGATGCTACAGTAATTGAGGCTCTCTCCTTTGCCAGAGTTAAGAGCAAGGATTTGAAGCCAAAAATTGAAAGATGTTATAACCTTACTTCTGATCTTGGCTATGTTGCATATATGTTATTTAAAGAAGGAGAAGAAGCTCTCGACTTTGTACACGCTATTGTTGGAAATCCTATTAGGATGGCGCTGGCAGAAAGAATGGAAAATCCAGAAGAGATTTTTAATAAGTTAGGCAAGTGCATTGTAGAACCTAAGTATGATGGGTTTAGATGTCAGGTTCATAAAATTGGCGATAAGGTTAAAATTTATTCAAGAAATCTTGAAGACAATACCCATATGTTTCCAGAAATAGTTGAGTCTACAATCAAGTATTGTAGGGCAAAAAATTGTATTTTTGAGGGAGAAGCAATTAGTTTTGATCCTAAAACCTTGCGCTTTATGCCCTTTCAAATAACTGTCCAAAGAAAGAGAAAACATAATATTTTAAAAGTAGCTGCAAAATTTCCGCTAAGATTAGAGGTATTTGATCTACTTTATAAAGATGATCTTGATATTACCTCCAAACCTCTATTTGAGAGAAAAAGGCTTCTAAACGACACTATATTGAAAAACGACACGATTGTAATATCTGATTCCTCTGAAGCTGATAGCCCAGAAAGGATAAAGAGTTTGTTTGAGAAGTACGTTTCTGAAGGCATGGAAGGAATAATGATAAAGAGATTAGACGGAGTATACCAAGCAGGTTCAAGAAACTTTAACTGGATAAAATTGAAGAGATCTATGAAACAGTCAATTCTTTCTGATACTATTGACGCTGTTATCATGGGATATTTTTATGGAAAAGGACAGAGGATAAAATTGGGTATAGGTTCTTTGTTAATAGGCTTGTATAATCCTGAGATGGATTGTTTCGAAACGATAGCGAAACTTGGTTCGGGATTTACTGAAGAAGAGTGGGTTGAGCTTCTTAAAAATCTTGAAGAAATAAGGACTAGCTTTAAACCTAACAATTATATTTCAAAAATAAACCCGGATTTTTGGGTAAAACCAAAGATAGTAGTTGAAGTTGAAGCAGATGAAATAACTGTTAGCCCTGTACATACTGTCGGAAGAAAAGAATTGGGTAATGATTCTTTAAATACTTTATCCTCAGGAAGCGGTTTTGCGCTTAGGTTTCCTAGAGCAAAAAGAATAAGATATGACAAAAGTCCCTTTGATTCTACTACACCAAATGAAATTTTTGAAATGTTTGAAATCTCAAAAAATAAAAAGAGCAAGAATGTTTCAGAAAATTCTGTTAATTTAAATACTACAAAATTATTAAAAAAAACTAAAATTAAGGATAAAGATAAGACTCTATTTGACTAAGGAGGTCAAAAGTTAAATGAACAAGAAAACCATTTTGATGTGTCCAGGTCCATCTGAGGTTCATCCAGAAGTGCTTTTAGCTATGGCTAAACCTCTTGTAAGTCACGTTGATCCATCTTTCTTTGCTCTTTTAGATCAGTTGCAAGGTCAACTTAAAACAATATTTCAAACTGAAAATACTTGCATGCTTTTGCCTGGTACCGGGACTTCTGGTATGGAGGCATCTCTAATTAACTTCCTTGATCCAGGAGATAAAGTTCTAGTTGGTGTAATAGGGCATTTTGGCGATAGAATAAGAATGATTGCAGAAAGAATTGGCTGTAATGTAAAGGTAGTTAGTGCTCCTGAAGGCAAGGCACTTAACCCAGAAGATGTAGAGATATCTATAAAGGGATTTTCCCCTAAGCTTTTCGCTTGTGTCCATGCAGAAACATCTACTGGCGTACTTCAGCCTCTTGAAGATATTATGAATATTTGCAAGAAATATGAAGTTTTAACTTTAGTTGATACTGTTGCCTCTTTGGGCGGAGTTAATGTTCCTGTAGATGATTTGGGAATTGATATAGTTTATAGCGGTTCACAAAAGTGCTTAGGTTGCCCTCCTGGTGTAGCTCCTATAAGTTTTAGTCCAAGAGCTGAGAGGATTTTAGAGTCTTTAGCGCCCAGAAACTATTATCTTGACCTTAGACTCATAAGAAAATACTGGTTAGAAAGGGCATATCATCACACTCCCCCAGTAAGTCTTTTCTATGCGTGCAACAAGGGATTTGACCTTATTATTGAAGAGGGTTTAATAAACAGATTTGAGAGACATAGAAAAGTTGGTCTTGCTTTACAGAAGGGACTTGAAGCTATGGGCTTTAAATTGGTTGCCGAAAAGAACGTTCAGAATCCTGTGGTGACTGCAGTCTATCTTCCTGCTGAAATAGAGGATATAAAGCTCAGAAAGATACTATTGGAGGAATTTGGGATTGAAATAGCTTTGGGAATTGCTCAGCTAAAGGGAAAGATTGCCAGGTTTGGAACTATGGCTGAATCTGCAAGGCCTCAAAACGTTTTATATTTGTTGAGCGCGCTAGAAAATATATTGAAGCGTTATGGGTTATTTAAAGAAGGCGGCACAGACGTTGCGTCAAGTATGCTTTAGAAAAAAAGAAATAGACTTTTAAAAATTTATTTTGGTGACTTTTGAGGACAGTGGATAAATTTATTGTTATTCTTTGAAAATTTTAAGAAGCTTTTGAATTATGTGAAACATTTTTGGGCAGGGCTCAGACTATACAAAAAGATGAGCCTTGTTTTTATTGGTTTGTCTTTAATTATAATTTCTTTAAACGTTATTTTTATGATCTACGAACAATCCAGAGATTATAGAGATTTTATGAACGTTAATTTCCAAAGCGCTTTAGAGATTGAGTCGAACTATATAAACTCGAAAATTTCAAACGATATAGTAAATCCAATCACAAACTTAAGTTCAAATTTGGGAAGAATTAATTTTAGAGCTGGATCTATAAATTTGCTGAAAGATTTTTTGCTAAGAAATCAAGCTTTTAGTTCTATATTAGTTGTTGAAGCAAATGGCAACGTAATTGAGGGTTTTGATAAAGAAAAGGGAGCAATTTTAAGTCACGAAAACCTCTCTCAAAGGACATACTTCAAAAGTGCATTAGAGAACAAGTCATTTGCTATGTTTGGACCTCTTCAATTGGATTCAAAAAATATGATTGTGGCTATTTATCCCATATTTACTCAAGAAAATAGCATTGAAGGCTTTATAATTACATCAGTGTCTCTTAAGTGGTTTGATTATTTATCTGATGAGATTAACAAAGGGGTTAATGCTCCATTCAAGTTTTTTATTGTATCGGGAAAGATGGACTCAATAAGTTTAAGCCATCCAATAAAATTTAATTTTCCAATAGAAAACTTTTTTGACAAAAAATTTTTCAAAACTTATATTGATGGTTCGCAATTTACAATGTTTTCAAAAAAGATTGACTACACGCCATTTTTTATTGTTGGTGGATATCCTGATTACGAGATAGACCTTAAAATTGGAAGTCTTATCTTGGGTTCGTTGTTTCCCATGTTTTCCCTGCTTATTTTAGCAGGATATTTTGGTTTGATTCTAGGCAAATATTTATCTCGCCCTTTAGAAAATTTAGCTGATGAAGCTGAAAGAATTTCTAAGAATCCAATATCTGGAGAGGCATTTACAATCTTTGAAGGCAAGGATGAAATTGCAAGACTTTCCTTTTCACTTCAGGTTATGCTTGATGAGTTTTACGCTGCTCAGCAACAACTTAGGGCTACTGAGGAAGAAAGCAGATTTGTAGCACAAAACAACTCTGTTTTAATGAAAATAGCATCTTATATTAATAGCTTTGATTCAAAAGAAAAGATATTAGAAAAATCTTTGCAGCTAATTAAAGAGATAACTAATGCCAACGTTGTTATGCTTTATTTGTTGGATTCTTGTGGGCAAAATTTAATAATTGATAGCCTAGTGGGCGAAATTCCTGATGATCTTTATTTAAAACTTAATAAACTTGAAATATTGAATTTTTGGGTCGGTCAGGTATTTTTAGATAAAAAGGTTTCTGTAATTTTTGACTTGAGAGCCAATCCTATTTTGAAGTATTCTAATGAGATATTAGAAAAAGGTTTTTACTCAGTTATATGTTCTCCTCTAAATTCTAAGGAGATGCCTATTGGTTCAATTTTGTTATTTTTTGACAAGCCATATGTCTTTCAGTCAGAACAAAGAGAATTTCTAATAAGAGTGTCAGATATGCTTTCTTTGTATCTTTCTAGAATTGAAAGGGAAGAAATTTTAGAAGATTCTACTGAGATGAACTTTTACTTTAGGGACATTTCGATAAAGCTTTCTGGTATGGAAAATATTGACGATACTATTAATCTTGCTGTTAACTTTCTGGTGGATAATTTGAACTTTGTGTCGGATGCAAGGTGTATCTATCTTAACGAAGAGACTAGTTATAGTGACATATCAGAAACGTGTATTTATGCTATGCCGTTTAGTGATTTTAAAATTGTGCCTATAAGAAAGATAAATTGCCCAAATTTGCCCAGCGACGCTGTAAGGATTGCTATAATGCCACTACGCTTGTACGATAAGCCTTATGCCAATGTCATTGTTTACCTAAGAGCATTTGACATGAGGGTGATTCACTCTGAATTCTTCATGAACTTAAACGATATTTTGAATCAAAAGATTGGTTTCACTTATTCAATCCAACACTCAAAAGATCTTTACAAGGAAGCTCTTGAGAGCATAGCTCAGGCTTTAGATGCAAGGGACCCGTTTTCTGCAAAGCACTCCAAAAGAGTTAGTACCTTTTCTGTAAGATTTGGAAAATATCTGAAACTGGATAAAAAGGACATAGACGTTCTTGGATTTGGCGCACTACTTCATGATATAGGCAAGGTAGGAATTCCAGATACTATACTAAAAAAGCCCGATAAATTAACACAAACGGAGTATATTCTAATGCAGTCTCATCCAATTGTTGGATATAATATTTTAAAATCCATAAAGGAAGAGCTTATGCCAGGGCTTTTGGAGATTATTTTGTATCACCACGAAAGATATGATGGGAAGGGTTATCCATATGGTCTAAGCAAAGACGAAATACCATTTCTTGCAAAGTTAGTTTCTATTGCTGATTCTTTTGAGGCTATGATTTCTGATAGACCCTACAGGAAAGGAATGACGAAGCTGGATGCTCTTGCAGAAATAAGCAGGTGTTCTGGTACACAGTTTGATCCTTATCTTGCTCAGATGTTTGTTAGGATGATTTCCCAAACAGCCGATGAAGATTAAATTCAAATTTAAGGAGGGCAAAATGATAGTGTTGTTTTTTAGATTATTGAAAAAAAATATCCTTTTATTGTTAATGTTTTTGCTTACTTTGTGCTTAGCGCTTCTTCCCACAAATGCGTATGCTTTTCAAGTAGTCGATCAGGGAATATCCAAAATGGCTCCAAACAATCAGGACCCAAATAGTTTTGAGAAGCTAACTGTCTTCCCCCAAGACTGGCCTATTTTATACTATTGGGTAAAATATGCCGATGCAGTGCCCAATGATAAGTTGGTAGCAAGATTTCAGTATATAGATCAGGAGCCAACTACTTTCTCTGAGATCTCAGAAGTGGTAGAAAAACCTGACGAATTATGGATTACACATGTAGCCCTTAATCCGGGTAAAAGTTGGCCAGTAGGGAAGTATGAGATAATCCTTTTGTTGAACGGCAAAGAAGTATCAAAGCTTGATTTTGAGGTGAAATAGGTTGGTTGGAATAACTGCCTTCCCTTTTTCAGGAAAAACTACAGTTGTTAACCTTTTACTGAAAAGAAGCAGCTTGCAAAAATCGGAAAGCGAGGGAAGGATACCGGTTCCTGATGAAAGACTTGAAACTTTGGCCAAAATCTTTGAACCACTTAAAAAAACTCCAGCATTTATTCCCATAAAAGAGCTAAGTGCATTTGACTTAAGAAAGAAAATAGATCCATCGCTTATAAACGAGATGAAAAACGCTGATGTTATATCCTTTGTGGCTAGGTCTTTTGACATTTCGCTTTATCCATATATATACCCAGATGTTGATCCGAGGCGAGATATAAGAAAATTTTTAGATGAACTTATAATTGAAGATATTGCCGTCGTAGAAAAGAGGATAAAAACTTCTTTAAAAGGGGTTAAGAAAAATAGTCAGGAAGAAGAAATAGAAATTCTAAGAAAAGCTCTTCCAATATTAGAAGAAGGGAAGTTATTCAGAGAGGTAGAACTTTCAAATGATGAAGTAACACATCTAAAGCATTATTCATTTTTGACCCTTAAGCCATTTCTTTTGCTACTCAATATTGGTGAAAATGATCTTGCCAATATTGGGCAAATTGAAGATGAATTCACCCGTTTTCTTGGGAAGAGTGCTAAAGTTCTTGCGCTTTCTGCGAAGTTAGAAGAAGAGTTATCAATGCTTGAGCCTGAAGAGGCAAAGGAAATGCTCTTAAGTTTTGGTTTAACAAGTTTTGGTCTTGAAAGATTTATTCAAGCTTGTTACAACCTGTTGGGATATATGACGTTTTTTACAGTTGGTAAGGATGAGGTTAGAGCTTGGCAAGTAAGAAAAGGTGCAAGTGCCTTAGAGGCTGCGGCAAAGATTCATTCTGATATTGCAAGGGGATTTATCCGCGCTGAAGTTATTTCGTATGAGGATTTTATAGGTTGCGGCTCAATGAATGAGGCGAAGAAGAGAGGCCTTTTAAGGTTAGAAGGCAAGGAATATTTGGTAAAGGATGGCGACATCCTCCACGTTAGATTCAATATCTAAATTTAGATGACTAAAGATCGTGTATTTAGACTATAAAAGAAGATTTTATGTTGAAAACTTGCATAGCGAACTGAAACCTACCTTTGTCGATGTTGGAGAGTCAAAAATCTTGATCCTTTCTAATAATATACTGCCAGAAGCAAGGGATATTGTGTACAATCTTAGAAAGGATATCATCGAACACATTGAAAGGGAAAATTTTTTTAGATACTCCTTAATTCCAATAGAAAATACTTTAGGTGAACCTTATATCGTGAAAGTTATGAAAAATTATTCAAAAATTATGAACGTTGGACCTATGGCGTGTGTGGCAGGTGCTATAGCTCAAATTCTTGGCGAAAAACTTTTTAAGGGGGATGATTTAATAATAGAAAATGGAGGGGACATTTTTATTTACAAAAAGGGTCTAGTAAACATAAGAGTTTATACAAACGATGAAGTATTTAAGGACAAAATTATTATAACTGTTGATGAAAGACATGATCACAAACCCCTTGGGATTGCTACATCATCCGCAACCATTGGTCCTTCTCTATCCTTTGGTAAAACTTGTGCGACTTTAGTTGTGAGTAACAATTGTGCCCTGTCTGATGCTGCTGCCACCAGGATAGCAAACGATATCAAAACTTCTCATGATCTTAAAAGAGTTTTGGACAAGTATAAGAAGATGATATATGATTTTAATATACCGATTTTGGGAGTTGTTTGCGTAATCGATTCAAATATGGCTATATTTGGTAAGATAAAGGTTAGTTTTGGATAAAATTTGTCGCCGTTTTTGGTTGTTTTCTCTATATTGATAACTGTGTTATAATATGTTTTGCTTTTTGGAGAGGTGCTGGAGTGGTCGAACAGGCTCGCCTGGAAAGCGTGTAGATGGCAAAAAACCGTCTCGAGGGTTCGAATCCCTCCCTCTCCGCCATTTTTTATCCCTGCCCTTTAAAAAGGGCAAAACCCATAGGGAGGTGTATTGTTGGCAAATTCAAAGCTTTATGAGTTGGTAATTTTGTTTAACCCCAATGCTGAAGAGGAAAAGATTGATGCGTTGATGAAACGTATTCACGATCTGATCTCTAAAAGTTCTGGAGAACTCTTGAAAAGCGATAATTGGGGCAAAAAGAGATTAGCTTACACTATTGATGACTTGCGCGAGGCCATTTATATCTATGACGAATTCAGACTTCCAACGTCTGTAGTAGCTGAGGTTGACAGAATTTTGAAAATTAGCGAAATCGTTATTCGTCACATGATTGTTAAAAAACCAGACGTCCTTCAAAAGGCTGCTTTGAGTGCTGAAAAGGAGGATAATCAGTCAAAAGAGGGAGAGACTGATTCTAATGAGCAGGTTCAATAAGGTTATTCTGGTAGGTAGATTGGTTAAGGATCCAGAGCTTAGATACACTGCTGATGGCGTTCCAGTGGCAAGCTTGACTATTGCTGTTAATAGAATTAACAGGAAAAATTCCACTGATCAAACAAATGCAGATTTTTTTAATATTGTTGCTTGGCGCTCTACTGCAGAGTTTGCTAGTAACTTTATGAGAAAGGGAATTCTCTTTCTTGTAGAGGGTAGATTGCAAAATAGAAGTTATGAAACAAAGGAAGGCTCTAAGAGAACTGTTACCGAAATTATTGCGGACAGTATTCAGCTTTTGAGCCCAAAGCAAGAAAATGCTCAGAAATCTGAGGTAGGCGAAGATACTACAGAGTTAGATGATTTTATCTTTGACGAGGATTTTTCAAAAGGAGATTCTCCATTTTAATTTCTAAATCTATTGATTTGTTCTAAAATTTACTAAAGAATGTGAAGTAGTTATTTTTTAAATTTTAAGGAGGGTTTTGATTGGCTTTACAAAATACAAGAAAAAGGGTTAGGCGAAAGGCTTGCTCCTTTTGTGCCGAAAAGGTTAAATATATTGATTACAAAGACGTTAATCGCTTAAAGAAGTATTTAAGCGACAGGGGAAAAATTTTACCAAAAAGGGCTACTGGACTTTGTGCCAAGCATCAAAGACAGCTCACAACAGCGATTAAAAGAGCAAGGATGATAGCTCTTTTGCCATTTACTGTTGACTAGAAGATAATTATGGGTAGTTAGCTATAAGTTTTTAGAGCTTGGCTGTAGGATCTAAAACCCTTTGCTAACTACTCCCTTTATGTAAGGAGGTTATTTGTTTAAAAAAAACTTTGATGCCATTGAGGTTTTGCTAGCGTCAGCCTTAGTGGTGTTTTTTGTTTTATTTGGCGTTTATGTTCCAACTTTGGGTTTTTTGGGACTTCTTTTAATGGCTGTGCCTATATGTACAGTGACGTACAGAAGGGGCATTTTTTATGGAGTATCGACCCTTCTTTTATCAGGCATATTCCTTGCAATCTTTTTGCCATACATTATTTCTATAATATTTTGTGCAATCAATTTCTCTCTTGGTATTGTTATGGGACTGATTTTAAAGAAAGAAAAACCAATAAACGTCCTTCTTGGTACAACTGCAGCATTGTCTGGATTATTTGCTTTAGGCGTGGCATTCGTTATCCTAACTGGGCCAAAGGATCTTTTAAACAACCTTTATACAGCATTTGAATCGTATATGATATCTTATTATCAGGGTTCTTCGGGCGTAACAACCGAAGAGATAAAGCAATTTGTGAAGTATCTTGAGATCTACCTTCCTTCTTTGGTAATACTTTTATTCTTCGTTTGGTCAATATTTCAATATAGGATTGTTTCGTATGTTTTAAGATATTTATACAAGATTGAAGTTTTACAATTTGGTGATTTTAAAGATATTCGAATTCCTTATGAATTAAGTTTGTTGTTTTTAACCTCACTAGTAGCTAGTTTTTTGCCCATTTCAAACGAGATCAAAAATGCTTTTTTAAACGTTGAATTGATACTTACTTTTGTATATATGTTTGCAGGCGCATCTGTACTCTTTTTTATTCTGTCTAAAAAATTATTTTTTAAGAACGATATCTTTACTAAAGTTATAAACTTGATCGTAGTATTACTGTTTGTGATAGTGCCGTTTTTAAGCTTTTTATTGGTTTTTTTGGGTGTGTTTGATTCTGTATTTAATATTAGAAAGTACTTTAACTCTAGATTTAATTAAAAATTATTTTTTAATCTTGTTAGAAAGGAAGTGATATATTATGGACAAGATTAAGGTTCTTTTAACTCAAGATATAAAATCTCTTGGCAAGGCAGGGGATATAGTTGAGGTGTCTCAAGGATATGCAAGGAACTATTTGTTTTTAAAAAACCTTGCGAAAGAAGCCACAAAGCCAATTATAGAAGAGTATGAAAAAAGAAAAATAGCTAGTAAAAAGAAAGAAGACAAAAGATTGGCTGAAGCCAAAACTATAGCGCAGAAGCTTTCCTCGACTAATATACTAATCAAAGCAAGGATGGGAGAAAATAATAAATTTTATGGAGCGATAACCTCCAAAGACATATCAAACAAGTTGAAGGAAATGGGATTTGATTTTGATCCAAAACAAATAACCTTTGAAGGAGCAAAAGTTCCTGGTGAATATGAAGCAAAAATAAGAGTTTATCCGGGAGTATTTTCTGTTATAAAATTAACAGTGGAAGGTGTTTCAGATTCATAGTTATTTAATTTTAAAAACAAGAAAATAGATTGATATGACTGATTTTGATTATATTAAAAAGCAAATTTCTATTACTGACGTTATTGGACACTACGTTCACTTAAGACAAAGAGGTAACAGTTTGGTTGGGCTTTGCCCTTTTCACAATGAGAAAACTCCATCCTTTTACGTTAATCCAGAAAAGGGGCTTTTTTATTGTTTCGGATGCAAAGTTGGTGGAGACGTTTTTACCTTCCTTATGAAGCTTGAAAACCTTACCTTTGTTGAAGCATTTAAAAAAGCGGCTTCAATTTGTGGAGTTGAGGTTTCATCTGAATTTGAAAGTTCTTCAAAGGATCAAGTTTTAAGAGTTCTAAGAGAGGCAGGGCTATTTTTCCGAGAAAGTTTGTGGAAAGAATCGGGGAAAAATGCTTTAGAATATATGCGCTCACGAGGCTTTTCTGATGATTTTTTGAAAGAATATGAAATCGGCTTTGTTCCAGAAGATGCAAGCGAATTAGTTGAAAGATTAAAAAAACTTTCTTTTTCTGAGGATATAATTTATAAATCTGCAATCTTTTTAAACTTTAAGGAAGGCGTTTTAAGGCTTTCTGGAAGAGTTTCATTTCCTATAAAAAATGTAGAGAGCGAGATAGTTGCATTTGGTGGGAGGCTTATTAAAAACGATCTTGATTCCCCAAAATATCTAAATTATCCTGATACGCTTGTCTTCAGAAAAAAGAACACCCTTTTCTTAATTGATAAGGCATTTGAGCACATAAAGAGTTCGCAAAGAGTTATTCTTGTAGAGGGCTATTTAGATGCTTTGATGATGCATCAAAAAGGCTTTAGAAATACAGTTGCATCTTTGGGCACTACCCTTAATCCATCTAGTTTCAAGAGAATTGATAAACTAGTGGAAAGATTGATAATTATGTACGATTCTGATGATGCGGGAAGAATTGCTACTAACAGACTTTTGAATATGACAGACCAGTTTAGCTGTAATTTATCTGTTGCAAGCCTTCCAGAAGGGCTGGATCCACATGATGTTTTAACAAAATATGACAAAAGCGTAATGGAAAGAATATTGCAAAATTATATCAGCGGGGTTGATTTTAGAATTAATCTTATATTTTCTGATCCTTCTAACACAATAGAATCAAAAAGGCAAAAGTATAGGTTAGCTATTAGAGAACTGCAAAATCTTGGAGCAGAAGAGATTGAAGATTTTGTAAAAAAGGTCAGTGAAAAATTGCACGTTCCTGAATCAAGAATTTTGTCCGATTCAGAAAGAATGTCTAAAAGAAAGATGTCAGGGGAAAAAATTTTTTACAATTTGGTTAACTATTTTGATAGACACATTTTGAGAACTATTATTGAAAGACCTGATTTCTACTTTTTGCTTAAGTCTTTTGATTATTCTATGCTCTTTAACGATGAAGAGTTTTTACAAGCTGCAGAAGAGATTTTTAATATGGACAGCTTTGATATAGATGAAAATATTCTTGACCTTTCTGATAAAACAAAGGCAAAAGTAAGCCAAATTATACTAGAAGATGTACCAATTATTCCAGACGATCAGTGGGAAGAGATATTGCAACTGGCATGGACAAGAAAAAATATGTTGCTACTAAAAGAAAACTTGTCCAAAGATAAGGATGCTATGGTCGAATTTTTGGAATTAGCAAAAAAAGAAAAGGAGTTATCTTCAAAAATTGCAAGAATTAACGATTGATAACTTAAATGTGTTAAAAGATTAGTTGTATGCTAAAGTGTGAAGGCGAAACCTTTAAAGTATCGATTAAGGACGAACAAGAGATGATTGAGTTTGGTTCTAAGATTGGATCTTGCCTTGAGAAAAAAGATATCTTGCTTTTGGAGGGGGAGCTTGGATCTGGTAAGACCACCTTTGTGCGAGGGATAACAAAGGATGCTTTTAGCCCAAGTTTTACTCTTTTAAACAAGTATAATTTTAAAGATACTCAGATTTACCATCTTGATTTTTATAGATTAGAAAAACCTGATTATGATCTTTTTATGGAACTCGAAGAGGTTGAAGATGCTATAGTGATCGTTGAATGGCCAAAATTTGACCTGCCAATATTCGAAAAATCTAATATTTTAAAGTTTGTTGTTTTTGAAGATCATAGAGAAGTTATTATTTGTGGGGAGAAAGCACGTGAATTTTATCAAAGCTATACTAAAAAGTAATCTTAATGAATATTATGAATAGAAAAAATAAGTTCTTTATAGCGCACATTAACGATGAAACCTATTTCTTACTAGATAATGGGGAAAACATTAAAGATTACAGTTTTAAGGGGCACTTATCAGATCAACTCCATCTAAAATTTAAACAGTTTTTGGATTTGTATGGCTTTAATCTAAACGATATTGATTCAATTTATGTATCAAGAGGACCCGGCTCTTTTACCGCTCTGAGAACAGTTATATTATTTGCCAAAACTTTATGCCTATGCCTTAGGACAAAACTTTTTTCGGCGAATATTTTTGAGATTTTTTTATATGGCACAGATTCTTCAAAAGAAATTCAAAACATAGCTCTTTTTTCTAAAAAAAACAGCTACTATCTGGCGAAAGTTGTTTCAACTAAAGGTCTTTGTGGATATAATCTAGTTGCAGAGGAAAAGTTAAACGATCTGTGTGGTCTTTTTATAGGAAATAACCCTTTTAAAAATTTTAAGAGCGTTTCTTTCAAAGACATAAAAATAAATTTCAATGTTTTTAGAGAAGAAGATGTGTATAGCTTTGAGCCTGAATATGGGATTGATCTCAATGTTAAGGTCTTCAGTCGATAGAATTTGAGTTACTATGGATATAAAAAATACAGATTCTTTTAAAGTAGACTTTTCGAAAGTTGATATTATTCCTGCAACTCTCTCTCATTGCGAAAGCTTAATGGAATTTGGCAGAGAACTGCCATCCTTTTATTCGAATATAGAGTTTCTAAAAAAAGATTTATTTGATCCTTTAAAATGTTTTTTTGTAGCGATTTATGAAGATCTGGTGGTTGGTTTTATTTCATTCTTCAAGTTATATGACGAGATTCATCTTGCTTATATATATGTGAAGAGAGATTTTAGAAATTTCGGTTTGGGAAAGAGACTCTTCAAATTTGCTTATGACAAGTTTTATCTTAAAGGAAAAGAGATATGGCTTGAAGTAGAAACTACGAATACAGCTGCTTGTCTTTTTTATACTAAACTGGGCTTTAGGATAGTATATAAGAGAAAGAATTATTATGGAGAAAACAAAGACGCCTGGATAATGAAGAGAGAAGCTTAAGAATTAACTTGAGAGCGATGAAAGTATTGAAATAGCAAAGCCCAATGAATCAATTGGGCTGGTCGGCCTAACTACTATTTCTTCTTTTGTAGATTTGACAAAGAAGCCATTCTTTTTAATTTTTTCAAGAAAGTTGGTAGTATTTGGAGCTATTTTTATGCTGTCTTTTAAGATACTTAATTCCTTTATTCCAATTTTTGTGGCTTTTAGTTTTATTAACGTCAGCAAGAAAAGATTTGATAGTTCTTTTGGCATTTTTCCAAATCTGTCTTCAATTTCTTCTTGCAATGAAAAAAGTTCTTCTTCACTGTCAACCCTTTGAAGCCTTTTGTAAAGATCAATTCTTAATCCCTCTTCGTTTATATAATTTTTGTCTATATAGAGTTCAATTTCAGCTCTTACCCTAGTAAATTCCTTGGCTGTCCCTTTTATTCTTGCAAGCTCTTCTGCTATCATCTCTGTGAATAGTTCAACTCCAATATTTTCCATGTGCCCGTGTTGTTCTGTTCCCAATACGTTTCCAGTTCCTCTTATTTCCATGTCTTTCAGACTAATATTAAAACCGCTAACTAGTGCAGAGTTCATTTGGATGGTTTGTAATCTTCTTTTTGCGTCTTCTGTAATCTTTTTGTCAGAACTGTATAAAAAGTATGCATAACCTTGTTTGAAACTCCTACCTACCCTGCCTCTTAGTTGATAAAGCTCAGAAAGTCCAAATAGATCTGCGTTGTTTATAATTATGGTATTTACCTCTGGGATATCTAAGCCAGATTCTAATATTGCTGTTGATATGAGAAGGTCTATTTCTTTGTTTAAAAATCTTTCTAAGGTTGTTGATATCTCTTGAGGGCTTTTTTGACCATGTAATACTGCACAACTAACATTTCCTACTATACTTTCTATCTTCTCTTTCAAATTATTTAAATTAGAAATTCTTGCATCGACGACAAAAATTTGACCCCCTCTGTCAAGCTCTCTTAATATGGCTTCTCTAACAATTGTGTCTTTAAAGGGTGAGACTATTGTTCGAATTGGCATTCTGTTTTTTGGTGGGGTAAAGATGGTTGATATATCCCTTAGGCCGCTTAATGCCATATTTAAAGTTCTGGGTATAGGCGTTGCAGATAAAGACAACACATCCAGTTCTGTTCTTAACTTCTTGAATTGTTCTTTTTGCATGACGCCAAACTTTTGTTCTTCATCTATAATTAATAAACCCAAATTTTTAAATTTTATACCTTTTGACAATAGCGAGTGTGTTCCAATAATGATATCTATTTTATTCTCTTTCAAATCTTCTAGGATTTTATTTTTGTTTCCTGATCTGGAAATCCTTGACAAAACTTCTACTCTTACCCCAAGGGGGTCAAATCTATTTTTGAAAGTTCTATAGTGTTGATCGGCTAATAGTGTGGTAGGAGCAAGTAACGCAACTTGTCTTGATGCTAACACTGCCCTATATGCTGCTCTTATTGCTATTTCTGTTTTTCCGAAGCCAGCATCAGCTACTATTAATCTATCCATTGGGTATGGCTTTGACATATCTATAAAAACATCCTCAATAGCTCTTTCTTGATCTGGGGTTTCCTCATAGCCAAAACTCTCTTTCAGCTCTAATTCTTCTATTGTAGGGTTTTTGCTATTTGAATATATTGGTCTTTGAACGTTTCGTCTTGAAGCTTCTATAAAAACTATTTCATGAGCTATTTTTTCTGCAAAATCTTTGGCTCTTTTTTTCTTTGAAGTCCAATCGTTCGACCTTAAACTGGAAAGTTCTGCATCGTCTGGACCAATATATTTTGATAGTCTGGTAAATTCTTCAACAGGGATGTATAGGATGTCGCCATCCTTGTATAGGATTTGCGCGTATTCTCTTTGAATCTTGGTAAAGTTCATGAGCTTTAATCCGATAAATCTTCCTATTCCGTGATCTGTGTGCACTACCAGATCGTTGTACTGAAGTTCCTGGAGGCTAGATATATTTTTATGTCTTGTTATTTTTTCTTTTGTTTGCTTTGTAGAAAACTCTTGTGAGGTAAAGATTATTAAATTTTCTTTGATGCTGTATTTTTTTGTTATTTCTTTGTTTATACCTAATATCTCTATGCCTGCTGGATAATTTCTCTCTGAAAATATTAATTGAGTGTTTTCCAAGTCTTTTAAGTAGTCAGGTATATGATTCATAGATATTTCTACTGTGTAATTGGCATTTAAGTACCAATTAAGAGTGTTTTTTACGTCTTCAGGTCGTCCTCTTGGTAAAAGAGGAGCTGTTTTAACCTCTTTTGAAAGAGGTTTAATTAGCTCTGTGTTAAAATCAATTATTTTGAAGCGCTCGTCCAAATTAAAATCCTTTGTAGCCAAATTTTCAGGATTCCCTATTAACTTGTAAACAAAGGATGGCATCTTGACATATATTTTGTTTTCAATCTGAAAGCTTCTTAATTTTTCAATCTCCTGTAGAAGTCTTGTTGCTTCTGATTGAACTTGATCTTTATCAACGAAAAAGATGGTGTCAAAGTCATCTAAAATGAATTGTAGGTCATTTTTAAAGTATAGATAATTCTCAATGCCAGAAAAGTTGATGTCATTTTCTATATTCTTTATTTCTTCTGAAATAATATCTCTTTCTTCCTTTGATAGGGCATTGAAAAACTTTCTGATCTTTTCTTTTTCATCTGGTAAAAATTTTAGTGCTTCTATAACAATTAAATTGAAGCTATCAACTTCTTTGATAGTCCTTTGATCTTCTGGGTTGAAATATTTTATTGCGCTGATAGTATTATCGCTGAAGATTAATCTGATTGGATCTTCTGAGTAGAATGGGAAAACGTCTAAAAGCATTCCTCTTACTGCAAAATCTCCGGGCAATTCACATAGGCTCTTTCTTGTATAGTTCTTGCTTAGTAAGTTTATTAGTTCTTCTCTATCAATTTCTATATTTTTTTTCAGAAAAAAGCGTTGGAAATTATCTTCTTTGGGGGAAAGTATAGCCTTTACAGAACTTATCAACGGGGCATCTTTCTTTTGTGCGATTATTCTTTGGGAGATTATTCTAAAAGATGGGGAGAGTCTTTCGCCAAAAAGGATATCCCATGCTGGATACAATAAAAAATTAAATCCTTCTTCTGAATCAATTTTTGAACTTCTTTTAAGCAAATTATAGGCATCGTGAGAGACTTTCTCGTTTTTATATACAAAGAGAGCCTTTTTATTTTTTTGTGCAAAGTAATGTACCAGAAACAAAGATGTTTCAAATTGTATGTTGATTATTTTGTTTTTGTAGTTTGTTGTGCATTTTTCAAGAACGCTGTTAAAGAATTCATCTAAAAATTTCAATTAGCCTATCCTCTTTCTAATATCTTTTTTTATAATTGTTAAGAGACGATCTTAACTTTTCCACACTTCATAAGAGCTTCATTTTCTCCTCTTTCAAGAAATATTTCAAGACACATTGCTGCACTTTCAAAAATTTTGGGAAGGTATGAAAGCTCAGCATCGTCAAAATTTGAAAGAACCCAATCTTTTGGTTTTACACCATCTTTTCTTCCTATGCCAATCTTTATCCTTGGGATCAGTTGAGTCCCAAGCTCTTCTATAATTGATTCCATTCCTTTATGACCTGCTGAGCTACCTTTTGGCCTAAATCTAATTGTTTTAAAGTCTAAGTCTAAATCGTCGTATATGACTATTATATTTTTGTGAGCAATTTTATAAAAGTCTGAAACTCTTTTTACTGCAATTCCAGATCTGTTCATATATGTATCAGGTTTGAGAAATATTAAACTGTTGATTTTTGCTTCAAATCCTGAAAATTTGAAACCAAGATTTTCGGATAAAAAATCCAAAAACAAAAAGCCAACGTTATGTCTGGTTAGAGCATATTCTTTGCCTATGTTTCCAAGTCCTACTATTAAATATAACTCTTGTTTCGTTGACAATCTGATTAAACTCACAATCTAGCTCCAGAATTTAAAGATATCAAAATATAGATAACGTATAAAATAAAGTTTAAAAACAATAATTTTGGATTTATACTTCCCCTTTTGATAAGAGAATACAAGTATAATGAAGAAAAGATTGTTATGAAACACAAAGTGAAAGCCTTTTCATCCAACTGCCACTTGCTTAAGATTAGACCTACCATTATAGGAAAGGAGGATTGAAATACCATTGCTCCTGTAATGTTTGAAATTGCCAGATGATCTTTCCCTTTAATTATCCAAGAAATTGAGTTAAACTTTTCTGGCAGCTCAGTAGCTATGGGAGAGAGTATTACTGAAACTATAAAAGGACTGAGCCCAATAATTTTTGATATAGATTCAATGCTTGTTACAAAAAAATAAGATGATAATAAAATTCCACACAAGCCAATTCCCAGTTGTAAAAATACAAGAAGGTTACCAGGTTCTTTTGATTTAAAAAACAAAAGTGGGTGCAAGTCTTCTTCTTCAAACCCCTCGTCCTTTTTGAAAACCATATATATATAAAATAGGTATGATATCAGAAAAAATATTGCAAAAAAATACTTTAATGTAATTGCAAAAACTGATATAAAGAGAGCTATAGAGAAGTTAAATATGAAAAATTTTATATCTAAGAGTATTGCATCCTTTTTAAAGTTGAGATTTTTATTATCTTTTCTAAAAAAAGCAGGTATTGCCAGGAGAGAAAAGGTTAGAGTTGAAAGCATAAGAGGAGCACCTAAGATTGCTCCAATACCAATTTCCTCTTTTGAAGCATGTGAAGGTAGGGTTATGAGAGCTATTATTGGGACAATTGTTTCTGGAAGAGCAGTTGAAACAGCGCTAAACACGCTTCCAACTACAGAATGCCCAAAATTTAAATTTTTTCCGAGCCATTCTACAGCGTTTGTAAATAGTTCACAAAATGCTAATATAGCAAGTAAAGATAAAATTAAAGTCAAAAACTCCATCATCGAAATTTAGAATCTTTTTTATATTTTTCTAATCATCGCAACTTCATCACAATCAGGAAACTTTGGGCACTTTACACATTCAGACCATATTTTTTGCGGAAGATGTGACTTATCTACTATTTCAAAACCTATTGATTTAAAAAAGACTACTTGATACGTTAAAGCAAACACCTTTTTTAGCTTAAGTTGCCGTGCTTCTTCAATCAAAAAATTTACAATTTCTTTTCCTAACCCCTTTCTCTGATATTCACTATTTACACACAAACTTCTTATTTCTGCAATATCTTCCCAAAAGATGTGAAGTGCGCCGCAACCGCAGATTTTCCCATCAATTTCTAACACGCAAAAGTCTCTTATGCATTCATAAATGTCCGAAAGAGGCCTTATGAGCATAAGATTTTGTTTTGCAAAGCCTTCTATTAATGTCTTTATCTTTTTTGCGTCGTCGATCCTGGCTTTTCTAATAATAATTTTTGTCCTCCTAAAAATTAATTGTTTTATGTAATAAGGGCAACTGCTACCGAATAATCTTTTTCGTGAGATATAGAAACTAATATTTCTAAACTAGATAATTCTATATCATTGGCATGTATTTTTACAGTTACTCCTTCATCCCTTTTGCCAATTATTTCTATTTGTTTCATCTCCAATCTTGTAAAACAGTGTTGATAAATGGCTTTTATGCAAGCTTCTTTTGCTGCAAACCTTGCAGAAAGACATTCTATATAAGTTTTTTTACTTAGGCAATATTCTATCTCGCTTTTTGTAAATATTTTTTCTAGGAATTTAGACTTATATTTATTTAACGCTCTTTCTATTCTTTTGTTACTAACTATATCGATTCCTATCAATCTTTCTCCTTTGTATTTCTTATTCTTTTGGGATCAAGGAGCTCTCTTTCATTAAGGTTTATATAAGGAAAGAGTTTTTCAGTAATTTGGGGTACATAGATAATAACTTCCTTTTTTGCAGTTTTGAAAAAATTTCTTAGTTTATTTATAATTTCACAGCTTTCATCTTCAGAATCTAACATTTGTAAAAATTTTGAATTCTTTAAAAGAAAATCTTTGAACTCAATTTTCTCATTGCTTTTTTTCCAGAGCGTTCTTAATTCCTTTATTTCTAAACCTGGTAAATTTTTTTCTATATATGCAATGGCAAATTCTATTATAAAGAAACTCGAACTATCAAGTGGGCATAACATAGAATATAGCAAAAGATAGTCCTCAATAGCGTTTATAAACATATGTGAAATTTTGTAATTCATAGTTTATATTATTATAGATTATAAGAATTAATTGTTGTTATTTTTTTTATTTTCTCGTATAATCAAATATATTTTAATTTGAGTTGCTTTTGTTTATAATTTAGGTTAAAATTATTGTCTTATATTTAAATTCGGAGGTGAACGTTATAAGTAAAGAATATGCCGTTAATGAGGAGATCCAGATCTATCCAAGTGTTAGATTGATAGATGTGGATGGGCAGCAGCTAGGTGTTCAGTCTACAGAAGAGGCTCTTAGGCTGGCAAGAGCAAAAGGTAGTGATCTAGTCCTAATTGCTCCTCATGGAAGCCCCCCAGTGGCAAGGATAATGGATTACGGGAAATTTAGATTTGAGCAGTCAAAAAAAGAAAAATCCCAAAGAAAACATCAGAGACAGACTGTTGTCAAAGAAGTTCGCTTAAGGCCTGCTATAGGTGGAAACGATCTTCTTACAAAAGCAAAAGCTGCGCAAGACTTCATTGACGAGGGCAATAAGGTTAAATTGAGCGTTATCTTTAGAGGACGGGAAATGATCCACATGAATCAGGGCATAGACCTTGTTAACAGATTTTTCGCTCTACTTAAAAACGCTGTTATGGAAAAACTCCCTGAGGTCGAAAGCGAGAAACATCTTGTTGCAATAATCGGCCCAGCTAAAATAAAGCAGAAAACAGAACAAAAAGGAGGGTTGAAGGATGCCTAAGATGAAAACTTGTAGGGCAGCAGCAAAGAGATTTAGGGTAACGGGTTCTGGCAAAATAATAAGAAGACAGCAAAATAGGAGTCACCTCCTTTTTCATAAGAGCCCAAAGAGAAAAAGAAGGCTTGCAAAGACATTGGTAGTTTCGAGTTCTGATTTGCCAAGATTGATGTCTCAACTTCCATATCACAGTGTAAACTAAGTTTTATTTAGGAGGAAAGGTATGCGCGTTAAAGGTGGTTTTGTGACTCGTAGACGTCACAAGAAAGTTTTGAAAATGACCAAGGGCTTTAGGGGTTCTTTGCATAAACTATATAGAACTGCTAATCAGCATTTGTTACATGCCCTAAAATATGCTTTTGTAGACAGAAGGAGAAAAAAGAGAGAATTTAGGAGTCTGTGGATTGTAAGGATCAACGCAGCTGTCAGAGAATATGGCCTTTCATACAGCAAGTTTATGAACGCATTAAAGAAATCGGGTCTTGATATTGACAGAAAAGTGCTAGCCCAAATGGCACTATCTTATCCTGAACAATTTAAGAAAGTAGTTATGAAAGTTAAGGAAATGTAAGTTTGTGAACGTAGACTTTGCTTCAAAGTCTAAGATAAAAGAATTGCTCAGAATGAAAAAGTCTGGGCAATTTATTTTTTTTGAGGGAGTTCATGCGCTTGAAGAAGCGCTTTTAGCAAATTATATCCCAGATTATGTCCTTATAAAGGATGTTGATATCCTGGAGAAAAAATTTTTTAAAGTTAAAATTTTTGAGATATTTCTTGAAAGGTTAAAATTTCTTGTAGTTAAAGAAGATGCTATTAAAAGACTTTCGAGCGAGAGCACCCCAACAGGAATTATTAGTGTAGGAAATTTGCCTAAAGAAAAAGACTTTGGTCCTTTTCCCTGGGTCTATCTTGACAAGATTCAGGATCCCGGAAATCTCGGAACCATACTTAGAAGTTCTCTTGCATTTGGTTGCGGGGGCATATTTTTATCCGAAGACTCGTGTAATATTTATAACCCAAAGGTTATAAGGTCTTCTGCTGGGGCTTTTTTTAAGGTTCCTTTTAGAAAGAGAAACTTTAGCGATATTGTTAGAGATATGGATACAAGTTTAAGGGTATTTTCTTTTTCTCCACGAGCAAAAGAGCCATTTTTTTTACACAATTACGATGGGAGATGCTTGCTTGTTTTTGGCAATGAAGGGAGAGGAATAAGTAGTGAAATTGAAAGCAAGTCTTATAAAAGAGTATATATACCTACTCAAAACGTGGAGTCATTGAATGTGGCTATGTGTGTAAATATCGTTCTTTCTTTTTTATACTTTAAAAAATTTAATTAATAGTTATAAATTAAAAATCATAAGTTAAAAATTTAAGCTCTGTAATTAATTAAGCTCTACAATCAATATTGATGGAGGGGAATATGAAAAAATTCAAGTGGTACGTTTACTTCATTTTTATTTTGCTTGCTAGCCTGATTGTATCAAACGTTTACTGGATTTTTATAGTCAACTTTACTAAAGAAACTTATGATAGGAACTGTCAAACAAACATTGAAAATGTGAAAAATGATTTGAGAGAAAAGTTTGTTAATGATGTCAAAAACTTTTTGATAGATGTCTCAATACCATTAACTTTTTTTGTTAGAGACAATATCCAGTCAAATAGGATTTATCAAGTAGAAGAGTGTTTTAATCAAATTGTTAGAAATAAAGGCTTCAAAGAAATTAGTTTTGTAAGTGGTAATACAATTCAGATATCTACTAATAAAAAATATGAAGGTTCTAACTTTTCAAGATTTTATCCTGAAGAGTTTTCAAGTTTTCAGAAAATGACTGTTCTGAATGAAAAGAATATTCTTTTCGTAGTATCTCCTGTAATGAATGTCAATGAAAAAATTGGCTTTATAATAATTTCTTATGATTTATCTCAGTAAAAACTAATTAATATGTGATAAAATAAGGAAGTTTATTTTATTTTTTAGTTATTAAAAAGGAGGGAGAGATTTTGCTAAATTCTTTAAGGGGGTTTGAAAAGTGAAAGCAACTTCTATTTTTGGGATTGTATTACTTCTAATTGTGGCTTTATTATCTTTATTGTCAGTTTTAAGTTTTCCGAGTGCGTTGTTGCTTTTGGTTTTCGGATTTGCTGTTTGGGCTATTGGCTATCGTTATTATAGTGCCTTTATTGCTGCAAAGGTAATGTGTTTGGATTCTGGTGCTGAAACTCCTGCATGCAAAATCAATGATGGGAGAGATTTCGTTCCAACTAATAAATATGTTTTGTTTGGTCATCAATTTGCTGCTATATCGGGCGCTGGACCGCTTATTGGCCCCGTATTGGCTGCCCAATTTGGCTTTATGCCGGGACTTCTTTGGCTTGTCATAGGAGCAGCTCTTGCTGGTGCCGTACACGACTTTGTCGTGCTGGTGGCGTCTACAAGAAGAGGGGCATGTTCTCTTGCTGATATTGCAAGACAGGAAATTTCTTCTCCTACAGGGAAGGTTTTATCTCTTGCTACATTTTTAATTCTTGTTCTTGCAATGGCTGGTCTTTCAATAGCAGTGGTAAACGCCCTGAAGAGCTCTTCCTGGGGTGTAATAACTGTAGGCCTAACTATTCCAATTGCTTTTATAATGGCGTTCTGGATGTATGTCTTTAGACCAGGGAAAGTCTTGGAGGCTACTTTAATAGGCGTGGCGCTCTTATTTGTGGTTACATGGATTGGCGGTTTGGTACCACCACAATCAGATCTTGGAAAGGCGCTTACTCTTAGTGAAAATACTGTAAAGATTATTTTGCCTACTTATGCTTTTATAGCATCAGTATTGCCCGTTTGGATGCTTTTGCTCCCAAGAGACTACTTGTCTAGTTACATGAAGATAGGCGTAGCTGTCGCAATTGCAATATGTGTTTTTATAGTGCATCCTAATCTTCAAATGCCAGCTTTTACTAAATTTGATGCAGGCGGCGGACCCATTATTCCGGGACCACTTTTTCCATACCTTTTTATTACAATTGCCTGTGGTGCTATATCGGGTTTTCATGCGCTGGTAGGTTCTGGTACTACCCCAAAGATGCTAAGCTGTGAAACCGACGCAAGATTTATAGGTTATGGTGCAATGTTAATGGAAAGTTTCGTAGGCGTTCTTGCTCTTATTGCAGCTTGCGTTCTTCCACAAGGAGATTATTTTGCAATCAATACTCCTCCTGCTGTATTTGAGAAATTGGGCATGGTAGCTAACCAGGTACCTGTGCTCTCTCAAATGGTTCACGAAAATCTTGCTGGAAGACCTGGCGGTGCTGTTTCTCTTGCTGCTGGCGTAGCATATATAACGGAGCAGGTGCCCTTTCTTTCTGGCATGATGGCATATTGGTATCACTTTATAATAATGTTTGAGGCGATGTTTATTTTATCTGCTATTGATGCAGGGACAAGAGTCGGCAGATATCTTTTGCAAGAATTTTTTGGTTATTTTGTTCCGCAGTTTAGGGATATGCACTGGAATTTTGGCATAATATCTACAGGATTCTTGGTTTCTTTCTTCTGGGGATATCTTTTGTACTCTGGTAGTGTTTCTACTATATGGCCAATTTTTGGTGCTACCAACCAGCTTCTTGCAACCTTTGCTCTAATAATATCTACTACAGAGATATTAAGAAGAACTGGCAAGTTGTCATATGCAATGGTTACCTTTTTGCCGGGCGTATTTATGACCGTTGTAACATTTTCTGCCTGTTGGCTTAACTTTAGCCACATATATTTGCCCCTTGCAATGAAAGGCAACGTTGCTATGGGAATAAACGCCTTTCTCTCTCTTTTACTTTTAGCTATGGGAATATGGCTGATTTTAGATTCTGTAAGAATTTGGTCAAATATTTTGTCTGGGAAAGAAGCAAAGAGCAAAGTATAATTAGTTTTTCTATAAATTTATAAAAATAGGGGCACGATTAATGTGCTCCTATTTTTTTGTTATACAATAATATAAATTTATTTTTTAGGAGGAAAGTTTGGCAAAGATTGTTGTTACAGGTGCAGCAGGATTTATTGGATCAAATATTGTAGATTACTGGATAGAAAAGGGACATGAGGTCTTATCAGTTGATGATTTATCCAGTGGGAATATTAATAATATCAACTCAAAGAGTTTATTTTTCCAGGGAGATATATGTTCAAAGAAAACTTCTAAAAAGATTTTAGAATTTTCACCTGATGTAATTTGTCATCAAGCAGCTCAGATATCAGTGCCTTATTCAGTAACTCATCCTTACATCGATGCAAAAATAAATATACTCGGTACTATAAGAATGCTTGAGTGTGCATCTAAATTAAAGGCAAAATTTTTGTTTGCATCAACTGGTGGAGCAATATATGGTGAAATAAAGGATATTGCAAATGAGGACACAGAACCTTCTGCTACCTCTCCCTATGCTCTATCTAAATTAACTTCAGAAAATTATATTAAGCTTATGTCTCAAAAATTTGGGTTTAAATACGTGATTTTGAGGTATTCTAACGTATATGGTCCTAGGCAAGTTCCTCACGGCGAAGCCGGGGTTGTGTCGATATTTCTTGAAAACTTGATTAATAAGAGAAAATCTACTATAAATACTTTTCCAGAAGATAATGAAGGGATGGTTAGAGATTACGTTTTTGTAAAGGATGTAGCAATTGCAAACGACCGTGCACTTGAATTGGACAAATGTGGAACTTTTAACATATCAACAGGTATACCTACCAAGACAAAGAGAATTTTTTCTTTAATTGTGGATGCGTTGAAAAGATATGGTATAGAAGTATCTGAAAGCATATCTGTGCCAAATTATGCTGACGCAAGGCCTGGAGATCTTAGAAGAAGTCTATTAGATTCTAATAGAGCAAAAGAGATTCTTAAGTGGGAACCAACAGTAAATTTAAAGGAGGGAATAGAACTTACTGTAAAGTGGTTTCTGGAAAGAAGAGGCCAGGTAAGAACCTAGCCTCAAAAGTAAACCTAAACTGCTAAATTTGCCCCTTTATTAAGAATCTTTTGGACGTCATTGTAGATGTACATGAGTTCTTTATCGAAAAGTGGCCTCTTTAACTGAATAGACATATTTCTTACGTTTTCAAGTATCAATTTCGTTTCTTCTTTACTAAGTTCGATGCCAAATTGATTAAATTTGCTCTTTATGGCTGCGCTTCCTGAGTGCTTGCCTATTATAATTTGCCTCACAAGACCAACTTCATCGGGGGAGAATGCCTCATAAGTCGTTGGATTTTTTAGTACTCCATCGGCATGTATGCCCGATTCATGAGCGAATATATTAGCACCAACAATTGTCTTCCATATTGGGATTTGTCTTGACGAGGCATTAGCTACATACTCGCATATTTCTATAAATTTCTTTGTTTTAAATCCCAGATCGATGTTGTGTATTATTTTAAGAGCCATTACAACTTCTTCTAAAGCAGCATTGCCAGCCCTTTCTCCTAAACCATTTACAGTTACTCCCACATACCTTGCTCCGCCTCTTACTCCTGCCAGAGCGTTGGCAGTAGCCATTCCAAAATCGTTGTGCGTGTGCATTTCTATGTCAATCCCTACGCTATCACGGATTGTCTTGATTTTTGAAAAGGTTTCAAAAGGGTCAAGTATTCCTAAAGTGTCACAAAATCTGAGCCTATCAGCGCCACATTCCCTTGCCCTTTCTGCAAACTTTATTAGAAAATCCATTTCTGATCTGGAGGCATCTTCTGCGTTCGCAGAAACATAAAGCCCTTTTGACTTAGCAAATTCTACAGCTTTAGACATAGAATCTAAAACGTCTTCTCTTGAAGATTTCAATTTGTGTTTGATATGTATATCTGACGTTGATATAGAAATAGCTACAGCATCTACTCCGCAATCGATTGAATTCTTTATATCTTCAATAACAGCCCTATTCCATGCCATTATTGAGGCTTTTAAGCCCAAATTGACTATAGATTTTATTGCTTCTTTCTCTGCGCCTCCCATAGCGGGTATTCCGGCTTCTATTTGGTTAACGCCTATTTCGTCTAACATTTTTGCAATATGGATCTTTTCCTGATTAGCAAAGACAACCCCTGCTGTCTGTTCTCCATCTCTGAGAGTAGTATCCACGATAAAAATCTTATCAACAAAATCTTTAAGAGTTGGGTACAAATTAATCACCTCCACTTTTTTCATATAAAATTGTAGTTTAAATAAATTTCTTTGTAAAATTTTATAAATTGTCAGACAATTTTACACTATATTTATCCATCTCTTGCTTTTTGGTTCGACTTCTTTTTATGTTAAAATTGGACATATATAAAATCTTTTTAAGGAGTTAAACATATGCAAGAGATGCTGCAGGTAGTAGATTTGTGGGTATCTGTAGAGGGAAAGCAGGTCTTAAAGGGTGTAGATTTTTCTATGGGATACGGAGACGTGTATGTCCTTTTTGGACCAAACGGTGCAGGTAAGACGTCTTTTATGATGTCTTTAATGGGTTTCCCAAAATATAAAGTAGAACAAGGCAAAATTTATTTTAAGGGGGAGGACATTACAAATAAAGACATTTATGAGAGGGCGAAATTGGGCATAGGTCTCTCCTTTCAAAGGCCTCCTACGGTAGAGGGAGTTAGCCTTGAGAGGTTAATAAAGTTGCTTAGCAAGAACAATGGCATATCTGATGAAGAAGTTGAGAGAATACTAGAGAGTTTGAAAATTAAGGATCACGTAAAAAGATATATTAACGATGGGTTTTCTGGAGGTGAAATGAAGAGATCTGAAATATTGCAACTTATGCTCCAGAAGCCTGAATTTGTACTTATAGATGAACCTGAATCAGGAGTGGATATGGAAAACATATCTCTTGTAGGACATGCAATTAATCATTTGTTAGGTAAAGATAAGGTTAGAAGTCCAAAAAGAAGTGCCTTAATAATAACGCATACTGGTTATATTTTGGACTTTGTAAATGCAGACAAAGGATATATTTTTATAAACGGAAGGATAATATGTACGGGCAATCCCAGAGATATGCTAAACGAGATTAAAAGAAATGGCTATAAGGGGTGTCAGATATGCCAATAAGTGAGAAAAGGCTTTCTGAAATAAAATCTCTGGCTAATGCAGCCAGGGAGAAAAAAGCTGTTTTTGGTCCTGATGTAGATCTCGAAAGATTTAAAGAATTTGTTAAAAGGGATAAGGTTGAAAGTCTGACATCTTTAAAGGCACAGACTATGGAAGCTGCTATTATGAGCGGCATGGATATAAAGGAAGAGACTAGAAGTGGGTCCTTTGTCCAATTAAATCACAGCGTTATATATGAAAGCCTTAACGAGAAATATAAAGGTCAACTCCAAATAATGAGTACTGATAATGCTATTGAAATGTTTGATTGGATAGAAGATTATTTTTGGAGGGTAGTTAAGCCAGATCAGGACAAATATACTGCAGCAGTTGCGCTTAACCCTACACATGGCTATTTTATGAGGGTATTTCCCAATCAGCATGTTGAATATCCTTTGCAAGCGTGTTTGCTTGTGGATGAAAACAATATAAGCCAAAACGTTCATAATATCATAATAGTAGAAGAAGGCGCATCTCTTAACGTCATTACTGGGTGCTCTCTTTCAAAAAACGATGCCGAAGGAATTCATCTTGGGATTAGTGAGTTTTATGTAAAAAAGGGTGCAAGTCTAACCTTTACGATGATACACAACTGGGCAGATAACTTTGACGTAAGACCAAGAACAGGGGTATATCTTGAAGAAGACGCTAGATACGTTAACAATTATATCCTTTTAAAGCCTGTAAAGTCTATTCAATCGGCACCAAATGTATATCTTGCGGGAAAGAATGCTACTGCCCAATTTAATAACGTGATATATGGCCTTGGAAACTCATATATTGATCTTGGATCTAAGATGTATCTTGATGCCCCAAACACTCGTGCAGAATCTATAGCAAGGACTATTGCGGCAGATAAAAGCATAATATATTCAAGAGGAGACATGATAGCAAGGACAAAAGATTTTTGCATGGCGCATCTTGATTGTAGAGGGATAGTTTTTTCAAAGGAGGCTACAATGTACGCAATTCCAGCTCTAGTATCAGAGGGTTCCGTGAAAGCGCATCTCTCCCACGAGGCATCAATTGGTCCAATTTCTCAAGAGCAAGTAGAATATTTGATGAGTAGAGGCATAGAGAAAGACGATGCTGTTTCTTTGATTACTACAGGCTTTTTGAACCTAAACATTCCTTATATTCCGGCATTTATTGATAATAAGATTAGAGACATTATAAACGCTACTGCAAAGGATGCCCTTTAATGAGAGTCTTTTTTGACAAGAAGTCACTAAGAAAGTTTTTAGAGGAAAAGAGGTCTGCCGGTAAGACAGTTTCTCTTGTCCCGACAATGGGATATTTGCATGAAGGTCACATATCTTTGGTCAGAAGAGCAAGGGGGATGTCAGGAATTGTAGTGGTGTCAATTTTTGTTAACCCAATACAGTTTGGCCCAAACGAAGATCTGGATAGATATCCAAGAGATCTGGGATCAGATCTCAGACTTCTTGATAGAGAAGGAGTTGACGCGGTTTTTTGTCCTAATCCTGAAGAGATGTATCCAGAAGAGCAGCTTTGTTTTGTGGAGGTAAAAGGTCTTCAAGACAAGCTTTGCGGCCTGTTTAGACCTGGTCACTTTAAAGGCGTTTGTACAGTGGTTGCCAAACTTTTTAATATTGTACAGCCAGACTTTGCTCACTTTGGTGAAAAGGACTTTCAACAATTGGTAATCTTGAGAAAAATGGTAAAAGACTTAGACTTTCCTATTAAAATTGTCCCATCACCTATTGTAAGAGACAGCGATAATCTGGCATTAAGTTCAAGAAATTCATATCTAACTCCTGATGAAAGAAAGATTGCTTTGAACCTTAGTAAAGAACTTTTTTGGATAAAAGAAAAGATAGAATCAGGAAATTATGATATAAAAATTCTTGAAGATTCAAAAGCTAGACTTCAGGAAAAGGGAATAAAACTAGATTATCTTCAGGCTGTTAATATAGAAAATCTTAATGAAAAATCAGATCTAACTCCCCCTGTCGCGGTTCTTTTGGCGGGTTGGATCGGGAAAGTTCGATTAATAGACAATATTATAGTTGAGTCATAAATGGATTTTTTGATTGGATATTTTGGAGCTGGCAATGTTGGAGATGATGCAATACTCCAGGCATATCTCTTAAAAAACAAAAATCCAGGTAAGATACTTTGGAATTCTAAAAAGTCAGCTTTAAACCACGTGGAGAAAGAAAAAACATTGGATGTTCTGAAGAACATCCTTTTGGCAGATAGAATAATATTTCCCGGTGGGGGCATTATTCAGGACAAAACTAGCTTTTCTAGCCTTCTCTTTTATACAGGCATAATTTTTATTGCAAGTTTGTTAAAGAAGAAGGTTTACATGCTGTCTCAATCGTTGGGTCCTATAGGGCACACCAGATCAAAATTTTTTGTTAAGGTACTTAATAACGTTGAGGTTTTGGCTCTAAGAGAGCCTCTTTCTATCTCTCTAGCAAAAAGACTTAGATTGAAAAGCGATATTGTTAAAGAAGTTTCTGATATCACTTTGACTATAGATTTTGTTCTGCCAAAAAAAGAAAAGATTTTTGGGATCAACCTTAGGGCTTGTGAAGAATCTTCAAGGTCAGTTCAAGAGTTAGTAATCTTTTCCGAAAGATTGAGGGGTGAGGGCTTTTTAATAAGAGGCGTAGCTTTTGACAAAGAAGATGAGAGATTTTTAAAGAGTTTGCCGATAAAGTTTGATGAAATTTTTTATGGTAATTTTATAAATACGTTTAGATCGGTTGCAGAGTGTGAGGTGTTTGTTGCTACCAGATTTCACAGCGCAGTGTTTTGCACAAAGTCTTTGACTCCCTTTGTTGCAATCGATTACGATCCAAAGGTTAGAGGCTTTATGAGACAGATTGGTTTAGAGGAATATTGTTACAAATCTCTTTCTTTTGAAAATCTTGTAAAATTTTATAATAATAAAAAATTTGTTGAAAAACAGATCGCCTTAAAAATAAGTGAACTTGAAAAATTAGCATTTAAAAATTTTGAATTTGTTTAATGCCATGCGAAAATTTTTATTTGACAAAGTTCCTGTGGATATTATTAGTCTTGAAGAGATATTAAATCTTTTTGAAGAGAGACTTGTTAAAAATTTAGGTCTTAGAATTATAACCCTTAATCCAGAAATGGTTATGTATTCAATGAAAAAAAATAATAGCTCAACTATTATGCTTGAAACATTTAATAGAGCAGACCTTGTTGTCCCAGATGGGATAGGGATTGCTATTTTTTTAAATACAAAAAGAATATGCGGGGTAGATCTTATCCCACATTTTTTGGAGATATGTAAAAAACATGATAAAGGAATTTATTTAATAGGTTCCACAGATGAAGTAGTTAAATCGCTAAGTGAAAAACTTCTTAAGATGGGAATAAAAGTAGTTGGTTATGAAAACGGATATTTTACTGATTTTAAGCCATCTATAGAGAGAATCATTTTATCAGGCGCAACATTTGTAATGTCTGCTATGGGCTTTCCAAAACAGGAGATTTTCTTAAACGAACTTTTTAAAGCTAAGAGCGATATAATTGGCATAGGAGTAGGAGGTTCTTTTGATGTTTTGTCGGGCAAAAAAAAGAGAGCACCAGAAATATTTAGAAACCTTGGGCTTGAGTGGTTATATAGACTTCTTAGCGAACCCACAAGGCTAAAAAGAATGCTTGTTTTGCCAGAGTTTGCTCTGCTTGCATTTTTTTGGAGAATAAAAAATTTTGGAGAATGAGAAGATGATTGAAGCAAAGGTTATAAAAACTGAAAAAATTAGCAATTTTCATTTTCTAATGGATTTGAAAGTAGAGGAAAACCTTAGTCCCCTACCAGGACAGTATTTTATGCTAAAGTTAAATGACTTAAACGATCCATTTTTTATGAGGCCGTTTAGCGTTTTTGATTCAAATTCTGATAGATTAAGCTTTTTAATAGAAATTAAGGGTAAGGGAACGAAAATTTTAAGCAAAATGAATGAAGGCCATTTTTTAAAAATACGAGGCCCCTTAGGCAATGGCTTTAAATTTGATAAGATTAAAAGTGCTTTACTTTATGCAGGGGGAACGGGAATAGCACCAATATTTTATCTGGCAAAGCACCTTAAAAAAGTAGGAATTGAGATAGACGTTGTTTTGGGTTTTAGGAACAAGGATAGGGTAATATGTGTAGACAAATTTTCCAATTTTGGCAATCTTTTTGTGTTTACTGATGACGGTTCATATGCAAATAAAGGTACTGTGATTGATTTCAAATTAGAAAAGACATATGACTCTATTTTTGCTTGTGGGCCTGTCCTAATGCTTAAGGCTATTCAAAGAAAGCACAGAGGGGCACAGATCAGTTTGGAATCAGTTTTTGCCTGTGGTGCAGGAGCATGTATGGGATGTGTAGTGAAAAGCATTAGAGGTTATTTAAGAGTTTGCAAAGATGGGCCTGTCTTTAACGCAGAAGAGATTATATTTTAAAGTCGCTAATTTGTAGAATAAAAAATGGTGAGCCGTGAAGGCTTCGAACCTTCGACCCTCGGCTTAAAAGGCCGATGCTCTACCTGGCTGAGCTAACGGCTCACAGATTGTAATTCTAAACTTTTTATAATGTTATGTCAATATTTATTTTGAACGTGTGTTAACGGACAGTGATATTGTCACCCCTTAAGAAGACAGTAATAATGTCACTATGATGGGAGAGATATTTTTGAGTGTTAAGGAATCACGCAGAGTTTTTGTAATTGAACAAGCAATTGAAGGCAATATCACTAATAGACAGGCAGCTGAAGTTTTAGGCTTAAGTAAACGTCAAATTATTCGTTTGAAGGAGAGGGTGAAAACAGAAGGCGTTACTGGTCTGGTTCACAAAAATAGAGGCAGAGAATCAAAACAGAGAATACCTAAAGAAACTAGAGAAAGGATTGTTAAATTAGCTCAGGATAGTCTTCACAATGCCAGTTGTCAGCAAATAGCTGAAATACTTGAAGAGTTTTATAACATAGATGTTTCATCCAAGACAGTAAATCGTATCTTAAAGAAAAATAATATTCCATTAAGTCATACGCACAGGTCATCTAAGCTTAAGAGGTCACGTAAACGTTTACCTCAGGAAGGTCTACTTTCTCAAATAGACGCCAGTCCTTTTGAATGGCTTGAAGATAGAGGACCAATGCTTTCTTTGCACGGTTCTATTGATGATGCTACTAGTAAGGTTCAGGGATTACATTTTGAACTTCATGAATGTCTTTTTGGTTACTTAAAACTTATTCAACAAGTAGCACAGAACTTTGGAATACCTAAAAGCATATACAGTGATCGTCATACCATTTTCTTTTCACCTAAAGAGGATAAGTTATCAATTTCAGAAGAATTATCTGGGCAAACTGTTCCCTTAACTCAGTTTGGCAGAGCTATTTCAGAATTAGGGATTAGACATATACCCGCTCGTTCTCCACAGGCCAAAGGACGTATTGAACGTCTTTGGGGCACATTACAAAAGAGACTAACAATTGAACTGCGTATGGCAGGTATATCTACTATTGAAGCAGCAAATGAATTTCTACCAGACTTTATTAAAAGGTTTAATCAAAGGTTCGCTGTTGTTCCAGATAACCCCAAGTTAACTTATAGCCCTTGCCCTTCATTAGACAAACTAGAAGAGATTCTATCATGGCATCAAGAACGCAAGGCATCTCACGGCTCTTATATATCTTACCTGGGTCATATTTATCAATTAGTAGATTCTAATGGCAAGGTAATACCTTTAACTCCTAAAAGTACAGTAAAAGTTCTAACTCATCTAGATGGATCATTCAGCGCATTATACGCTGATAAATATTACTTACTACAAGAATTACTCATACCACCTAAAGAAAAAGTAAAGAATGGCTCTAAAAACACTTCAACCAAAAAACCTTATATACCTGCTGCAGACCACCCCTGGCGTCATATGGTTATCAACAAGTTTAAAAGACCTAATTCAAATTCTAATTCAAGTTCTAATTCAAATTCAAATAGCAATGACAATTCATCATTAGTTGATGAAAGAGGGGTGACAAAATCAGTGTCTCATTAATTTACTTTTGTAGTGACAAAATCAGTGTCCCTTGACATATTTATTTTGAACGTGGTGTATAAATTTTTTTTTATTTCTTATTTCTTTAAAGAATCTTTCTATTAAATTCCTAAACCTTTCGTCAAACATTTCTATACAAAAAATGTCGTTTGATTCAAGAATTTGCCTTGTAGAATTTTTTGAACTAACACAAAATATAACGTTTTTTATTTTACACTCTATTATTGCTCCAGCACACATTAAACAGGGCTCAAGAGAACAATAAATAGTAGATCCTTGTATGTACCATCTATTATATCTTTGAATAGCTTTTTTTATGGCCAATATCTCGGCGTGCTCAATAGGAGAATTTGATCTTTCACAGAAATTTTGTGACATAGACAAAATATTTCCTTCCTTGCAAATTATAGCCCCGATTGGTAATTCCCCAGCATTAAAGGATAAAAATGATAGGAAATATAGCATATTTATAATATTATTTGTCAATTTGCATCCCCTTTAAAAATATGTTATTTTTTTAAAAAATATGTTATACTAACTTCGATTATTTTTGAAGATAAAATTTAATAAATTTAATCGCCCGCTTGAAAGGGGGTAGTTTGATGAAAATTTGCACCAAACTGGCAGCGGTGTTAACTGTCCTTTTATTCTTTTTTCCAGTTTCTGCCGGTGCAAAAAGCTTAGATAGTGCAAAAAATCCTTTTTTATCTAAAGAAGCGCTTGTAGAGCAAAGCAGTGCCCAAGGGACAAACTCTACAATAATACCATCATCATCAGGATCTTATAGTTCTTCTTCTAAAGAGTTATCTTCTAATGAGAACTCTGCATCTAGTCTTGCAACTTCCTTTGGTGCTGCTATGATTCAGAGAAACATTGAGAAAACCCTTTCTGCTGCTAATAGTTTTTTGGAGGCAGGAGATACTGATGATGCTTGGAACGCTTTCACTTATGCCATGGGTCTTGCTATTTCTCAAAGAAACGTTCAAGCACTAGTTGCAGTAGGAGACGGCTTTAGGAAGTTGGGCAATGATTCTGACGCAAAAAGGGCCTACACTATTGCATTTGCTTTTGCCAAGATGCAAAGGTCATTGGACGGGTGTGTATTGGCGGGCGACGGCTTCAGGGCTCTAGGAGACAAAGAGGACTCCTGGAATGCTTACAATTATGCGTTTGGGCTTGCTATGAAATTTAGGTCTGCATCTGGGGCGATCAAGGCAGGAGATGGCTTTAAGAGCGTAGGTTCAAAGGCTGATGCATGGACTGCTTATAACTATGCCTTTTCCGTTGCGTTAAGCGAGGGGAACAAAGAAGATTTAATTAAAGCAGGAGATGGCTTTAAGTCAATCGGTGCAAAATCTGACGCTGAAAACGCATATAATTTTGCAAACAACCTGTAACACTTAAATTAAAAGGCAGTTTCTGGACAAAGAATAAGGGGAGAGAGCAGGGGATTTTCTCCTTCGGCTCACGTTTTTAGACCAGGAAAGGAGGAAAGAATGGTTGAAGGGTAGATGGGTTTGTTTTTGGCTTTTGGCAATTTTTGCAATTACTTTTGTTTTGTTTGCGCAAAATGCTTATGCAAACAATCAAGATTTGAGGCAAGAGATTGTCAGAACTGCTTTACATCTAAAAGGGGTATCCTACAGATGGGGAGGAACAACTCCGGCAGGTTTTGACTGTTCTGGGTTTGTACAGTATGTCTTTAGAGTTAACGGAATAAGCATTCCAAGAGATGCTGATTCTCAATATTATGATGGTAGCAAAGTTTCAACATCAAACCTTAAGCCGGGGGATTTGGTTTTCTTCCAAACTTATGAAAGTGGCCCAAGTCATGTGGGCATCTATATTGGCGATAATCGCTTTATTCATGCTGCATATCACGGCGGAATAATGATTGATTCCCTAGACGAGCCATATTATGCTGAGAGGTATTTAGGGGCAAGAACTTATATTGATTGAGAAAAATTTTGTGATTTTTAACGGTAGCCCAAAGGCAGGGGGAAATACTGATTTTCTGATTGATAGATTTATGACATTTTTGGGAGAAAAGGATGTTGTAAAATTTGTTCTCAGAGAAATGAATATTTCCCCCTGCAGGGGTTGTGAAAAGTGTTCAATGAGCGGAAGATGTGTAATTAAAGATGATATGCATGACATTTATGAAAAGATTGAAAAGTACAGGTTTTTCTTATTCTTTTCCCCAGTATTCTTCGGAGGAGTGCCCTCGATCTTAAAGTCGGCGATAGATAGGTGCCAGCCCTTTTGGGCAAGAAAAAACATTTTAGGGAAAAAATTTAAGGTTAATAAAAGAAAAGGACTTGTGGTCTTAATAGGCGGGACATCCTTTGTGAAGGGCTACGAATGTGCTGCTCTTTCTGTAAAATGGCTTTTTAACGTAATAGATGTAGCAGAAAACAAGACATTTTATTATATGAATATTGAAAGACACAGCGATTTTTTGAATTATAATATTGACAATGACATTTATAAAACAATGGAATTTTTCGGGGAGAGTGAACGATGAAAGTAGCTGTGCTTGCTGGAGGTGTAGGAAGTAGGCTTTGGCCCCTTAGTAGGGAAAGATATCCAAAGCAGCTAATATCACTCACAGGTGACAAATCTCTGCTGCAAAATACAATAGATAGACTGCTTCCACTATGTGACAATCACATTTTGATTGTTGGAATTGATGCCCATAAAGAGGATCTGGAGTGGCAACTTAGCTCTAATGGTGATTCCAGGATAAAATATAACATTTTGCTTGAACCTTATCCAAGAAACACTTATGCGGCCTGTCTTTATCTTACTCTGTATCTTGAAAAACAAGGCGTTAAAGATCCTATTTTGGTCGTTCCTGCTGATCATATGATCTTAAATGAAGAGCTTTTTTATGAAGTTGCTAAAGATGCAGAGAAGTTAGCTGAAAAGGGTTATATAGTAACCTTTGGTATAAAGCCATCTTTTGCTTCTACTGGTTTTGGTTATATTTTGAAAGGAGAAAGAATAGATGGCTCAAAAGGATTTAGGATATCAAAGTTTGAAGAAAAGCCTTCTTTAGAAAGAGCTAAAATGTATATTCAGAACGAGAACTACCTGTGGAATTCAGGGATGTTTATGTGGAAACCTGAAGTGTTCCTTTCAGAAGTTAAAAGGCTCGATTTTGAGACATACGAGAAAGTAAGAAGTTTGTTTGACGACAAGTTTGAAAGAGATCCTGAAAAGATCTATTCTTCTTTGCCTTCAATTCCTGTAGATAAGGCAGTAATGGAAAAATCCAATTTAGGTGCTGTGATTCCATCTGGGTTTGAGTGGAGCGATCTGGGAAGCTGGGATTCACTTTATGACGTGGCCAAGAAGAATAAAGACGGAAATGTTACTACAGGAGATGTGCTTGCCCTCCATTGCAGAAATTCTTTTATGTACAGCACGGGCAAACTTATGGTTGGAATAGACCTGGAAGATTTAATAGTTGTGGATGCAGACGATGCAATTTTGGTTTGCAAAAGAGGCAGTTCACAATACGTAAAGGATGCTTTTGATGCTCTTAAGGAACAGGGCAGAGAAGAGAGCCAGATTCACAGGACCGTTTACAGATTTTGGGGGCAAAAAACCCTTATAAGCAGGGGAGATAACTTTTTGATCTATCAAGTACTTCTTCTGCCAAAAAAGGAAATACTACTTCAGATGCATCATCACAGGTCTGAAAACTGGATAATACTTTCAGGAGCTGTAGAGATAGAAAAGGATGGAAAGAAAGGCTTTTATCACAGAGGAGACAGCATCTTAATACCAAAATCTACTCCTCACAAGATATCAAATCCAGGTAAAATAAGCGCTCAAATATTGGAGATATGGCAAGGAGAATATTTAGAGGAAGACGACGTCGAATATCTATAATTTTGAGCCCAAATTTAATAGATCTTCTTCAAGTAAGATAGCATCTTTGCTATCTTTAATGATTTTTGTTTATCCTGTAGTAATTTTTTACCCATGGAACATAACCCAGTCCTTTTCTTTCCCAAAATTGTTTCTAATTTCTTTATTTTGTATTATCTTTTCTATATATTCTATAAAAAAGGCCAAAGGTGTTTCTGTTGTAACCCTTTTTCTGATTTTGTTTTTTCTACTTTCTCTTTTGCTTTCAGTTTTTGTAGCACCCTCTAAGGTTTATGCTATTTTAGGACAAAGCGCAAGACTTACAGGGCTTCTCTTTTATCTAATTTTTCTCAGTTTTGTGTGGCTTATTGTTCAGCAGAAATTTAAAGAACGGGATTTATTTAAAATTTTTCTCAGCATTATCCTGTCCTCTATAATTCCTCTTTTGTACGGTTTATGTGAGTATTCTAATTTCGATTTTCTAAACCTTGAAGGTTATCCTGGCAGACTTTCTACCTTTTTTGGACAACCAAATGATTATGCAGTGTTTTTATCTATTATTTGTCTTTCGACTATTTGTTTTATTTATATTTATAAGAGATTTATTCCATTGTTTTATGTAATTTTCGAACTTTCATTTTTTGAGCTACTATTGACTTATTCAAGGGCCAATATTTTTGGTTTTTTTATCTTGTTCTTTTCACTCTTATTTTTTTTAAAGAAAGAAGTTCTAAGATTTAAAGGGGTTAGTGCACTTTTAGCTATTGGCGTTCTTGTTTCTATAGTATTGTTTTTTGCTACCCCATATACAAATCCTGGGTGGTATGGGATGGGATTTAGTAGACAGGTTGGACGAGTAGAAGACGAATCTCTTTCTCAGAGAATTACGATGTGGAAGGCATCATTTGATATGTTTTTAAAAAAGCCTCTTACGGGCTATGGACTTGCAAATTATTATCCAATTTCGTCTAGATTTTTTGATATGTCAAACAGCTTCTTTCACTGGAGTGCGAGAAATATGACGTTTGTTGATGTCCCTCACAACGAATTTCTTGAATTTTTAGCGCTTGGTGGACTGCCATTGTTTGTTTCATTTACTCTTTTGGTAGCTTTTGCGCTTTATGGAAATTGTATTTCTGTTTTTGAGAACAAATTAAACCTGATATCATTTTTTGGATTTTGTGCAACTCTAATTTATATTTTCTTTAATTTTTTTGTATTGAGCGTATCGCTTTTTTTCTTTCTTTTTCTAGCTCTAGGATTAATGCATTTATCTTTCAAGGGGAAAGAGATCAGGTTAAACATTTTCCCTTTGGTTATTTCTGTAGGATGTTTTTGCATCTTTTTATATATGGGCGTCTATTACAACATTGATAATGGAATTTACAAAATAAATAACAATTTTCAAAAGGTTATGGTGGGAACATCTGCTTTATCTTTTTATCCATACGATTATTATTCATATATTAGCCTTGACGACAAGTATCTTCTTATTGCAAAAAGTTTGCCAAAGTCTGATAAGAATCTAATAGAAGAGATGGCTAACTCTGTGGAAAGAACCTCAAGTTTAGGTCTGAGCCTGTTTCCAAACGATCCCGTATTGTACTATTATTTGGGAGAAGCTAATAAGCTAAAAGGCAATTATCCTGAGGCTAAGGCATATTTTTTAAAATCTCTCGAGTTTCACCCCTTTTACGAAGAGCCAATAATAGGCTTGCTAGATATATCCTGTTCGTACGAAGATTGTAGGAACTCTTTCAAATATGCCAATCTTCTTTATAAGACCAGTCCGGATTCTCTTTTGACATTGGTTACTTTGATAAGATACAACATTAAAATGCATCAGTATTCTGATGCAAAAGCATTCTTGGGCGATATTGAAAACCTCTATCCTGCAAGTCCTGTCATATACGTTTTTAAAGAGTTTTTTATGGAAAATACCTCTTCAAAACCTCTTTCGTAAGTTTTATTATCTTTTCTTTGTCAAACTGCTCTTCTTTATTCTTTATAATCCATTTTCCGTTAACACAAACGCTTAATATGCAGTCAGGCGTGGCGCTGTAAACCAAATCACTTACAGGGTGATGTCCTGGCAGCATTGATGGGTTTTCTCTGTCAATTACCAGAAAATCAGCCCATTTTCCCACCTCAATGCTTCCAATATCGTTTTTGAATATTGAAGCAGCGCCTTTTGAAGTGGCCATCTGAAGAGCATCAAGGGCTTTTAGCGTTTGAGGGTTTTTGCTGGATATCTTTTGGAGTTTTAGGGCAAAGTCCATTTCCCCAAGTATGTCGAGGTTGTTGTTGCTTGCTGCTCCATCCGTGCCAAGAGCTACGTTTACCCCAGATTGGATGAGTTTTGCTACAGGGCATATTCCACTAGCTAGCTTTGCGTTACTTTCTGGACAATGAACCACACTTACATTGTAATCTTTTAAAATAGTTATATCATTATCGGTTAAATAGTTTACGTGGGCAGCAAATGTTTTTGCCTCAAAAACCCCTAATTTTTCAAGATATCCTGTAGGAGTAAGATTTTTTTCCTTTTGTATGTCAAAAAATTCCTTTTCTGATTCTGATAGATGGATGTGAAGGGGGCAGTTTTCCCTTATAGCAATTTGCGTTAACTCCCTTAATAGTTCGTCTGAACAGGTGTATGGGGCGTGTGGCGCTACAATAGGCGATATCAAGTCGCTACCTTTGTATTTTTCTATTAATTTTTTTGTATTTTCTATTCCTTGTGTCTCTCCCTTGGCATGAGGTGTTGGAACGCTTAGAACTCCTTCTCCAATTAAAGCCCTAAGGCCGATTTCTTCAGCGGCCTTTGCCACAAAATCCTCATAAAAGTACATGTCTACAAATGTAGTAATGCCATTTTTTGCCATTTCATAACAGGCAATAAGAGTTCCTATATAAACTGTTTCAGGATTTATGATTTGTGCCTCCTTGGGCCATATGTGATTGGTAAGCCAGTCTATTAAGGCCAGATCGTCTGCATAGCTTCGAAGAAGAGTCATTGCGGCGTGAGTGTGTGCGTTTATTAGACCTGGAATTACTAGATTATCGTTTAGGTTTATTTTTTGTGGACAGTCTTTGTTAACGTTTATGCCGGTTATTGTGCCGTTGGAAATATATATGTTTGACCCCTCTAAAACTTTTCCTGATTTTACATCCAGTATTGATGCGTTTTCTATTAGTAAATCGTTCATATTACCTCCTGTTATTTTATCAGATAATATTATATAATTTTTACAATAAAATAAGGGAAATAAATCCTATTTAAAAGTTTTAGGAATATGATAATATATAATAATAAATACTTCTAAGTTGGTGGTGGGCCTTGGCAGTAGAGAGTGCAAAAAGACCTAAAGAAGCGAAAATAGTGGGAAAACTTTTTGAGAGTGGTCTTTTGACTGAAGAAGCTGCAACGGATGTACTTTATGAACTGGAGATTTCTGATGCTCCCTTGCTTGATGTTCTTGAAAATAAAGGACTTTTGACGAGGGAGGTTGTTCAGAAGTTAGAGAATATCTATGGCTTTAAGATAAAAAGAATAGAAGAGACACCGTTAGACGAAAAAGCTCTGCAACTTTTATCATCTGATTTTATTAAACAAAGAAGAATTTTGCCCCTGGCACTAAGAGGAGACAAGCTTTTGCTTGGTATGGTAAATCCACAGGATCTGTCTACTGTTGACGACGTTCGTTTGATTACCAAGACACAGGTTGAGCCAGCTATGATACTTTCAAGTGATTTTTCCAAGTATATTTCTGGTGAGATAAACTTCAAGAAAAAAGAAGAGACAATCTTCGGTAAAGAATCACAAGATTCGCCCAATTATATCGAACCACAACTTCAAAAGGAAGCTTTTGTTTATACTGAAGACGATTCTGTAGTGGATTTGGTTGATTCAATTGTAGAGGAGGCAGTCCTTAAGAGGGCTTCCGACGTTCACATTGAGCCTTACGAAGACAAGATCGTTTTAAGATATAGAATTGATGGATCTCTACTAAAGATATCTGAATTTCCAAAGTCAATTGGGCCTGCAATAGTCTCAAGAATAAAGATACTCTCGACCCTAGACATATCAGAAAGAAGAAGGCCTCAAGACGGCAGGATGCATCTTGAAGTTGCTAATAAAGATATCGATATGAGAGTATCAATTATGCCCTGCACACAGGGTGAAAAGGTTGTTCTCAGAATATTTGACAAAAAAGCCGTTGCAATGGAACTGGAGGCATTGGGATTTCCTGAAAGAGAGCTTAGAACCTTTAAGTCTATATTGCAAAAACCATACGGCATGATATTCGTAACAGGTCCTACTGGCTCAGGGAAATCTACTACTCTTTATTCTGCTCTTAACCTTCTTAACAGAGAAGATGTTAACATATTGACTGCTGAGGATCCGGTGGAGTTTTATATTCCTGGTATAACTCAGTCTCAGGTAAATCCTCAGATAAACCTTACATTTGCAACTTTATTAAGATCCTTTTTAAGACAGGATCCTGATATTATTATGGTTGGCGAGATCAGGGATTCTGAGACTGCTGAGATAGCTGTAAGGGCTGCAATGACAGGGCATTTAGTTCTAAGTACCCTTCACACAAATGACGCTGCTAGCGCTTTTCCAAGGCTTATGGACATGGATGTAGAGCCGTTTTTGCTTGCATCCAGCACTCTTTGTATTTTGGCACAAAGACTTGTAAGGAAGGTCTGTCCTGAATGCGTAAGGGAGGTCCCAATGCCAGAGGATATGAAAATAGCCTTAGGGATATCTCCTGGAGGTTTTGGCTTTGGTCCCGTTGGAGAGGTAACATATTTTGAAGGTACAGGTTGCAGCGCGTGCTTTGGCACGGGGTATAAGGGAAGGACTGTGGTGCCTGAGCTTTTAGTGGTAAACGATGAAATAAGATCCCTTGTTATGTCTAGAGCACCTTCTAAAGAGATAAAGAGCGCAGCTATTAAAGGTGGCATGAGAACAATGAGAGAGAATGGCGTAGATCTTATATTTAAGGGGATTACCACACCTCAGGAAATTGTGAAGAAGATATTTACGGAAGAGTAGGAGGGAATATGGAGATAACTGAACTTCTTGAAAAGGCTACTCAAATGAATGCGAGTGACATTCACATCTCTGTGGGAATACCCCCTGTAATAAGAAGAGAGGGAAAACTAATAAGATTGGAAGAATATGGAAATATTACTCCAAAGATCGCATTTGAGCTTATTTTCTCTATGCTTTCAGATTACCAGAAAAAGAAAATAGAGGAAGAGTTAGATATTGACTTTTCCTACGGTATATCTGGAGTTGGAAGATTCAGGGTAAACGTGTTTAAACAAAGAGGAGTATGGGGAGCAGCGCTAAGGCTTATTCCATGGGATATTCCAAGCCTAGAAACTCTGGGACTACCACCTATAATAGCTGAATTTGCAAAACTGGTAAGAGGGCTTGTCCTTGTAACAGGTCCTACTGGCTCAGGGAAATCTACCACGCTTGCCTCTCTTGTAAACATAATAAACAGAACAAGGGAGTGTCATATTATTACTATTGAAGACCCTATTGAATACCTTCACTCTCACAAGAAATCTATTGTAGATCAAAGAGAGGTTGGAAATGACACTAAGTCTTTTGCTAGAGCTGTTAGGGCATCCTTAAGAGAGGACCCTGACGTAATACTAGTAGGCGAGATGAGGGACCTCGAAACTATTGCTGCAGCTATCACAGCTGCTGAAACAGGGCATTTGGTGTTCTCAACCCTTCACACTAACGATGCACCACAAACTATAGACAGAATTATAGATGTCTTCCCAACCAATCAGCAGCAGCAAATAAGGACTCAGCTTTCCACTGCCCTTCAAGGAGTGGTATCTCAGGCACTTTTGCCAAAGATTGGCGGTGGTAGAGTGGTAGCAACGGAGGTAATGATTGCAACTCCTGCTGTAAGAAACCTTATTAGAGAGGGCAAGACGTCCCAGCTTTATTCTGTAATACAGACCTCCGGAAGATACGGCATGCAGCAGTTAGACTCATCTCTTAAAGATCTAGTTCTTCGAGGCAAGGTATCCTTTGAGGATGCTTTTACCGTAGCTGTGAACAAGGAAGAGTTCATGCGTCTGGTAGGTAGGTTATAATGCCTAACTTCTTTTATAGAGTGAGAGACGCTAAAGGCAAGCTGGTTACAGGCACAACAGATGCTGTTTCCCTACTGGTTTTAAAAAACGATCTTAGAAATAAGGGCTTTCTTGTAGTTGAGATAAAAGAGATTAAGGATGTGTCTAAAGATGTTAAGGTGGACAAAGTTGAGAAAGGCTCATCCTTTACTCTGCCAATTTTTAACAGAGTTACCCAGAAGGATCTTGCTATATTTTCAAGACAATTTGCTACTCTGGTGGCAGCAGGAGTTCCTATTGCAAGAACTCTAAACACCCTTAAGTCGCAAACAAGGAAAAAGGTTTTCAAAGAAGTTATTGACGATGTTCTGAAGAGAGTAGAAGGAGGAGAGAGCCTTGCGAGGGCTCTTGAAAGACACAACAACGTTTTTAACAAACTTTATACCAGTCTGGTAAGAGCAGGCGAGACGTCTGGCTCTCTTGACGTAATACTTGCAAGGGTTGCAACATATCTGGAAAAAGAGATGGCCCTTAGAAACCAAGTAAAGCAGGCTGTGAGCTATCCTATATTTGTCTTAACCATTGCCTTGGCTCTCAGCGCATTTTTGCTAATGTTTATTGTTCCTATGTTTGCAGGATTCCTTACGGGAATGGGTGCAAAATTACCCCTTATGACTACAATAGTGGTAAATGCGAGCCAATTTTTGATACACAACTTTATCTGGATAGTTTTGATAATCATCGCTGGCGTTTTTTTGTTTGCCAGATTCCTTAGCAATCCTGTAGGTAGAGAGATGTTTGATCTTGTAGTATTCAGGCTTCCTATTTTTGGTCCACTTTACATGAAGATAGAGTGCTCAAGATTTGCCAGGACGTTTGGTTCTATGACGAGAAGCGGTGTGCCAATACTTACTTCTCTTGAGATAATAGAAGACGTATTAATGAGCGTTGTATTAAAGAAGGGCATAAGATTTGTGCACGATGCGGTTAAAAGGGGTCAAACAATTGCTGACTCCATGAGGAAGACCGATAAGTTTCCTATGGTACTGGTAGAGATGATAGCAATAGGCGAGGAAACTGGGCACCTGGATGAGATGTTGGACAAGTCTGCCGATTACTACGACGACGAGGTGGAAACTACAGTGAAGGCTCTCTCAAGCATGCTCGAGCCTGCTATGATAGTGATAATAGGTGGCATTGTGGGATTTATAGTAATTGCAATGTATCTGCCTATATTTAGCCTGTATCAGGCAATTGCAAAGTAATTTCGGGGTTTAAGAATTTACTTTACTCTTGTCGATAATTTGGTTAATATAATAAATCTTAAGGAGGTGAAAGAACTTTTTAGTTGATAAAGTTTTTTCTTTGTTCTATAATCAAATAGGCTTTGAAACTAATCTAAGGAGGGGTAATATGCAAAGTTTTCCAAGAAAGAGCCTAAGAAATAAAAGGGGTTTCACGTTGATAGAACTTCTGGTAGTCATCGTCATCATCGGTATCCTTGCGGCAGTGGCATTTCCAATTTACCAAAACTTTATGAAAAACGCGGCTGACGCTGATGCGAAGGGTGCGCTGGCTTCATTAAGGAGTGCAGAGGCGCTTTACTATGCACAATATGGAACATATACTAAAGATATAGGTACTCTTGCGGGTATGGTGCAGACTCAAGGCGGAATTACTGTTGGTGCAAATGGAATTTCTGTTACTGCAGGTGGAGCTACTTATAATTACACTATTACTGCTGATTCTACGAGTGGTCTTGTTTCTTGTACTGGTAATGGAGCTATGGGGACATCCTGCTCAAACTGGTAAAACTCCAAAAGGCCGCTTCGGCGGCCTTTTTTAAAACAAATTTTTCTTCTGACTATAGGGTGTGTTAAGTTGATCGAAAGAATAAGCATAAATACCTCAAAGAAGCTTCAATTAATAGACGTTACCTCTTTGGTAGAAAGCGCGCTTAGAAATTCATATGGCGCATATAATGGGGTGCTTCTTTGCTACGTGCCTCACACGACTGCGGCAATTACTATAAACGAGGCAGCAGATCCTGATGTGGCCCTTGACATTGAAAGCTTTCTCAAACTTCATCTTCCTGAGGGCATAAAGTTTAGGCATCTTGAAGGAAATTCTGACGCACACGTCATCTCTACTCTTATTGGTTCATCTGTAATAGTTCCTGTAGAAAATGGAAGTCTTAAACTAGGTAGGTGGCAGGGAATATTCTTTGTGGAAGCAGATGGCCCCAGAGTTAGAAATATAAATATAGTAAAACTAACTTCTTAGTCGGCTAATTTTATTAACCTGTCGTTATATACGTCTATCTTTTCCCAAACTAATTTAATTTTATTGCTGTACAGCAACTGATCCTGGCTAGTTAACCTAAATGACTCTATGGGCACAGCGCTCATAAAGTAATCTTTTTCATTAACATTTAGTGGCAGGGGACTTATCCAGACGCCTTCTACAGCGTTGTCAGGAAGGAGGCGAAATTTGTGAATATTACCCTTTCTATCCTTATACTCAATCTCGATTGGCTCTTCTTTATATAATATGCGCTTAATTGTGCCAAAGATATTTTTCTTTATATAGATTTTTGCAAGCACTATGCTTTTATTCGATCCGCTTATGGGAACACTTGTCCAGCTGTTCCAACTTATCTCAGATTGCCCTATTCTTGTGGGTTCAGAGATTGATGGGGATGCGCTTCTTTTAAGAAGGGTAAATTTCTTTTCTCTTTTTATCATAGAGTAATTTCTAAGGATATCTAATACAGTTTTTGGGTCATCATTTAAGAGCATTCCACCCCTGAAGCTTTGAAAAAAAGGGTTATTGTCAGCTCTATACCAGATGTAATATTCTGGCGCTCTATTTGATCGCAAAAAGTCATCATTTTTGCTGTCAAGCCAGGGCGTGTAATCCGTATAGGATTGGAAGACAGGTCTTGGATCCCAGTTTAAATAGTTAGCAAATACCAGAGATGATTCTCATGGATATATATCTACTGTTGATCTTTTTATTATTCCCTCGATCTTTTCCGGCAGGGTATCTATTTCAAGATTTTTTGCAGTCTGAACTTTTGTGTTTTGTGTCATCGCTGTAAGATCTGCTACGTTGAAGTACTTGAAGTCCAGGCTGTTTGCTATATTCCCTAGAAGGTTTGAGTAGTAATTTGGCATTATTGAATTGGATGATATCAAAAAAATAAGCATTGTAAACCAGGATATTGTGAATCTTTTTAGAAATGGCACAATTTCTTTATTTTCTGAAACGATAATTGTAAAGATTGCAAATCCTAAAAAGATAGTTGTAAAAAAACCTGAAAACCAAGGTCCTTCAATGCAAAACGAATACTTAGCAACCAACCAGAAAAAAGGAATTAGTGAAACTAAAAATACTTTAAACTCCTTACATTGCAAAGGCTCCAAACTTGTAAAGAAAGCTAAATACTAGGATGGGAGCGCTCATCAGAAGGTAAGCAGGCTTTTTAGTGCGGTAAAAAAGGAATGAAAGGTTTAAGCTGGTAAATATGAAAACTAAGTCAAGCGATCTTACGTAATTATGGTCGTTTAAGATCAAAATCAAGATATATGTAAGAAGATAACCTAAATATCTTTTTATCGTGCGCTCCTGGCTGCATAGCTTAACAAGAAATATAAATGACAATATCATATAAGAGTTTATAAGTAGGAGTATAGGGTTAGCAAAGATTAGCGGCAGATACATAGGACCGGGTGTAGCCAGAAATCCTAAAGGACCATATGTAAAAATGATGTCTTTCCCAAATATTAATCTGTGTTCGAAGGCATAGTTCATTGCAAACTGCCAGGATGGGTCAAGTCCTGATCCAAAGGGCACAATAATAATATAGAAAGTAAAGAAAAAAAGAATTACAAATGCAAATGCCCCTTCGCTGAGCTTGAGATTGTCTTTCAGGGAAAAAGCGCTAAACTTTGATCTCAAAGAGCTTAGTATTTTTTGGCTGTCAACAGATGGTAATATTTCTTTTTTCAACACGCCCTCCTAAAATTATTTCTATTAAACTTAAACATTATACAAAAAACTATTAATTGTCATTTAATTTTTAAAATTGCTAATAAACTAAAATATCGCTTATAATAAACTTATATATTTTTTCACTTTCAATACACAGCGTTTATGAAAGGAGAACTTAATGGTAAGAGTTCGTTTTGCTCCATCTCCTACAGGTGCGCTCCACATTGGAGGAGCTCACACCGCGCTCTTTAACTATCTTTTTGCAAGACGCCTTGACGGCAAATTTATCTTAAGGATTGAGGACACAGATACAGAAAGGTCATCTAAAGAATACGAGGCAATCATCTTAGAAAGCTTAAAGTGGTTGGGGATAGAGTGGGATGAGGGACCATATTATCAGTCAAAAAGATTAGATCTGTACAGAGAAAAGGCAAATGAACTCCTTAAAAAGGGCGTAGCTTACGAGTGTTTTTGTACCCCAGAAGAGCTTAAGGAAAGACGAGAAATGATGGTGAAGATGGGCAGGCCCCCAAAATATGACGGAAGATGTAGGGATCTTAGCGAAGAACAAAAAAGAGAACTAAGGGCAAAGGGCCTTAAACCTGCTCTCAGAATCAGAATCCCTGAGGGAAAGTCTTTTTTGCGTGATGCGGTAAAGGGCGAAGTTTCATGTTCCAACGATAGCCTAGGTGGGGATATGGTGATAATGAAATCAGACAATTATCCTACCTATAATTTTGCTGTGGTTGTAGATGACATAGACATGAACATTACTCACGTAATAAGAGGAGACGATCACCTTACAAATACGTTTAAACAAATGATAATTTATAAGGCCTTTGGCAAAGATTTGCCAAAATTTGCTCATATACCGCTTCTTTTGGGACCGGATAAGACGAAGCTTTCCAAAAGACACGGTGCAGCAAGTGTGCTGGAGTATAAAGAAATGGGATATCTCTCTGACGCCCTTTTCAACTTTCTCTCTCTCCTTGGGTGGACGCCGAAAGAGGGGCAGGAGATATTTTCCAGAGATGAACTGATCTCTATGTTTTGTCTTGCGAAACTTAATTCTAATCCTGCGGTATTTGACATAAAGAGGTTGGAGTGGATGAATTCTCAGTATATAAAGAACATGGACGACTCAAAGCTGTTTGACCTTGCTAAACCATTTTATGAAAAGGCAAAGATAAATGTAATAAAGGACGACTATACTCTGCGTGCCATAAATTTAGGCAAGGTTAGAGCAAAGACTTTAGAGGATCTGGTGAATACAACTAAGTATTTCTTTATAGATCCAGAACTGACCTCTCCAGAAGTGGAAAATATAAAATCAAATAAGTCAACCCTTTTACTTTTGAATAGATTTCTTGAGCTAGTAAATAGTAACTATGAATCTCATACAGATTTAGAAAACAAATCAAGAGAGATGGCAGTTTCTATGAATCTTTCTTTTAAAGACCTCGTTCATCCACTTAGGCTTATATTAACAGGAATGAAGGTAGGCCCAGGACTATTTGAAGTAGTAGATGCGCTTGGTAGGGATAAAGTTATAAAAAGGGTTTCAAAATTTCTAAGTGAGTCTTAGAGGATTATATTGAAACTTGAAGAATATCTGATATACCCCAGGGTAAAGGTTTTTGTAATAGCGCTCTTTATAATATTGTTTTTGCTTGTGCTGTGGATTTTTAAGGGTATATTGATACTCTTTTTTATCTCCCTTTTACTTGCCTATCTAATAGAGCCCCTTTTCAAAACAATACTGCGCTTTCAGAAAAACAGAGTAATTTCTCTTATTTTGTCATATATTATAATATTTGTTTTTTTGGGAAGTATAGGAATAGTTCTTATTTTCGGTCTTTCCAATGAGCTAAGGAGTATAGCAAGGCACTTGCCTATCTACTTTGAAAACATTAAGAACTATCTTGATAGCTTGCAGAAATTTTTAAATTCGTTTTCTATTCCAATTGATATAAGGTCTAGTTTTAACGGGATTTTTTTATCCCAGGAGTATATTCAAACTCACCCATATTCTTTATCCTTTAGCGAAAGCGCTAAGGTTCTGAAAACCTTTTTTATGGAGTCTGTAAGAATTGGTGTAAACGTGTTTATTGTGTTTATGGTTGCGGCTTTCTGGATAATCGATTTTGAAAATATTAAAAATGGCCTTTTAACACTATTTCCTCCCGATAAAAGGCAAGAGATCATAGAGCTTTCTACTGATATAGATTTTGTCTTAAAAAGAATTGTAAGAGGGCAATTTTTGATTTGTTTAATCAATGGTGCTCTAACTACTTTGGCACTTGTCGTTCTGAAAATTCAATATGCTATATTAATAGGCGTGCTTGCAGGATGTCTTTCGGTAATACCCGTTTTTGGCACTCTTTCAACTACTTTACCGGCAGTACTACTTGGACTTACTCAGTCATGGATTGTCTCGCTTGAAGTTGTAATAGTGATACTTTGTATACACTGGTTTGAAAGTTATGTTTTGAGTCCAAAGATAATGGGCAAGCAAGCTCAGGTACACCCCATTCTTATAATTCTGGCACTAGTTTCAGGCGAACAGCTTTTTGGCGTTGAGGGCTTAATTCTTGCAATACCTGCTACCGGAGTCTTAAAAGCTGTAGTTATGCACTATCTTAAAAAGGCAGGTCATCTTGAGCAAGAGAAGAATTCTTAATCTTTTAGTATAATTGCCTTTGTGTAGCTCATTTCTTGAACGGTATAAAATATGCCTTCTTTGCTACCAGTGCCTGATGATTTTATGCCTCCAACTGGATAGTATCCTGTTCCGTGTCTGGGATAGTCATTTATGTGTATCTGTCCGGCATTAAGTTTTCTTGATAGCTTGATTATAGAGTTTACGTCTTCTCCAAATATTGCAAGATCCAGGCCATATTTGCAAGAATTTATTATATTTATGGCTTCATCTAAATCTTTGTAAACATAATAAACAAAAAGTGGTCCGAATATCTCTTCAGTCATGAGTTTTATTTCTTTGTTATAAACTTTAATTACATGAGGAGGAAAATAAGAATCCTTCACTCTATCGGAAAAGATTATTTCAGAGCCTAGATCAGTTGCCTCCTTTATCATCTTCTTTAGTCTGTTCACGTTAGATAAAGAAATTAAAGGGCCAAGACTACAATCTTCCCTAAATGGGTCAATTCTTTTTATTGTTTTCAATTTATCTAAGATAGATGACAGAAGAGATTCTTCTAACTCTTTTGGTATTAACATTACATTAAGCGCATCACACCTTTGCCCGGCATTTTTTAAAGTTCCGTTTAACCAGCATTTTGCCGCCTTTTCGGGAATCGCATCCTTTAAAACCAATCCGAAGGCTTTGCCCCCCAATTCAAGATGAAGCTTCTTTATTCCTGCATTTCTAATCACGCTTTCACCGGTTTTGGTCGATCCTGTAAGAGAAACGAGGTCTACGTTCTGATTGTTAACTATTGTTTCCTTTATTTGGGTTTGTGAGGTGGTTATTGTGGTAAGGACATTCTTCGGAAAGCCTGCCATTTCGAAGATCTTTGTGAGAAGTAGCACTGATAATGGAGTATGTTCGCTGGGTATGGATATCGTTGAGTTTCCTGCGATTAAGGCTGCAATAAGTTTGGACGCATGAAGGAAAAATGGAAAATTGAAAGGACTTATAAGAACTGCTATGCCATATGGTTCTCTCAAGGTAATAACGCTTCTGTCTCTAAGCTCAGCAAATATGCCAGAGGGTATGTATTCTCCTTTTAAAGCATTTAGGTCAAGCTCAAGGAAACTAAACCTTTCAAGGGTAGATTTTATTTCTCCTTTTGCTAAATTTATAGGCTTTGAGCTATCCATTACTATAACTTTTGCAATAAGTTCAAAGTTTTCTTCGATTATCTTTTTGCATCTTGCTAACATCTCAAATCTCTTGTAACACTCTATGTTTGATATTTCAAAAAAGCCCTCTCTGGCAGCATTTATAATCTCTTCGACTTCAGAGTGTGTGGGACCCCTAAATCGGTATAGGATTTTATTATTTATCATAGAGATCTTGTTCTCAGGTTTTGAATTAAGAGTTTTCCAGCTTTTAACTAAAAAGTTTATCTCGCTGTTTGAGTTTTTGCTAATTAAATCAGAGAATGGACTATTTTTTAATAGGTTTAAAATGTTTTCCATAATTTTATTTTTTGCTCTTATATATTTCAAAATACTTTTTTGCAGTGTTTGCAAATATGTCTGCAGTAATTTCATCAAACAGTACAAACTCGACTTTTTTTAAGGAATCCCTTTTCTCAAGATGTCTAAAAGTTTCCTGAATTAAGATATCAGCGCACTTGTCCTTTGGAAAACCATATATGCCAGAAGATATTGCAGGAAGAGATATGCTCTTTAGTCTTAGTTTAAGTGCAAGATCGAAGCACGAGTTTATGGACATTTTCAAAAATTCTGTTGCAGCGTCAGGAGCGTATTCGTTATAGTCGGGTCCCACAACGTGAATTACGTATTTTGATTTAAGGTTTCCTGCACTGGTATAGACTGCCTTTCCTGTAGGGATAGGACCTTGATTTCTAATTATCATATTACTTTCTGTCTGAATTATGTCTCCTCCTCTTCTGACAATTGCAAGTGCTACGCCTCCTCCATGTTGCAGATATCTATTTGCTGCATTTACTATTGCATCAGTATTTCGCAAAGTAATGTCGCCTTTTACGATTTCTAAAATTTTATCCTTTATTTCGAAATTGATGTCAAGCATTCTTTCCTCCCAGGAAGATCTTAAGTGAAATTAACTTTTTGTTATCAAAAAAAGCAATATAAACATTATAGTATAATATGATAACTAGTTCTTGCTGGATTTCAAATATTTTGGAGGTGCAAATAATGAACGATTTCTTTGCTTTATGGCAAAATGTAATAAAACAAGATGAAGAGGATATGGTTCTTAAACTTGACAAAGGCCTTGAGGCAAGAGAGTATCTCTGGAGAAATAAGATTGATATAGAAGGGGATCTGGCTGCCAGCATTAAGTCAGTTGATAAGAAATTTTTGATCTTGGCCCCATATATCGTGTCATTTGTTGGAAAGGAATATTTTTCAAAGTATAGTAATAAACCAATATTTATGTGGTGGTATCATGCAGATGCTATTAGTGATGGGAAGCTTACCGTAGACATAGAGAACAGAATATGTGAATACAGCGAACAAGGGATGGAAGGCGAGTGTTCTATAGAACAAATGAAAGAAGAGGGCTTTTTGTTGGAATTAGGAGAGATTTCAAGACATCATCATAGATAATTGAAACTCTTAGAGAGATTAAATCTTCTAAAGGGAACTTCTTGTGAAGATCAGGTGGAACAAAGGATTTCTCAATTTAAAGAAATAAGTTCGGGAAGTGAGGAAAGAATCTTTCAAGAGCTTTGCTTTTGTGTTCTTACTGCCAACTATTCTGCTAAGGGTGGCATGTTCATTCAAGACAAGATTGGTGAAGGCTTTTTGTATATGAATGAAGATGAATTAAGACTTTCTCTAAAAGAATTAGGTTACAGATTCTGGAATCCGCGTTATAGATTTATTGTTGAAAACAGAAGGCTTTTGGGGAGATTGAAAGGTCTTTTGGAATCAAAAATTAGTTCTTTTGAGAAAAGAAAATTTTTAGTAAAAGAAGTAAAGGGCTTTGGTATGAAAGAAGCTAGCCACTTTCTCAGAAACGTAGGGATATTTGATTTGGCAATTCTTGACAGGCACATATTAAAGGTTATGAAAGAGTATGGCTACGTTGATGAGATACCAAGAGCACTCACTGAGAAGACTTATATTAATTTCGAAAAAATCTTTTCACAAATAGCTACTGAGTTTGGAAAGCCTCCTGGGGTTTTGGATCTATATATATGGTATATTGAAAAAGGATGTGTGGAAAAATGAAAGTGGGACTTTTCCAGATGGACATATTAAAAGATTTTGACCAAAATTTTGAAAAGACAAAGCGTGCTATCTTAGAAGCAAGTAAGAACGAATTAAAGCTTTTGGTTTTTCCTGAAACTTTCCTTTCTGGATATTATAAGAGTTCTATTAAAAGGGTGAGTGATAGGCTTTCATATTACTTTGATCAGCTATGCTTTATGTCAAGAGAATATCAAATAGACATATACGGAACTTTTCCAGTAAAAGAAAACGCCAATTTGTATAATTGTGGCTTTTATTTTAGTGAAGGGTCTTGTATAGCCAGATACAAGAAGATTCACCTAATTGGAATTATGGGAGAAAGAGATATTTTTTCAGAAGGAAAAGAGGTAGTTGTGGCAGAGTCTAACCTTATTGGAAGAGTAGGACTTGCAATATGCTACGATTTAAGATTTCCAGAGCTTTTCAGAAAGATTTCCACAAACTCAAAGATTACAATAGTTAGTGCTATGTGGCCAAAAACAAGGATAGAACACTGGAAAACCCTTTTGAAAGCCAGATCAATTGAAAATCAGTGTTTTGTTATTGGTGTAAATAGGGTGGGTTCTGATAAAAATAACGTGTATCCTGGCAATTCTCTTGTTTTTGACCCTTATGGTTCAACTATCTTGGAGTGCAAAGATAAAGAAGGCCTTTATTTTTCCGATATAGATCTTTCATCGGTAGAAAAGTACAGAAACGATTTCAACGTTTTAGGTGACAGAAGGATATTTAGTTTGCAGTAATGTAATTATTAAGCTTTTAAAAATCTTTCCAGATTTATAAAAGGGATCTTAACAACTCCAACAAATCTACTTAATTATCAAAAATAATCAATTTTTTCTTGATTTTTTAGCATTTTGTATTATTATATAA